>CAZAJK010000043.1:0-8462 GCA_964485425.1 uncultured Candidatus Bathyarchaeia archaeon | reverse complement strand
TCCTAGGCATGCTCATAGTTGCCTTATGCTTTAAGGATTCTGGAAGATTTGAGAAAGTTTAAGGCTTAGAGGTTTCAACTCCTCAAGCCTTTCCTTCAACGTCGACTTTAAATCTTCAGGAAGTTCTTTGCTGAAGTCCTCGAAAACCAAGAGAACTTTATGTTTTCCAGCCCCGTGGAGGGTGAAGGTCATAAAGCCGAGCTCACTCTTCTGGAGGGGTATTTCAACCCCATTATCGTAGGCTTTCCACGCAGGGAAATAGGCCTCTTTAACCGTTACCTTAGTTTCTTCAGCCACGGTTTCAATGTTAAGCTCAATTAAATCTTTACTCCAAGACCAGGCTACCACCGCCTGAGGCTCAACATCCACATAGCATACTGAATTAACATTCTCGTAGAGGATAACCCCTTCAGCCTCGAGAACAGGCTTGAAACTGGAGTTTTCAAGCAAATAGGTTCGGCCTTCAACTCCAACAATAACCCATTTAATCCCGTAGTCGTCAGCCCGCTCAATGAAATGCCGGAGAAGAGAATCGTCTTCACAGGTGTTTAAGGTGTCGTATTTCCCGACTTTCTTAAGCATGACTAAAATGCTTCCCTGAGGATACCAGCCGTCGATGAGACGTTTACCCGTGTAGTGGGGGAGAAGGTAAACCCAGAAGGGTGCATCTATAGCCATCACCCTTCCAAACTCGCTTCGAGATGACAGATAGTCGAGCAGCGGCTGGGGAATCTCTCCAACCCTAACCTCGTTAGCCACAACACGCGGCGTGAAGGCTAGGATAACTCCCCCAGACACCACGTTTAAAACTAGGAAGAGAAGGGTGAGGAAAACGGCGGTATCGCGGCCTAAGCCTTTAAGCCTCCTCCCAACGTTAGCCGAAAAAGTTTCAGTGTCGGCTAGGAGTAGGGCGAGGGGCAGCGAGGCATACAATTGGAAGCGCATTAGGTCTATTTCTCCCCCTGCTGGAACCAGGTATTCAACTGGGAGCAGGAATGAGCCGTAAGCGAAAAATAGGACAGCCCACACGAAGGCAAACCTTACATACATGTTTTTAGGCTTCAGAGTTTTTTCGGTAAGCCTTGAAGCCACCAACACCGTCGCCACGAAGGCGAAAACAGCTATGGGGAGGGAGTAAATGGCTGAAGGCTTTAAGGCGAGCTGATGCCAGTAGTGCAGGTATAGGATGAAGGGGATAAGCCAGAAGCTCGAGAAAACTAGCCCGATAAGTATGGGGCTCCCCAAGGAGAAGAACTGCTTAACTAAGCCGCGGAGGCTGCGCCCCTCCACCAGCAAGTTAAGCCCTAAAATCACCAGCACGAGGGCAAGCATGTAAGCTGAAAGATGGTGGGTTAGAAGGGTTAAGGCGAAGAAAACCCCGGCAAGAAACATGCTTCTCCTAGAGAAGCCTTTCACCACGTCAACCGTGAAGTATAGGCAGGCCAAAAAGAAGGGTAAAGCGACAATATTGGTGAACCTCCCGAAGAACAGAGAGTTTAAAGGCACGAAAGGAATCAACGAGAAAATTAAAACCGCGTAGGCAGCCCTCTCCCTGGGAAGCCCAATCCGCCTAGCCAGCAAGTAGACTAGGGGGACCGCAAGCAGAATGAAGCCTGTTTCCACTATTTTATAGGAGAGGAGGGGGTCGACTCCCGCTAAGGTTGGAAGGTATGCTAGGAGGTAGGCTAGGGGCGGATAGAAAAGGAAAAGAGGCATCCCCGCATACCAGTCGAAAAACCATGAGGCGAAGCCGTGTTCGACTAGGTAGAAGAGCTTGGGGAGGTGTGAGAAGGAATCCATACCTAACGGGTAATGGTTGGAGAAAAGCTGGGAGGCATACACGGCCGTAACAAGGTTAATTAATATGGCGGCTAGGAGAAGGGTGGCAGGCTTCAGGTTTCGGCTTAAAAGAAGGCTTTGAGAAGGCGTAAACTCCTGCTTAAACCTTTCCATAACCCTTAAATCTTACCTAGCCACCTATACATAAGCCTTTTCCGGGAAAGCCCAAAGGGTTAGCTGGAATGGCCAGACTTATATCTCCGGCGAATCCCTTCGCGGGGGTTCAAGTAGACTTCAACCAGGCCAAATACGTGATTTTCGGGTTCCCCTACGATTTAACCAGCACCTACAGGTTCGGTTCGAGACATGCCCCTAACGCCATTCGAGAAGCCTCCCTAAACATTGAAACCTACAGTGTAAGAGCCGGACTTTACGTTGAGCAGCTTGCAATCCACGACCTAGGCGACCTAGAGGTCTCAGGCGTTGCAGACCCCTTCCAGGAGCTAGAAGCTCTTTTCTCCAGGGTTTATGAGGCTGGGAAGCTTCCCGTCGTGCTTGGAGGAGAGCATACGTTAACCTATTCTACTGCTGGAAGCCTTTCAAGCGACATCGCCCTACTCATCTTCGACGCTCACCTCGACCTGAGGGACAGCTATGAGGGGAGGAGATTTTCCCACACCACCTACCTTAGGAGGCTCATCGAGCGGAGGGGAAACAGGGGAATCTTCCTCTTAGGGGTTAGAGCTATAAGCCGCGAGGAAGCCGAATACGCTGAAAAGTCTGGGATAGAATATTTTTCAGCGCTTGAAGTTTCGAGGAAAAGCTTGGAGGAAGTTTTCGACAGGGTGGTTCGATGTTTAAAGGGGTTTACCAAGCTTTACGTAAGCCTAGACATGGACGTCTTCGACCCCGCCTATGCCCCCGCAGCCTCAAACCCAGAGCCCGAAGGGTTAACTCCAACCCAAGTCCTAGACTTTTTCGAAGCCTTAACCTCGAAGTTTAACCTTGTAGGGCTGGATGTGGTGGAGTTCTCCCCCCTCTACGATAATGGAGTTACGGCTATACTGGCTTCAAAGCTCCTTTTCGAATTCTTATGCCTCATAGAGTCTAGGCGAGGGAAGTAATTATATAGGCGGCTTCAGCATATTCCACATGGCTAAACTCCATGTCTGAACAGTCAAGCCTGGAAAGCTTTTTCAGCGAAGAAGGGTTAAAACCCCAGCCAGCGGAGGAAAAAGCAGAGGTTAAAGGCTCAAACTGGGTTGAAAGGCTCAAGAAACTTTGGGAGCAGAAGTCTTCAGCTACCTCCTTCAAGGGAGCCTACCTTCTATCCGCAACCTACGACGGCGATTTACACTGCGCCGTATTGAAGTTTTACGATCCGGTGGAAGGTAAAATCCTCCTATGGTATGACACTACAAACCATAAGCCTTACTGCTTCACCAATCTAACCCCGGAAGAGCTTAAGGAAATGTCTGAGGTGGCTGGTAAAGGCGGGGTAGAAGGCTTCGAAGTAGTTGAAAAACATAACCCGCTCACCGACAGCCCCATAAAGATCACCAAGATCGTGGCTAAGGACCCCCTAACCATTGGGGGTAGAGCCTACTCCCTCCGTGAAACCATCCCTAAGGCTAGGCCCGACGCCAGGGTTTGGGAAGCCGACATCAAATATTACGAAAACTACCTCTACGACCTAAACTTTGAAGTTGGAATGCCCTATACGCTGAGGGAAGGTGAAACCCTTCCAACCCTAGATAGCTCTCCGATTCCGAGAGAGCTTGAAGAGGCCTTCGCAAACGAGCCCAAAGAGTTTAGAGAATATGCTTTAAGATGGGCTAAACTCCTTGAATGTCCTGTTCCAGACCTCAGGTTTGTAGCCGTAGATATTGAGGTGGAGTCTCCAAGTTTAGATCGCATTCCAGATTCTAGGGAAGCCCTATACCCAGTGATAGCGGTGGCTTTCTGTTCCAGCGACGGCTTCAGAAAGGTCTACCTGTTAAGGAGAACAGGAATAGGGGAGGGTTCAGCTGAGATTGAGGGAAAGTTTGAGGTTGAGTTCTTTGAGGATGAGGTTTCACTAATTGGGGCAACGCTTGAAACCCTAGCCTCCTACCCCATCGTGGTTACTTTTAATGGGGACGACTTCGACCTACGCTACCTTTGGCATAGAGCCCAGAGGCTAGGCTTCCCGAAAGAGGTTATCCCCATCGATATGAGTCGAGATTCAGCGCTCCTAACCTACGGAATCCACATCGACCTTTACAAGTTCTTCTTCAACCGGGCCATCCAGGTTTACGCCTTCGACCAGAAATACCGGGAAAACACTCTAGAGGATGTAGCTTCAGCGGTTCTAGGCGTAGGCAAACTCCCCATTGAGGGTAATGTTTCCGAGCTAGGCTATAGGGACCTCGCAGCCTACTGTTTCAGGGATGCTGAGCTGACTTATAGGCTGGCTGCACTTGACGGAGGCGTAACCTTAAAGCTCATCGTAGCCCTTGCCAGGGTTTCCAAGATGCCGGTTGAAGATGTTTCGAGGCAGGGTGTTTCCAGCTGGATTAAAAGCATGATGTATTACGAGCATAGAAGGCTTAACATGCTTATTCCAAGCCAAGCCGAAATTCTAGCCGTTAAAGGCTACACTGCAACCCAGCCTGTAATTAAGGGTAAAAAGTATCGGGGAGCAGTGGTTATTGAGCCGAAAAGCGGAGTAAACTTTAATGTGGTAGTTTTAGACTTTGCCAGCCTATACCCAAGCATCATTAAACGTTGGAATTTATCCTATGAGAGCGTTAGATGCCCACATCCGGAGTGCAGGGAAAACAGGATTCCAGAGACCCCCCATTGGGTTTGTAGGCGTAAACATGGAATTACCAGCCTCCTCATCGGCTCGCTTAGAGACCTGAGGGTTAAATGGTATAAGGCTAGGGCTAAGGATAAGAGTCTCCCACCCCAGCTTAGAAGCTGGTATGATATTGTTCAGCGAACCCTTAAAGTGGTTTTAAACGCAGCCTATGGTGTTTTTGGAGCTGAACACTTCGTGCTCTACTGTCCACCTGTAGCTGAGGCCACGGCAAGCATAGGCAGATATGCCATAACCAAAACCATTGAGAAAGCCCAGTCTCTAGGCATCGAAGTAGTATATGGAGATACGGACTCTGTTTTTCTTAGGGAACCTAGCGAAGAACAGATACGAGAGCTAATGCGCTGGTGTGAAGCTGAGCTAGGCATGGAGCTCGACGTAGATAAAATCTATAGGTATACCGTCTTTTCAACCCGCAAGAAGAATTATGTGGGTGTCTATCCAGATGGAAACGTAGACATTAAAGGGTTGACAGGCAAGAAAAGGAATACCCCCGAATTTCTGAAGAAGGCTTTCACCCAGGCTATTGAAATTTTAAGCAGGGTGCAAAACTCGGAGGGATTTGACAAGGCTAGGGAGCAAATTAAAGCCATCGTTAAGGAATGCTACGAGAAGCTTAGAAGAAGGGAATATCCGCTTGAAGATTTAGCCTTCACCGTGGTTCTCGGCAAAGACATAGATGAATATGAGAAAACCACTCCGCAACATGTTAAGGCTGTTAAAAGTTTGCCCGGAGAGCTTAGGGAGAAAATAGGTGCAGGAACAGTCATTCGCTATGTTAAAATTAGGAGGGAGCCGGGAGTCAAGCTTCTAGCCCAAGCAACCCTAGAGGAAATCGACGTAAACAAGTATGTTGAACACATCCAGTCAACCTTTGAACCTCTCCTAGAAGCATTAGACATCAGCTTTGACGAGATTTTAGGGGTTCCGAAAACTTCAAGGCTTGAAAGTTTTCTGAGCTCCTAAAAGACGAAGTGCTGCAGGTAGAGGAGGCCTGTGGCTAGAAGCAGCTCAGGCACAGCTATGAATAGGCCTGGCTTAACCCAGTCAATGAAGTTTATGAAGCGTTTCCTTTCTTTTTCTAGGATTCCCAGGGCTACGATGTTGGCTGTGCTTCCAATCATGGTTAAGTTTCCAAGGTAGCAGGCTCCGAAGAGGATACCCCACCAAGAGGCAAAAACGTTCAGACCAATGTTTTCAAGGCTGTGGACTATGGTGATTAGGGTTGCCACCGCGAGAATGTTGTCCATGAAGGCGCTTAAGCCTCCTGAAATCCAGGTTAACATGGCTACAATGGTGAATTCATGTTCCCCGGCGAAACTTAAAACCCCCTTAGCTATAAGGTCCGTTATACCTGTGAAGGCGAGAGTTCCCACCGAGGTGAAGAAGAAGATGAAGAAGCCTAGGCTCCACCATTCAACCCTATGCTCGAAAATGTACCTCGCCCTATCCCCGCTGAGAAAGAGGGATACTCCAGCCATGATAACAGGAACTGCTAGGAGGAGACTGTTGGTGGGGAGGTGAAGCGCATGTTCAAGGGGGTGGTGAACTGCTAGGCCGCAGATCGTAGTTAAGAAGACAATCCATGGAACCTTCATCTCCTTAAAAGTTGGATGTTTCTCCTCCTCTCCCCCATTAGGCATGGTTTTGATTCCAAGGTCTAAAGCTTTAACATAGGATTTCCAGTAGATGAGGGCTAGGAAGATGGTTAAGATTAAAACGACTATGCCTACCGGGGTAGCCCACATGATGAAGTCTAGGAAAGTTAGGTTACCTTCAAAGGCGATGAGAACCCCTATAGGATTCCCAATAACCGTGTAGCTGCTACCAACGTTGGTCGCCATAACCGTTGCAATTACGAAGGGAAGCGGGTCAAGGTTGTAACGCTTAGTTATTCGAAGCGTTAAGGCTGTGATGAAAAGGATGGAGGTCACCTCGTCGACTAGGGCTGCGAAAAGCGTAGACATCACTAGGAGGCCTGTGAATAGGAGGACTCCGCTTCGGCTGAAAACCTTCATCAGCTTTGCTAGGAGATATTCGAAGAAGCCTCTGTCCTCTAGGAAGCCTATGATGGTCATCATCCCCATGAGGAAGAGGATGACGTCGAAGTGGGCATATCTGATGAGGTGGGGGATGTCGAGAACCCCAAGGAAGAACATGATGGCTACTCCCGCAAGGGCAAAGGCTAACCTAAGCCTCCAATAGGTGATAGCTCCAAGAATTATGGCTAGGAAAACTGTCATGGAAATTATTTGCTGGGTGTTGAGGCCAAAATGGATGGAGAGAAGGGCTACAATTAGAACTCCAGCCAGATATCCTCCAACCTTCAGTATGCTCGTCGAAATCATTGCTAAACCATCCTGAGATGAATTTTTACAGGCAATGTTTAATTTAAAATTTCCCTAACTACCCCTTTGAAGGTTTCAGCCATGGAAGCCCTGCCGAAAATCGAGATTTACGGCATTAAAGGTTTACCCTTAATTAAGCCTGGAGATAACATCGCCAAATTATTGGTGGAAGCCCTAAGAAAGTCTGGTTTAACCCTCAAAGACGGCGACGTCATCGTCGTATCTCAGGTTATCGTTTCAAAGGCAGAGGGGAGAATCGTCAAACTTAAAGACGTAAAAGTAGGGCCTTACGCAAGAATGGTGGCGGAGAAGACTGGCAGGGGCGCCGAGCTAGTTGAACTCATCCTCCGGGAAGCCTCAGAGGTTTTAAGGCTTCGAAACGGCCACCTCATCACCAGAACTAAGCATGGGTTTGTTTGCGCCAACTCAGGGGTAGACTTGTCGAACGTTTCAGGTGGGGACGCTGCAGCCCTGCTCCCAGCCAACCCAGACGCTTCAGCTGAAAAAATCAGAAGGGAAATTAGAAGGCTGACTGGGAAGCGGGTTGCCGTAATAATTTCGGACACTTTCGGGAGACCCTTCAGAATAGGTCAGGTTAACGTGGCCTTGGGTGTGGCTGGAATGGAGCCAATCCACGATAGGCGTGGGGAAAAAGACCTTTACGGGCGGATACTCCAGGTTAAGGAGATTGCCGTGGCTGATGAGCTGGCTTCAGCAGCCGAACTCGTGATGGGTGAGGCTGATGAAGGGATACCCATAGCCATCATTCGAGGCTATAGGTTTAAGGTGAGCAGGAAGCCTGGGGGAGCACGGCTTATCAGGCCGAGGGATAAAGACCTATTCCTCTGAGGGCTTTTCCACCATTATGGACGCCTTTTTAAAGCCTGCTGGAACCCCCTTAAGAGCCGAAACCATGCCAGCTATGGTTGAGCCTAAGAATTTTTGAACAAAGGGGCTTAGGGGTATAGGTTTTCCGTCTACCTCAAGCTTCACCAGCCATTCTTCACCCACCCCTTTCACCCCCAATTTTCGCCTCTAGGAGGCTGGTGCACTCTCCAAGTTTTTCAGCCACCTGGCTAAGCTGGTCCTCCGTAATTGCTACGGGTGGGAGGAACCGTAGAATCCTCGTCCCAGAGCTTAAGGCTATCACCCCTCTTTCGAGGAGGCCGTTTAGAATGTCGAGGATGTCGAAGCGATATTCGACGGCAAGCATGAGGCCTAAACCTCTAACCTCACGGATAACCTTAAACTGTGAAGCCAGCTTTTCAAGCAAGCCTTTAAAATGCTTTCCTAGGGCTGCAGCTTTCTCCCAAAGCCTTTCCTCGACAAGCACGTCTATGCTGGCTGAGGCGGCTATGCAGGCTAGGGGGTTCCCCCCGAAGGTGCTTGAGTGCTCGCCGATTTTAAGACTGCCTAAAATTTCATCTCGGCTGATGGTTATCCCTATGGGGACCCCGCTGCCCACAGCCTTAGCT
>CAZAJK010000042.1:0-8705 GCA_964485425.1 uncultured Candidatus Bathyarchaeia archaeon | reverse complement strand
TGGAGGCTTCTAGGCACCCCCGCCTCTCGATACCTTTCTCTAACCTGCCTCGGCCAGTCGTCGGGGTTAAACCCGTGGGTGGCTAGGAAGGCTGCCACCCACCTAGTTACTCCTAGTCCCGTGCACCCCGTCCATAGAGGCCTATTCCTAGCCTCCCTAATGCTGAAGCTCTTCACAAACTTATCGCGGTGGATAAAGCATCCAGCGACTTCAAGCCATTCAGCCTCCTCCCTATCACCTCGATAGGGAAGGTAAATTTCAAGGTCGTAGGCTGCCACATTCCTGCTTTCACTTATATCCTCCACTCTTCCTTCACGCATGTAGAAGGGGAGGGCTGCCACAACCCTCCACTCCATCTCCAAGATTCTGTCAGCCACCCTCACAGCAGCATCGCGAACCTGATCTCTTATTTCCACCACCTGTTCGGGGCTTCCGAAATAGGTTAGCTCAACCCTTCTGAACTCTTGAACGCGGACTAGGCCCTCGACGCCTCCCCCCTCCCAGCGGTAGGTCCAGCCTGAACGGTCGTAAAACTTGTAGGGTAAATCTTCAAGCCTTAAGGTTTCATGGCTGAAAAGCTGCCAGAAGGGTTCGCACTGGGCTGGAGCTAGCACGTAGTCTGGCTCCTTAATGGCCTCTCTCAAAAGGTCCCGCTTAATGAGCCCCGTAACCTTTAATTCCTCTTTAAACTTGGAGAAGGCTTCGGGGTCTCTTGGGGGAGGGCAAACATAATACATGCCTTCCGGAATGTCTTCCAGGTAGCCCGGCATTTTCCCCATAACTTCCAGGGGGATAAGCTTGGGAACCATGAAGGGTTGGAAGCCCAGCTTCTCCGGGATTTCCTCCACCAGGATGGCTTCAATAGCCTCTAGGAGCCTCGTGTAGGGAGGCGTGTAAATCCATTGGCCTCTGCCCGGGAACTCCTTAACCCAGCCTAGCTCAACCGCCACCCTGGCGGGGTCCTCCCTAAATTTAACCGGGCGTATGGGTCCACGCATGACCACGGGATAGGCTTCCACAGCTTTAGGGGCAGCTTCAGCTGCAATTATTTCGGAAACGAGGTTAAGCAGCCTATCCACAGCATTCCTTTTAAGCTCAGCTTCACCAAGAGGCTTAACGTTTAAGAAAAGTTTTCCACCTTCAACCCTAGCATCTTCAACGTGTTCGAGGCTTCGAATCTTGGTTAAGGCTGCCTGGCTTGGAGCTGCCTCCAAAACTTCCACGGTTAAGCTTGGCACCTCAACCCTTCTAACGCCAATCTTAAACCTTCTGCCAAGCTCCTCGGCTAGAAGCTTCCTAAACCTGATGATGGCTGCTGGGGCTCGAACCCTCGAGCCCGATGAAACCTTCACTTTCACCCTAGCGCCCTCAATTTGCCACTCATCGATGCGGGCGGCTTCCCCCTCTAAACCCTTAGGCACACCTTTTAGCAGAGTTTCCATGTTAGCCTTCTCCACGAGCATGTTAATGGTTTCAGCTAGTTTTTCGGCTTCCCCGCTTAGGGTTAGAACGGCTTCAAGCCTCATTCTGATTTTTCCCGTCTCCCACCACCTCTAGGGTCTTCCAGGCTGTTTGAATGCTGGCAAGCAGGTCGTCTAGGGTTGCCACAAAGGTTTCAACACCCCTAGAACACTGGATTAACCCTAAAAGGTTTTGCTTCTGCCTCCAAGCCTTAACCTTTAAGCCTTTAGGTGTAGGCTTGTTGTCTGGGGCTACGGCAGACACCACAGCCTCGGCTAGCCTAACAGACTTAAACCTCACTTTTAAGAGGGCTTCAACCTTAACCTTGCCGGCTAAGGCTTTCACCTATCAGCCTCTCCACAGCCTCAAGAAACCTTGGGAAAGCCTCCCTAGCTATGGTGGCTCCGGCAGCCACGCTGTGGCCTCCACCCCTACCGCCGACGGCTTCAGCAGCCACTCTAAGGGTTTCCCCTAGGTTAATGCCTGCCTCCACAAGTTTTCTCGAAGCCCTAGCTGAAATTCTGACCTCGCCTTCATTGGCGTCGGTTACGGCTAGCATGGGTTTATCTACGCCTATGGCCTCGGAGGAGGATAGGAGGCTTGCCACCGGGCTTAGTTTATGCTCATCCACCAGCCCGTAACATTCGACCAGGTAAAAGTTTTTTAAGGCTTTGATGCGCTGGCGCTCCTCAACTATCCTGTTGATGGCTTCGGAGATGGTTCTCCTATACTCGTTGAACAGTTTTTGAGCTTCCTCTAGGGCTTCACCCCTCTCCCCGAAGCATATGGCTAGGGCTAGGCTTGGCCTCCCCATTTTGGAGCAGGCGTTTAGGAGGGAGGCGTATTCCCTTCCATCCCGGAGGGGTGTAAGCTTATTCTCCAGCTTGAGAGTGTAAACTTCGCCTATAAGCTTGAAAATGGAGGCCGACTTAAACCCTAAACTTGCCAGGTAAGCGGTAATCTCCGAGAAGATTTTTTGCTTCTCGGCTTGGGTTAGCTCTGCAGCCGTCCTCCACCTGTCGTCCTCACGCAGCCTTATCCCAAGGTTTACCAGGAAGCCGTAGCATCGGTCTTCCCTGCCGCTTAACCCCGGAATGAAAGGGTTCATGGTGGAGGCTATTGCCTTATGGATAGGCCTAGTCTCCCTACCATAAAACATCAGGTCGATGCCCGTTTCTAGCAGGCCAGCCTCAACAGCCTCCTCTACAACCCTCCGGTTCAGCCCAGCAAGTTTCCTGTCGAAATCCTTATCTTGAAGGTCTCCCAGCGCACCCACAACGGCTAACGGAGCCAAATCCCTATTCTCCTCACCCAAACTTCTTGCGATAAAATAGCATACGGCTGAGCCGCTGACCTCGCTGGCGCCATCTATTCCGAAAAGGTGAGGGTTAACGTGGACGAGCTTTTCACCCTTGGCTTCAACCGGCTTATGGTGGTCGAAAACGAGGATTTCCCTATTTGAGGCTAGGGGGGCTAACAGGTCGAGATAGCCGCTTCCAACCTCGCTGAAGAGGCAGGGACCCTTTAAAGCCTTAACCTCCTCGACCAGCTTAACGTCAACCCTGTCGGTAACGCGGAGGTTGAAGGCGCCTCCAAGCCTCTGAATGGCCTTGCCGAGGATGGCTCCCGCCGTTAGGCCGTCTGGGTCGTCATGGGTGAAAATGGGAATGTAGCCTTCCCTTTCAACTAGGCGTTTTAAGGTTTCAGCGGCCTCCATGCAAGCCTTGAAGAAGCCTTCAACATCCTTACCCATAGCCTACCTTCCTAACGTTTACATGAAGGTGGCTGAGACAGGCTTATACTTGAAGTCTGGAGGCAGCTTCCCAACTCTCCGATAATACTTAATAAGCCTGTGAATTCTTGATTCGAGAAGCTGGAGGCTGTGAACATTCTTCTTATCTCCGCGGTGGCGTTCCAAGTGGCGAACCATGCGCTTCTGCCTCTCAAGAAGGTTGGCCAGGTCCTCAGGAATCCTTGGGGCTAAGCCGGCTTCGGCAAGGATCTGGGTTATGCTTTTGCCCGTGATGGGTTTAACCAGAGGAATGCCATACTGGTCGCGGAGGATTATGCCGATTTCGCTTGGAGGATGCCCTCCCCTAGCCAGCTTAACCACTAGGGCTTCCACTTCTTCAGGCTTGTAAGTGCACCATGGAGGAGGCCTTCTGCTGACAGGCCTAGTCGAATGCGACCTCCCCTTCCGGTGGGCGTGAATCCTCGCCAACCCTAAGCTTCTCCCCTAGCCAAACGAAATAGAAACATCCACCAGCCTTATAAGAATTTTAAGGTTTAACAGGGCCTCCTAGGTGTTAAGCCGGATGGCTTTAAGATGGAGGGTGAAGTTAAACTTCCCCTTCGACTGGGAGCTTAAGCTGAAATTCGACGTGCTACCTGAAAGGCCGACGCCAGCTCAGGTAAGAAACGGAAAATGGTTTAGGGCTTTCAGGCTTGAAGGCAGGCTTATCCCGGTTATGGTTAGAGGGCTTGGAACACCTGAAAAACCAGTTCTCGAGTTTACAACTCCTAAACTGGGTAGAAGGCTTAAAAACCAGGTGGCAAAGGCCGTTTTCAGGCTTCACGGGGTTGAAGACCCCTCAGACCTCCACCGCTTCATGGAGCGTAACCCCGTCCTTAAACGGGTTTTAGCTAGGCTGAGAGGGTTTGGCAGAGCCGGGCTGATGGCGGCTGACCCTTACGAGGGAATCGTGAAGTCGATTGTTCAACAGCAAATCGCCCTCAAAGTAGCTGAAAACATTATTGCGAATATTGTCGAAAGGTTTGGGGAGCATGTAAACTTTGGGGGTGAAACAGTTTATGGGTTCCCTGAACCCGAAAGACTTGCTGAAGCTAGCCTCGAAGAACTTAAATCCTGCGGCCTAAGCCTCAGAAAGGCAGAATATATTAAAGATTTTTCGGTGAGGGTTGCCGAGGGGGACTTTAACCCTCAAAGCCTTTACAGGCTGACCCCTAAAGAAATAATCGAAGTTTTAACGGGCTTCCGTGGAATGGGCAGATGGACAGCCGAGCTGGTAATGGCGGCTACACTAGGTTTAAACGTGATTCCAGCCGACGACCTAGGCGTTAGAAGAGCAGTTTCACACTTCTTTTTTAAGCGGAAAATGCAGTCAGCCGAAGCCGTTAGAAAGTTTGCTGAGGAAAATTTTGGCCCCTACCAAAGGGAAATAATCGTATACCTTTTAATGGCTTATAGACTGGGGCTTCAGTGAGACCCTGCAGACGCCAGCTGGCGGGGGGTCTCAAACACGGCAACCTTTATCAGCCGTTTACTCCACGGAATCGAGGTAAGCTCAATATTTGACGAAATTTCCGCCTCCAACTGGTTGTTTGAAATTTTTTGAGCTTCATCCACAAGTGAAACAACTATCAGCGCGATTTTCATTTTGTAAAGATCGCCTCCACCACTCTACTTTCAACCTTAATTGGGAGGGGGGTGGAATTAAAAGGTTTTACCGCTGTAAAGTAGAGTATTATTTTTAGGGCTTGCTCAGGCTTGACATTATTAAAGTGGCAGAAAAGCCTGCCATCAATCCTAACTTTAAGCTTCAAGCAATGTCACCATTAGACTTCTAAAAATGTTTCAAATTTAAAGAATTTATTCAGGAAAATGTTCAGCATGACTAATTAAAGTTCGAATTTGAAGGATATTTCGCCTCGCGAAAGAAAATTTATTTAACATAACCGATATTATGATTAACTTGCCAAAATTGGAAAGCGTGGTTTCGAATTGATTAGCTATAATTTTCGAGATAAGAATGTATTAGAAAGGTTTGTAAAAGCCTTCCTGGACGTTGTTGTTTTACTCGTGCTCCGAAATAAGGGCCCCCTATCAGGCTACCGAATCATCGAAAGCATTTACGAGCTTACTGGCGTCTTTATTGCTCCCAGCGTCCTATACCCAACCATCTATCAGCTTAGAGCTAAGGGTTTCATTTCTAAGTATGAGGCAAACCGTCGGGGAGGCGTTTTCATTTTAACCGACCAGGGAAATGAGCAGATAGAGAAAACTCTTCAAGCATTTCTCAACCTACAAAACCTAATCAGCTTTCTAAGTAGCAGCGAAATAGCTGGCAAAAGAATGTTAACCATTCAGCTGCCTCTCGATGAAATATAAGGCTTAGCCGAAGCCAACTTAGTGGTGCGGCATCGACGACCCGGGAAAGGACTAACTTAAATTTTTAAATTTTAGAGGCGGTTTTTTACTTAGCCTTGAAATTTACTCCTATTTTCGTGGTATGCTTAATCCTTTGCGTGATTGCTGGTTATGGTTTAGGCTTAGCTGTAAATGAGTCTAAAATAGCTGAATATGAGGCTGAAATTTCAAGTTTAAATGCTACCATCTCCACGCAGGAAAAGCAGCTTTCAACGTTGAAGTCGAGTTTAGAGAGGGCAAATCAGGAGGTTTTAGCCCTCAAGGTTAAACTTGAAAGGGCTAAGAAGGCTATAGCTGAATATGAGGCTGAGGTTTCCCGGCTTAAACTGCAAGTTTCAAATCTTAAATCAAAGCTGTCTGAAACAGTTTCAAGCTATGAAAGGCAGCTTTCCAACCTTAAAGGTGAAGTTGAAAAATTAAATGAACTGGTTAAAGACTATGAATCGCAGATTTCAAACCTCAGACTGGAGAAGGAAGCCCTAGAAAGCCAGGTTGAAAGTTTAAAGGCTGAGCTTGAAAAGGCTAATCAGCAAATCGAAAAGCTTCAGGCTGACTATCAAGCCTTACAGGAAAATTTAAGCAGCCATCCGCCAGCCTCCGAGACCCCACATGGCGAGAATTAAAAGAGTTTCTCGAACTCGACGATACAGATCAGTTTGCCTATAAGGCTGGAGAATTTGACTGCACAGGCTTCGCTATAACGCTTAGGGATAGGGCGTGGAGGTATGGTTTTAGATGCGCCTACGTGGAAGTTGGCTTTACCGACGGCACCGGCCACGCCTTAAATGCCTTCAACACCAGCGACCTGGGCTTAGTCTATGTGGATGTGACTGAGGGAGACTCCATAGCCTACGTTGAGGTGGGAAAGACTTATGGTAGGATTGCTCTTGACGCTGTGAAATGGAAATATGTTGACTGCTCTGGGATGAAGCCTGACGAGTTTTGGGGAACCCTAACCTACACGGTTCACCCAGAGGATAGTTCATACCCCCTAACCTACGACTATTACCTCGACTATTGTAGCAGGCTTGAATTCTACTGGGAAAGCGTTGAAGCCTACAATGAAGCTGTGGAGGAATATAATAGGGGAGACAGCAGCTACACCTACTCTCAGCTTGAAAGCTGGTATGAAAACCTGAAAACCTTGGAGCAGGATTTAGGCTCCACCTTCTGGGAGCCCGGGGGCATAGTTGAAACCATCGAAATATATTGGAATTAGGGTTTACCTCGTTTAAGCCATTCAGCCAAGGCTGACAACGCCTTAGCCCTGTGGGAAAACCTGTTTTTCTCCTCCACCCCCATTTCAGCGAAGGTTTTCTCCGAACCTTTAGGCTGGAAGATGGGGTCGAAGCCGAAGCCTTTAGACCCCCTGGCTTCCGGGACAATGAAGCCCTCAACTTTCCCCAGGAAAACTTTGGGTTCAAGGCCTGGTTCAGCGTAGGCTATGGCTGAAAGAAAGCAGGCTTCCCTACGCTTCACCCCCTCCATGAGTTTGAGGATTCCCTGAACTCCCAGGGTCTTATAGACGTAGGAGGAGTAGGGGCCTGGAAAGCCTTTAAGCGCCTCGATGAACAGGCCTGCATCTTCCACCATGACGGGTCTTCCAAACCTTTGAAGGGCTTGCCTAACACTATGCTTAGCAATTTCAGACAGGTTTTCATGCTGGATTTCCACGCCCTTAAATTTTGCCCACTCCACTTGGATGCCTAACTTGGCTGCCAGGGAGGCTACTTCCCTAAACTTGCCGGAGTTTGAGGTTGCAAAAAGTATACGGTGCACAGCGTTTAACTCCTTTTTTCCTCTTCAAGTCTTTGAGAAACCAGCCTATAGGTGATTTCTGGGTCAGCCATCCCCCGGGTTTTCTCCATAACTTTCCCTACAAGGTAGTGGAGGGCTTTAGGGTCTTTAAGAGCGTCTTCCACCGCCTTCCTATTCTCTGCGAAAACTGTCTCCACGATTTCCCTTATTTTGGACTCGTCGGCTATGCGTTTCCAACCTTTCTCCTCCACCACCCTTGAGGGAGATAGACCTGTCTTCATGGTTTCCCAAAGCACTTTCTTGGCAATCTTAATGCTGATTTCACCCTTATCGATGAGGCCTATTAGCTCTGCGAGAAAGTGTGGGGTAAGCTTTGACTCGGCTAGGTCTTGGTTTAAACTGTATAGTACTTGGAGGACGTCGCCCATAAGCCAGTTAGCCACAGCCTTAGGCTTGCCTGAGAGGCGGGCTGCCTCCTCAAAGAAGTCAGCCATAGCTCTGTCGCTGGTTAAAACCTCAGCATCGTAGACTGGAAGTCCATATTGGCGGATAAGCCTCTCTTTCCTAGCGTCTGGAAGCTCAGGCATTTCCCTGCGAAGCTTTTCCACAAGCTCTTCACTTATCTCGATGGGGGTGAGGTCGGGCTCCGGGAAATACCTATAATCCTGCTCCTCCTCCTTAACCCTAAGGCTTAAGGTGACCCCCCTAGCCTCATCCCAATGTCTAGTCTCAGACCTGACAGTTCCACCCTTCTCTAGGAGGCTGCGCTGCCTCAAAATTTCAAAATTTAAAGCCCTCTCAACATCCTTAAAACTGGAAATGTTTTTAATTTCAACCCGGCCGCCCCCACCCATCGAAATGTTAGCATCACAGCGCATGGCTCCCTCAAGGCTTCCATCAAAAATTCCGAGATGCTCAAGGATGGAGCGGAGCTTTTGGAGGAAGGCCCGAGCTTCCCTTGGACTTTCAAGGTCGGGCTCGGTTACGATTTCTAGGAGGGCTATGCCAGCCCGATTATAGTCTACCAGCGTGTAGGGCGAGGTGTCTATGGTGCCCTTATAGCTAAGCTTTCCAGGGTCCTCCTCCAGGTGAATCCTCCTAATCCTAACTCTTCTACGCTTTTTCTCAACCATGAAGTCGACGTAGCCGTCAGAGCCTATTGGAGCACCTCCAGCCCTATCATACTGGGAAATTTGAAAGTTTTTGGGGAGGTCGGGGTAAAAGTAGTTTTTACGCATGAAGAGGGTTCGCCTTGAAACCTTACAGTTTAAGGCTAAGGCAGCCATGACAGCTAGCGCAACAGCCCTCCAGTTTAGAA
>CAZAJK010000041.1:0-8897 GCA_964485425.1 uncultured Candidatus Bathyarchaeia archaeon | reverse complement strand
TTAGCCTGAAAGCTGGTGGACCGGGCGGGATTCGAACCCGCGACCACCCGGGTGCGAACCGGGTATTCATTCCACTGAACTACCGGCCCTCTTAAAGCTAGAATTTCCATTTTAATGTTTAAGCGTTGCTCGAAGACTTCTCAAACCTTTAATTACGGCTTCCTTGAAGTCGGCGGGGGTAACCCCTAGCAGCCATATCTGCCCTCGGCTGAAAAATTTTGAGATAACTTCAGCCACAGCCTCTTCATCCTCCAATTTTAGCCCTCTCAAGCTTTCCCCAAGTTCGGTTAGACTTTCTGGAGGCTCGGCGAAGAAGTCTCCCGTGAAAACTACCCTTGAAATCCTGCCGCCGGCCGTGGAAATGCAGACTCTTATGGTTTTACCTCCTGGAGAGCGGTGGACGGTATGCCGGTAAACCTCCAACTCGCATTCACCGTTTAGAGGCAATTTTAACTAGGATTTTCACGTCTCTCTCCCTTTCAGGGCATAGGGTGCATGGGCCTAGGTTCCACTCCATGGTTGAATATTTCTCCCGGTAGAGTTGTTCGGCTTTCTTTAGCTCCCATCCGGTTAAACCGCCAGGCTCAAATTTCACATTAAAGGTTTCCTCAAAGCCCTTTAAGAGAGCCCCCTTCACTTCTTCCATGGATAGGTTTCGGCCTACCTCGGCTTTAAGGGTGGTAACCCTAGCTCTCGGAGCCTCAACCCCCTTAGCTTCAAGCTTTTCCCTGGGAACATTCAAAACCCTTGAAAGAATTTCCAGGTTTGACCCCACGAGGAGGCAGCCGTGGATGAAGAGCACTCCACGCATGAGGGAGCCAGCCATCCCCGAAATCTTTCTCCCCCCAACCTGAACATCGTTCACAGGGGCAAAGCAGGCTTCAACCCCAAGCTTTTTTAGGCCTAGGGCTACGGCTTCGCCTATGGTTTTAAAGCCTAGGCTTACATCGTCTCCTGGGATGGGGCTAGGCCTCTTAAAGGAGACAGCATAGTTTAGGTTTTCTAAGTCGTGGTATACTGCTCCTCCACCCGTAAATCTTCTAACCACTTTAACCCCATGCTTTAAACATTCTTGAAAGCGGACTTCAAGGCTGGCGCACTGAAGCCTCCCAATCACAATAGTATTATCATTCCTCCAAAACCTAAGCGTGTTAGGGGCTACTCCCGCCTCCACAGCCAGCGCGACAGCCTCCTCTACGGCTAGGTTATAGTAAGGCTTATCCGGCCATTCAACGTCTAGAAGCCGCCAGGCCAAGCTTAACACCTCAAAGCCTTAAAAATTCAAATTTCCCGGGGGCTCCAAACCTCACCTTTAGAAGGATGGGTTTTCCGTCAAGGCTTATTGGAGTCCAGGAGGCCTCGTCTAGGGGCTCTGAGGCGACGGCTAGTCCTTCGTCTAGCAGCCTCCAATGCAGGGTGTAATAGCCTTTAGAAGCCTCCTCCGAGCTTTCAGCCCTAAAATAGTTTAAGGCGTAGGCCTCGCCTTCCCTCGGGTTTTCAGCCAGATGGATGATTAGTAGGTTGAGGGCGGTTTTCACCTTAACCAGTTCGAGGCTTCGCCTTAAGGCTTCAACCAGGTCTTCCTCCTCTAAAAGCTCTGCCAGAAGGCAGAGGTAGGCTTCACTATCCGTTACGCCTTGAGGCTTATGGCGGGTTAAAGGCCTAGTGAAGGCTTTTGAAACCATCCCATTATGGGCGAGTATGAGACGTCCACACCGGAAGGGGTGGGTGTTTTCAGGGGCAACATGGCTTCCCCTTCTAGCGTGGAGGATCAGGGTTAGGGTTTGGCTTGGAAGGTTAACTTGGCTTTCCCAGATGGGTTTAAGGTTTCGGTAGAGGCCTACCCCTCCCTGAGGGTCTACCCAGCCCATCCCCCAACCATTCCCGTGGCTCTTCCCAAACCTATCCTTTTCGGCGATTCTAACTAGGCCCTCTAGAAGCTGTTTGGGTGGGAGTTCACCGCTTTTAGAAGCCCAGAGCATCATCCTGCACATGGCCATCAACCGTAGACTTTCAGTATTTGGTAGGTGGTTGTCCGTTGGGCTGGAATTCTACCCGCCTCCCTTATAAGCCTTATGAGCTTTTCTTTGGGCATGTGTTGACCTACGGTGGCTCCCGCAGCCCTTGAAATATGCTCTTCCATGAGGGTTCCTCCAAGGTCGTTGGCTCCGGCGTAGAGGGTTGCCTGGGCCAGTTTTGGGCCTAACTTAACCCATGAAGCCTGAATATTGTCTATTTGGCCTTGAAGCATGAGTCTGGCAACCGCGTGAAGCTTTAGGTCTTCGATTCCGGTGGCTCCAGGCCTTGCAAGCCCTTTCAGGTAGATAGGCGCCTTCCAGTGGATGAAGCTTAGGGGGACAAATTCCGTGAAGCCTCCTGTTTCCCTCTGAATCCGTCTGAGAAGCAGTAGGTGGCAGGCTTTCTCCCAGTCGGAGTCTACATGGCCATACATCATGGTGGAGGTGGTTGGGATTCCAAGCCTATGAGCGGTCTTAACCACCTCAACCCAGGCTTTAACCCCAAGCTTCCTTGGGCAGAGCAGGGCTCTAACCTTGTCGTTTAGGATTTCGGCAGCTGTCCCAGGCATGCTGTCAAGCCCTGCCTCCCTAAGCATTTTTAAAGCCTCTTCAATGCTTACCCCGGCTTTCCCGGCTGCATGGTAGACCTCCATCGGGGAAAAGGCGTGGGTGTGAATTTCTGGGACTGCCTTCTTCACCTCCCTCAAAATCTCTAGGTAATAGTCTAATCCTATCTCGGGGTGGATGCCTCCTTGAAGGCAGACTTCTGTGGCTCCAAGCTTCCAGGCTTCAAACGCCTTCTCGGCCACTTGGCTAGGCTTCATTAGGTAGGCTTCGGGAGAGTTTGGGGGGCGGCTGAAGGCGCAGAAACCGCATCTAACCTCGCAGACGTTGGTGAAGTTTATGTTGCGGTTAACCACGAAGGTTACGGTTTCCCCAACCCTAAGACTTCTAACATAGTCCGCGGCGGCTATGAGCATGTGAAGCTCGAAGCCCTTAGCCTTAAGCAGTCTTTCCCCCTGTTCAGCGTCCAACTCCTTCCCACTTAAGGCTTTATCTAGAGCTGAGGCGAAGGCTGGGTCGAGGCTTGAAAAAACCGTTTCCTTGAGAAGCTTAAGCCCTTTAAGGTTTTCAGCCTTCTCCAACGATTTCACCTCTCACATACCCCTTTTCATCTGTAAGTTTTTTCACAGCCTCCCTGAAGGCTTCAGGAATGAATTCTTCAGCCAGCACGTATCGCGGGTAAATGGGTAAACGCACTTTAAATTTTAACCCCCACCCCTCCACAGCCTCTTTAAGCAGGCTTACATGGGGCCAAGCCCTCTCAGGGTTCACATGGTCAGGCGTAACCGGGGAAACCCCACCCCAATCGTCTATCCCGGCTTCCACCGCCTGGCTAAGCTTTCCAGGCCAAAGGTTTGGAGGTGTCTGGACGGGTATGTCGCCTAGGTAGAGTAGGCTGGCTACGGCTATGGCGGCCATAATTTGGCTGGTCTCTGGCTCGGGGTGCTGAGCCATGGGGGTTCCAGGCTTAGCCTTGAAAGGCTGGATGATTACCTCTTGGATGTGGCCGTAGCGTTGATGGATTTCTAGGATGGCTTGAAGCGACGCGGCAAGCTCGGCTGGGGTTTCACCTATGCCTAGGAGGATCCCGGTGGTGAAGGCTATGCGTAGTTTTCCAGCCTCCTCGAGGGTGGCAAGCCTAAGTTTAGGCTCTTTTCCAGGGCTTAGCTCGTGGGGGCCTCCCTTCCCCCTCAGCCTTGGGCTAACATTTTCAAGCATGAGGCCCAAGCTCACATTGACTTCCCTAAGCATTTTCAGCTCTTCCCTGGTTAGGATTCCAGGGTTGCTGTGGGGGAGAAGGCCTGCATGCTTGAATACTAGCCTACAGCACTCGTAGAGATATTCGATGGTGCTTCCGTAGCCCAGCTGCTTAAGCTCCCTTTCAGCTTCAACAAATTTTTCCTCGGGTTTCTCACCCAACGTGAATAGGGCTTCAAAGCATCCAGCCCTAGCTCCAGCCTCAGCTAAAGCTAGAACCTGCCTAGGCTTAAGGTAGATTTCTCCCAGCTTAGGCTGAGGCTGCCTGAAACCGCAGTAGGCGCAGGAATTACGGCATAGGCGGGTTAAGGGGATGAAAACCTTCCTCGAATAGCTTACTACGTCTCCGCGGAGGCTTAGCTTAACCCTTCTAGAGGCTGAGGCGAGGGCTGGAAGAAGGCTTGACCCAGCTTTGAGTAGAAATTCTACCTCGTTAAGGCGTGGTCTTTCCCCGTAGGAAAACCTCTCGAATATCTGGCTTAGAGTCTCAGCCTGCTCCAAGCCTTCAGCCCTCAACCTTATATTTTAAGACTAGGTTAAAGCCTGCCTTTTCAACGGCTTCCAGCCTAAGCCTCCTAGCCTCACCTATGCTTCCGAAGCCTTCGCCTTCCACTAGGGTTACCGCGTCCTTCCCGCCTATAATTACCGGTGAAATAGCCACTTGAACCTCGTCTACCAAGCCCTCCTTAAAGAGGCTCCAGTTGAGGTTTCCCCCGCCTTCTACTAGGAGACGCTTAACCCCCCGTTTCCCAAGCTCCTCCAATAAAACTTTAAGGTTAACTCTTCGACCTCCACCAGCCTGGAAAACCTCAGCCCCAGCACGTCTTAAGGCTTCAACCCTGCCTGGTGGGGCTTGACCTCCAACCGCGATGAGCACTTGGCTATTTCCCCTATGGGTTATGAGGCGGGCGTTTGGCGGAGTCCTAGCCAAACTATCTGCCACCACCTTGAGCACGGGTTTACCGCATCGGATAGTAAGCTTGGGGTTGTCGACTAGGATGGTGTTGACGCCTACTAGGATGGCGTCGACCTGGCAGCGGAGCCTATGAACCCTATCCCAGTCCTCCGGGCTTGAAAGCTCGGAGTCTCCAAGCCTGGTAGCTATTTTCCCGTCTAGGCTCATGGCAGCATTTAAAATTACATAGGGCCTTCTCAAGCCTTCCATTCTCCCAGCGGAAGCCTGCTGAAAGCTATTTCCCCACCCACCAACGTAAGCATGACGTTTTCCGCCCTAACCCTATGAACTATGGCCGCCATCAAATTATGCACGGGAGCCACATTGGCTGCTTCAAGGTCTACGAGGATTAAGCTCGCCTTCCACCCCTCCTTAACCACGCCAAGCCTCCTCAAACCTAAAACCTCGGCAGCCCACTGCGTCGCCATTTTAAAGATTAGGAATGGGGGAGGGAAAGCGGGGTCGCGGTAGAAAAGCCTCCAGCTTCTAGAGGCAAACTCCATTTCCCGAAACATGTCGGGCTGGCAAACCATGACGTTATCCGTCCCCAGGGCCACTTTTAACCCCGAATTAAGCATGCTTCTCAGGTCTGGGAGGCCAAGGCCGAAGGAGGCATTAGACCTAGGGCAAACCGCCACCCCCACGCCTGCCTCAGCCGCCAGCTTCAGCTCCCATTCAGCAGCGTGGACTAGGTGAACCATGAAGCTCGGCTTCAAATGGTTAAGAGCCCTCTCAACCTCAGAGCTTTTGAGCCCCGGAGCCTCAGCCACATGAACCCCTATGGGCTTATCCCTAAAAATTTCAGCCATCAATTCCAGCTCACGGTCGCTGTAGCTGCTTAAGCTTCCCACTCCAAGCCCACTAGCCTTCAAGGCAAGCTCCTCTACTTCCCTTCGAAAGGCGTCTCCTTTTAAATGGTAGGCTGGTCTGCCGAGAAGTAAGGCTTCAATTTTTAAGCCTTCCAAAGCCTTAAGGGCAAGGTTTAAGCCTTCTATTCCACCCTCCCTAAAGTCTGCAAAGCATACTACGCCTGAAGCTAGCATGTCTGAAGCCGTTTTCCGCATGGAGTCAACCAGAAACCTCCTTTCAGCCTCCCTGAGAAACCTATGTTTAAAACCTTCTGGAGGGGCCACAGCCTCTTCGAGGCTTAAACCTAGGGCAAGCTCCTTCGCCGCCGAGTCTCCCAGGTGAACATGGGCGTTTACTAGTCCAGGTAGAATGGTGAGCCCCTTACCATCGATGCGGAAGCCCTTACCTGGCGGTTTGCCTCTCCCCACCTCATGGATGAAGCCATCCCTTATCATTAGGTAGCCTCTATCTATGGGCGTTAGGTCTTCGCCGTAAAGGATTTTCACGTTTTCGATGGTTAGGTTTTCCAAGGCCTGGCTTCCACGCCTTAAAATTTAGGGAAAAAGGGGGAGAGGGAGTCCCTACTTTCTCCTCTTCTTTGAGGCTTTCAAACTTTCAACTAGCTCCTTCACTGGTATTGCCGCCATGGTGAGCGTTTGGATGGTTCCCCGTGAGCCCAGTTCAACAGCCACCCTTGAAATGGTTTCATTGTCAGGAGCCTCTAAAATGTTCACGAAATCATAGGGGCCTAGCAGCGCATACTGGGTGAGAATTTTAACCCCCATGGCCTCAACTTCACGGTTGACTTCGAAAATTCTTTCAGGCTTCTCCTTCAAGGTTTTCCTGCCTTCAGAGGTTAAGGTTGTCAACATCACGTAGAGGGGCATCCAAACCTCACCTCTGCCTCCTAGAATCGCAACTCTAAAACTATTAAAGGTTGCCAGCCTCAAACCTCTCTCAATTCTCCAAGTTCTTGGAGGAAGCTGAAACTCTGCTTTTCCTCATATTTAAGGCCGCCAGGCCTAGGTGCTCATCCAAAATAATAGTCTTTTTCAGCGTAGAAGTCAACGCTTAAACTTTGGAAGGCAGATATGGATAAATTCAGAGGAGAGAAGCCTTGAAGGTGGATGTTTTAATCGCTGGAGGGGGAGATGCAGGCCTAGCGGTCTTTAGAACCGTTAGAAGCCTCAAACCTGAGTGGGAAATCAGTATAGTTAAACCTGAAGAGGGCTTCTGCTTCAAATGTCCGCTCCCATTCTACATTGCTGGCGAAGCGCCAGCTGAGGGGGTTTTCCACAGAGATGAAGAGATGTTTAAGGGTGCAAACCTCGTTTATGGGAGACTCGTGGGAGGCTCAGCTGAGAAGCATGAAGCCAAACTTGAAGATGGAACTGTAATCAAGTATGGTAAGCTTGTTTTAGCCACAGGCTCAACACCCCTAATTCCGGAAATCCCTGGAACAGGCCTAGCTAATGTTTTCACGCTTCGAAGCTTTGAAGAGGCTGAAGGCCTGGTTAAAGCCTTGGAGGAGGCGGAGGTAGGCGTTATTGTAGGCGGAGGCTACATTGCCACCGAGCTATGTGAAGCTTTAAAGAAGAGAAACGTTAAACCCGTCTTACTTGTTAGAAGCAGAATTCTAAGGGCGTCCTTCGACCCAGACTTCTCCACCATCATAGGTCAAACCCTAAGGGAGAATGGGGTTGAAATACGTCAAGGAAAACAGGTTTCAAGGCTTCTAGGTCGAGGAAGGGTTGAAGCCGTTGAACTTGAAGGGGGAGAGAGGATTAAGGCTGACCTTGTGATTTTCGCCACAGGCGTTAAGCCTGTCCTTGAACCTGCTAAAGGAATGGGTGCAGCCTTAGGCTCAGTAGGCGTTCAGGTCGACGGCAGAATGGAAACAAGCCTTAAAGATGTTTATGCCGCTGGGGAGGTTGCCGAGGTCCACCACCTGGTAAGTGGGCAGCCTGTCAACGCTCAAACAGCCTCCTCAGCCATGCTCCAGGGATTTGTAGCGGGGTTCAATCTTTCAGGCTTCGCGGTCACCTATCCAGGCGAGCTTCACTGCCTCCTCTCTAAGGTTTTCAAGCTACACCTTGGAAGGGCTGGACTCACCCTAGAGGAGGCATTAAAGCTTGGGTTTAAAGCGGTGGCTAGAGATGTTGAATACCGAGACCATTACACGTCGCTTCCCGGAGGAAACCTGTTTAAAGCCAAGCTGGTTTTCGACGAGGTTTCAGGCAAACTTCTAGGCTGCCAGTTTCTGGGGGAGGCCAACGTAGCTGACAAGGTGGAGGCTGCAGCCTTAGCTTTACGTTTCGGGGCAACCATCCGCGACCTATCCTTCTACACGTCGGCGAGTTTCCCAACCTTAACCTTCAACCCAAGATTTAACCAGTTTAGGGAGCCTGCCATGCAGCTGCTGCTGGAAAAGTTGAGGAAGCCATGATGCTCACCATAGCCTCCGAGGTGGCTGAAGCCTTCCCAGACCTCAAGGTTTTAGCCAGGAAAATCTATGGGGTTACGGTTGAGAGGCAAAATGCTGAGCTTGAACGGTTTAAGGCTGAGGTGGTTAGCTGGGTTAAGAAGCGCTTTAAACTTGAAACCTTAAAGGATGAGCCTATTTTCAGGGCTTACAGGGAATTCTTCTGGAGAATTGGCGTTGACCCAACTAAGCATAGGCCTGCCTCTGAGGCGCTTATAAGGAGAATACTCAGCGGAAAAACCATTCCAACCATTAACACGGTGGTGGACGCCTACAATCTAGCCTCCATTCAAACAGGAGTTGCCCTAGCGGTCTTCGATTTAGACAAGCTTAAGGGAAGCCTTCAAATGCGTTTCGCCAAGCCTGGAGAAGCCTTTCTAGGGATCGGCATGGAAAAGCCTTTAAGGCTTGAGGGGGGAGAAATCGTGGTTTCAGATGAAGAGAAGCTGGTGGCCGTCTATCCTTACCGCGACGCCGACAGCAGCAAAGTAACCCTCCAAACCGAAAACCTCCTAATTTTAGTCTGCGGGGTTCCAGGCATACCCCAAGCGAAACTCCTAGAAGCAGCCGAAGTCTGCGTCAAGAACATAACGAAATTCTGCGGCGGAAAGAACGGCAATAAAACTTTCTAAGAGAAAAATGGGCCTCAAAACGAGAAAAGCGGAAGCCTTAAGTTATTTAAGGCTTTAAGTGGTGGGCCGGGCCGGATTTGAACCGGCGACCCCACGGTTATCAGCCGTGTGCTCTAACCAGGCTGAGCCACCGGCCCTCA
>CAZAJK010000040.1:3989-9016 GCA_964485425.1 uncultured Candidatus Bathyarchaeia archaeon | reverse complement strand
GCTTTTTAGAAGGGGTGCAGTAGCCCTAAACATAGAATTGGATGCTCTCACACTTAAGAGGCGCATCTTAATTCCCTGTAAACACTTATCTGAGAGCTTACATGATCATGACAAGGTACCTGAAACTTAAAGGCGATCATGCGGCAAAGGCTCAGGATTAACCTATGCTTAGGAAAAACAGTTAAAAAGTAAAGTCTCCCAATTAGGACCCGAACCCATTTGGGTAAGAGTACCGCCGAGCCCGCCATCATGTATAAGGCTGCTGAAGAATAAATCCTAAGATTTTATTTTTCAAAATTCGAGGTGGTGTTTAGTAGGCTTGCTGAAGCTTGTGGTTCCTAGGCCTTTCTCAGGGGGTTTGCTGTTAACCTATAAGTGTACTAATAGTTGTAGGCATTGTATGTATGCTTGTTCGCCGGGGTGGAAGGCGGACTGGCTACCTATCGAGGATGCTAGGAAAATTTTAACATGGCTTTCTGAATGTTTTAAGAATCGTTATCCTCCGGGGCTTTCAAGGGTTATAGGGGTGAATTGGGGCCTTCACTTCACTGGTGGGGAGCCCTTCCTAAACTTCAACTTACTTCTTGAGCTGGTCAGGCTTGCTGGGGAGCTTGGAATCCCTTCAACCTTTGTTGAAACTAACTGTTTCTGGTGTAATAGTGATGGGGTGGTTGAGGAGCGTTTTAAGGCCTTAAGGGAGGCTGGCCTTCACGGGGTTCTGGTAAGTGTGAATCCTTTCATTGTTGAACGTGTCCCCTTTGAGAACCTTGAGAGGGCAATTAGTGTTGGAAGGGAAATTTTCGGCGGAAACCTCCTAATCTACCATGAACTCTTTTATGAGCAGCTTAGAAGCTTGGGGATACGGGGAACCCTGAGTTTCGAGGAATACTTAAGCTTGATGACTGAAAGGCAGCCTCAAAGCTTGGCTGCAGCTTTAAGCTTTCCATCCTTATTGCCCATGGGTAGAATGCCCTACAAGCTTGGCCATCTTTACAGGCATTACCCTGCAAGCCGGTTTTTCCATGAAAGCTGTCGAAGCGAAATAGTTAGGGAGTGGCATATCCACATCGACAATTATGGCAATTATGTGGCGGGATACTGTGGCGGTTTAACGTTTGGGGACGCTAGGAAGCCGGAAAGCCTCCTGAAAGGCTTGGACCTTAACGAGCATCCCGTGATTAAGGCTTTAATTTCACCTGGAGGTCTGGGTCTCCTCTATAAGCTGGCGGAGAAGCATGGTTACAGGGAGAAGCCGGAGGGATACATTTCGAAATGCCATCTATGCGTGGACCTTAGACGGCACCTAGCTGCCCATGGAGCCTTTAAAGAGCTTAAACCACTGGGGTTTTACGAGCATCTTGAAGACTGATTTTCGGGGGTAAACTCCTCTTTAAGCAAACGTTTGAGAATTTCTTCCGCCCCCATACCGTCTGGGAGAGGCGAAATATAGTCTGCGGCGAGTTTAACTTCCTCCTCCGCATCGTCGACGGTGGCTTTGAAGTCTGCTACCCTGAAAAGGTCTAGGTCGACGTGGGCGTCGCCTAGAGCAGCTATCCAGCCTTCGACGTTTAAGGCTTCGAGCAGACGTAGGAGGCCTGTCCCCTTATCTATCCCGGAGGGTAGCACGTAGATGAGGCCTCGATTATCCTTATAGCTTAGGGGGATTCCCAGCTTTCCAAGGAAGCCTGCTACCTCTCCAAGCCTATCCCTTGGGAGGCTGAAAGTCCACCTTTTCCATGAGATGAAGGGGAATCGGGCGGCCTGCTGACGCACCGCCTCCCAGCTTTCAGGCAGAAAAACCTTGGAGAAACCTTTCTCCGGCAAACAAATTTCTACGCCGTTTTCCAGCACCCAGCCGTCGAAAACCCCAGATAGGTCCCTTCGACTCTCAATGTAAAACCTGTCCCTCCCCGTAACTAGGATGAGAAGCCATCCTCTTCTTTTAAGCTCGGCTAGGAGGTTGAGGATGTTTGGGGGAACTAGGGTTTCACCGCCTGGGGTTAGGGTTCGATCTAGGTCTGCAGCTAACACTTTCCGTTTCAGCCGTGTTAACCCCCCTTCACCGCTTAAACATGTTTTCAGAAGGCTTCTCTTGAAAAAGGTTAACCTTACCTCCGAGTTAAGTCTTTTAGCCGGGGTAGCCTCATCTTAAGGCTGGAGGTAGAAAAACCGTATGGTTGAACTCTTAATTGTTGGATGCGGCCCAGCCGGCTTAACCGCGGGAATCTACTCAGCCCGCTATGGGGTTGAATGTGAACTTTTAGGGAAAGACTACGGCCTCCTAGGCGAAGCCCACCAGGTGGAAAACTATCCGGGCTTCAGCTCCATTGGAGGGCTTGAACTAGCTGAGCGTATGCTTAGCCAGTTGAAGGGTTATGGGGTTCAGGTTAGGCTTGGAGTTGAAGTTTTAAGGATACGTAGGGAGGGGGGAGGCTTCAGGGCTGAGCTGGCTGAGGGTGAAACCTTAAGCTCTAGGGCTGTAATTTACGCGGCTGGGTCGAGGCATAGGAGGCTTGAAATTCCCGGGGAGGCTGAATTTCAGGGTAGGGGGGTTAGCTACTGCGCGGTTTGCGACGCCCCCCTGTATCGAGGTAAAACCGTGGTCGTGATTGGAGGTAGAAATTCAGCCGCCCAGTCGGCGCTGCTTTTATCCCAGCATGCCAGCAAGGTTTTCATTGCCTATCGGGGGTCAAAACTGCGCTGTGACCCCATCCTAGCGGAAAGGGTGGAGGGTAATCCTCGCATAGAAGTTTTATACGAGGTTACACCCGTCAGGTTTTTAGGCGGGAAAGTCTTGGAGGCTGTTGAGTTTAAAAGGGAGACGGGGGAAAGTTTTCAGCTTAAGGTGGATGGGGTTTTCGTGGAGATTGGAACCGTGCCTAACGTTGAACCTGTTAAAGGTTTAGGGGTTGAGTTGGATGAGGATGGCCGAATCAGGGTTAAAGCTGACATGTCTACCAGTGTTGAAGGATTTTTCGCCGCGGGGAATGTTACTAATGGTTCAAATAGGCTGGATCAAATAGTGACTGCAGCTGCTGAGGGGGCCTTAGCAGCCACCTCTGCCTACCGTTACCTTAGGGGTGAAGGTTAACCGGGGGGTTTAAAACTGATTGGAAGGGGGGAAGCCCTACAAATTTTAAGGCAAAACCTTAAGGATGAGAAGCTGATTAGACATTCGCTTGCCGTGGAAGCCATCATGCGTAAACTCGCTGAAAGGCTTGGCGGAGACCCGGAACTTTGGGGTTTGGTAGGTCTTCTCCACGACCTCGACTATGAGGAGACCCGTGAAAACTTCAGGCTTCACGGGGTTAAGGCTGCTGAGAGGCTTGAGGGTAAGCTTCCAGAGGAAGCTTTAGAGGCTATTAGAGCTCACAACGAGCTTACAGGTTACAGTTCAGACTCTAAACTCACGTTAGCGTTAAAGGTTGCGGATCGGGTTTCAGGCCTGATAATAGCTACAGCCCTGGTAATGCCAAATAAGAGGCTTGAAGAGGTTAAGATTTCATCTTTAAAGAAGAAGTTTAAGCAGAAGGATTTCGCGAGAAGCGTTAACAGGGAGGAAATCTTAACGTTTGCCGGTAAACTTAAGCTCGGCTTGGAGGAGCTTCTAGCCTTAAGCCTGGAAGCCTTAAAGCCTATTGGAGGCGAGCTTGGCCTTTAATAGGGAGGCTTAATCTTAAGCTTTTAGGTTGAGGAGGAGATGGCTTCAGCTAGCAGAGAAACCTTATCCAGCCCTGAAAAACTGCTTAGAGAGAGACTTAGGGCTGAAAAATACCAGCTAGTAGGGAGACACTCCGCCGTCAAGAAGTGCAACTGGCTTCATGAAAGCCTGGTTCACGGGCGAGTTTGCTATAAGCAGAAATTTTATGGGATTCAATCCCACCGCTGCCTCCAGATGAGCCCCGCAGTTTACAGTTGCACTTTGAGATGCCTCTTCTGCTGGAGGGTTCAACCTGAAGACTTGGGGTTCCCCTCCCCTCCGGAGACGGCTAGACCCATCCAGGAGCCAGACGACCCTGAATTCATAGTTGAAGAGTCTATTAGGGCGCAGAGGAGGATTTTGAGCGGATATAAGGCGCATAAGGATTTGGATATGGCTAAATATGAGGAAGCTTTAAACCCGTCTCACGCGGCTATAAGCCTCACCGGGGAGCCAACCCTATACCCGAGGCTCAGCGAACTTATAGAAGCCTTCCATAAACGTGGAATGACTACCTTCCTAGTTTCCAATGCCACCATGCCTGAGACCCTTCAAAGCCTTCAAACTGAGCCCAGCCAGCTATACCTCTCCCTCCACGCCCCCAGGGAGGAGGTCTTCCGGAAAATTTGTAGACCTCTGCTGGCTGACAGCTGGCAGAGGGTTAACCGTTCGCTTGAAACCTTGAAAAGCTTCAGCTGCCCCACGGTGGTTAGACTCACCCTGGTTAAAGGCTTAAACATGGAGGGGCTCGTCGAAGACTACGCTAAACTTTTAGGTAGAGCGGAGCCAACCTACGTGGAGGCTAAAGCATACATGTGGGTTGGATTTTCAAGGCGAAGAGGCCTACGCTTCGAACATATGCCTACCCATGGGGAGGTTAAAGCCTTCGCCGAGCAGCTAGCTGAGGCCATAGGCTATAGGGTTTTAGATGAGGCTGAAAACAGTAGGGTTGTGCTTTTAAGCAGGCTTCCCAAGCCTTTGAGGGTTGGCAGATGACGCTGGGAGAGGTTCTCAGCAGGGTTGGAAAGGAGCTGAAGGCTAAGAACATGCTTAGGGAGCGGATGTTAACCGACGCTAGGAGGGTATTAAAGCTTTCAAAGGAAAGCATTATCCTCGCCCATAAAGGCAGGCTTAAAGCGGCTAGGAAAAGACTTAAGACTGCGGGTAAAATTCTGCAGCAAAGCTTTAAGCAGTTGGAGAGCTACCCGGAGCTTAGGCATGGAGGAGCCATGTCGACAGCCTGCCAGGAATATGCGGAAGCCTCCATCTTCCTCAGCCTTGAGGAGGAGGGCAGATTTCCAAGCCCGGAAGAGGTGGGAGTAGACTT
>CAZAJK010000040.1:0-3979 GCA_964485425.1 uncultured Candidatus Bathyarchaeia archaeon | reverse complement strand
TGCCTGGGGAGCTCAGACGCCAAGCCCTCGAAAGCCTGCTGGCTGGGAACTTTAAAGAGGCTGAACGCCGGTTTAAACTCATGGAGGAAATCTACAGCAGCCTGATAACCCTTGACGAACACGTTTTCTCCCTAGTTTCAGGCTTAAGACGTAAATGCGATATAATTCGCCATCTGCTCGAATTGACTGGAAGCGACCTGGTCGTGGAGCGCAGGCAGCAGAGGCTTGAAAAAGCCTTAAAAACCATTGAGAGACATGCTTCAAGGCTTAAGGGGGAATAATTGGATGGTGGTTTTCGACACCAGGAAAATCCGGGAGATGGCTGAAAAGGACTTTGAGAAGGCCTGGCTTGAAACTGCTAGGCTGCTTAAGCTTGAGGGGCGAAGTCTTGAGTGGGTTAAGGGTAGGGAGGGGAAGAGGCATCCGGTAATGGAGGTTGCTTCGAAGCTTAGGGAAATATTTCTTTCCTATGGTTTGGAGGAGGTTTTAAATCCCTCCATTGTGGGTGAGGCTGAAATCTACCGGCAGTATGGGCCTGAAGCCCCAATCATCCTAGACCGATGCTTCTATCTAGCCGAGCTTCCCCGGCCAGACTTAGGAGTGGACTCTAAAACCCTGGCTAAAATTAGGGAGGCAGTTCCAAGCTTCACCGAGGATAAGGCTGAAGGGTTGAAAAGGATTTTCCGAGCCTATAAGGAGGGTAAGATAGATTCGGGAGCCCTAGCCGAAGAAATAGTGGAGAGGCTGGATGTTAAACCTGAAGAGGCTACAACCATCCTAAGTTTTTTCCCCGAGCTTATCAGGCTTGAGCCTAAGCCTACCAGGCAGGTTTTAAGATCCCACATGACCTCATTATGGTTTCCGGTGATGGCGGCGCTTCAGGATAAGCGTCCTCTACCCATCAAGCTTTTCTCGATTGGGCCTAAATTTAGGAGGGAGCAGAGGCTTGACAGCCTCCACCTTTACGAATCCTATGTGGCCTCAGTAGCCATTATGGGGGAAGATTTAACCCTCGAGGATGGCACAGCCCTAACTAGGGCTGTCCTAGCCGAGCTAGGCTTTAAGGAAGCCCGCTTTAAAGTTAAGAAGGCCACCAGCAAGTATTATGCTCCCGGAACCGAAATGGAGGTTTTCATCAGGTTTGGAGACGAATGGGTTGAGGTGGGAGACCAAGGCCTTTACTCCCCCGTAGCCCTAGCCAACTACGACATCCGCCATCCAGTCTTCAACGTGGGGTTTGGCGTCGAAAGAATCGCAATGCTACTCACCGGGGAAGCAGACATCAGGAAGCTAAGCTACCCCCAATTCTACGTGGAAGCCAAATTCACCGACGCCGAGCTAGCCTCCATGCTTAGGCTTGAGAGGAGGCCAGCCACCGAGGAAGGGTGGAACCTCGCTAGAGCACTTGTTGAGGCTGCAATAACCCATGGGGAAGCCTTGGGCCCCTGCGAATTTAAAGCCTTTGAGGGGCAGATAGGCGGCTGTAAGGTGAAGGCTTACGTTTACGAGAAGGATGCCGGGGCGAAACTTCTAAGCCCGGCTGCCCTAAACACTATATATGTTTATAAGGCTAGTATTATAGCCATCCCGCCAAAGGGCTTCGAAGAAAACCCCCTAGTGGCTGAAGCCAGAAGCCACGGAGTTTCCACTGGGATAAGATTTTTAGACGCGGTGGCGGCTGGTTTCGCCGCTGAGGTTGAAGCTAAAGCTCAAGCCGGAGAGAAGGGTGAAGTAGACCATAGGGTTCGAATGGTTAAACAGCCAAGCGACGTAAACGTTGAAATCCCTCCCCAAGCCTTAAAATACATTACAAGCAAAGGCGGAAGAATAATCGTTAAGGGGCCTCTATTCCTAGGCTTAAAAGCCCTAATAGGTTAAAACGGGGTAACACCTAGCCAGTCCTACCGCCCCTACACTACCCCAGATACGTCTGAAATTGGTGGAGTTAGGGGTAAAATACGGCTTCCCCGTTTTAATCCTCGGGCTGATGCTTAAGTTCCATAAAAACTTTATCTTCCTATGTTTTAGAAGATGGTTGAAAGGGTTAATGAAATGATGGTTAAAGTTTTGGGTGTTATTCCTCTTTCAGCTACTATAAATTATTTTGGAACCTACAGAATACATGTTTTAGATTTACTCCTAATAACTGATGCTGGCATTTTGGTTTTAAAGAATGTATGCGGATTGAAAGGCTTAGAAGAGGTATTCCCAATATCACGAAAAAGGTTGAGTGAATTATTCAAAAATTTACCTAGAAGTGCTGGGGAGTTTAGGAAGTACATATATTCTATTATAGGGTTAAGCATTAACCTTGACAGTCTAGCTAAAATGCTTGGAAGAAAATTTTCCAAAAGATGCATACTTATACCTTACAGAAATATGGTAAGCTTAAGGTTGGAGAAAAGAACGGCGCACATGATTGTTACAAAAGTTAACATTATGGAGGTAAAAGTTGACACGGAAAAGAAGAATTATTGCTTTCTCATTCTTCCAGGAGGTTATAAGGATGTTACTGAAGATATAGCATATGCTGAGGTATTAGATATGCTGAGAAAGGCTGAATTTCCCATAACAACCCTCTAAAAATATGTCCCCTTAGCGGCTGAAGAATACGTCAAAAACACCTTGAAACCAGCCATCTTAGGTTAGCGGAGTCTAAAGCCGACCTTACAGGGTCAGCAACCTGCATCTAAGTTTCAAGAAGCAACCTTCACGCAGCCATCCCGCGGGTTAAGGGCAGAGTGGAAAGATGGAGCCAATAGGATAGCCAAAAACAGCATTAGACGCCTATACAGGGTAGGCTCCGCAAATTCTGCAGTAATTGCGGTTAGCTGGGACTCCAGCCCCGCATTTTGGACAGGTTTTCTCGCCCATCTTTGGCTTTGGGATGCTGCCAAACTCTTCTAGGTAAAGCTTTAGATAGTAGGCTTCTTCTTGGCTGCTAAGCTTCACGAGCTTTGATAGTCTGTCGTACTCTTCAGTAGGGACCTTAAACATCTGGCTCAACATGATGCTTCCACTTCCCACCTCTACTGGATGTTTCTCCCTCCATACGACTTCGGCGGGGAGCAACCCTTCAAAAGCGAGGCGTAACACGTATTTTCCATAGGTTACTCCGAGGCGGCTGGCTATCTTATATTCGGCTGGTATGTTGAGAGCTAGCTCGACTACACGCTTATCTGTAAAAGGCTGGTAAACTTTTAGGCCGAGGCTTTCGCCTATTGGCTTAGCCGCAAAAAACCACCGCCCAGAAACCCTACGTATCCACTCATCCACCTTATGTGGGTTTAACTTAAATAGGAATGAATAGCCTGCAAAGAGTTCATCCGCCCCATCCCCTGTAAGGACGGAGCGAAAACCATGCTCTTTAAGCCATCGCATCCCCACGTAAATGGTTATGTCGTTCCTTATTTCCATAGGATCGAAACTTCCAATTATCCTCACAATTTGCCGTGCAGCCTCACTAGCTTCTTCAAAGCTGAAAAGCTTAACATGGTTTTCAAGATTAAACCGTTCAGCTATAAGCTTCGCATACTTTAGGTCGGGAGCCTCCGCGCCAGAAAAGCATACGGTTAATGTTTTCGGTTTAAAGTGTCGGCTTGCCAGACATGCAATAATGGAGGTGTCAAGGCCTCCAGACAGCAAAAGAGCCTCGGCTGGACAGCTTCTTACAACCTCGTCTAGAACTTTTAAAATCTCAGCTTTGAAGCTTTCTAAGGCTTTCTGCCTCATGTCTGAGGTCTCCCCACTACCCTAACTCTACTTTTGAGATTTTAAGGATCCACCATCCATTTCGCAAAGCTCTCTCTGCTTCAGGTAGGCTAGGAGATCGCTGTTAAATGGTTTTCCAAACCAAACAGTCGAAAACCGAGAACCGTAAAAACAAGTTGAAATTGGTGGGGTGGGGGAGATTTGAACTCCCGACCTCCCGGGCCCGAGCCGGGAATCGTAGGCCAGGCTGGACCACCACCCCCATAAA
>CAZAJK010000039.1:0-9373 GCA_964485425.1 uncultured Candidatus Bathyarchaeia archaeon | reverse complement strand
TTTAAATTTTTAGCCTTTTAAGCGCCTCTTCCGCGGCTTCAACCCCTTTACGTTCCAAATAGGCCATTAAACCCTTTATGCTACTCCTAGTGAAAGATTCCTCCCCACCACGATGCTTAAGGATTAAGCGTAACCCTTCCATCCTTCATGAAGATTTCACCGGGAAACTCTTTCAGCGGGCCTTTGCCTCCCAGTTGTTTTGTCTAGATTTTCCTAGGGCTTCGGAAAGCTCTTTTATGGCTTGGGTTAGGGAGGCCATGTGCTCTTGAAGCTCCCTCCCCGCTACCAAATACCTTCTCGGGTAGGGAATTTCAATGCCATGCCTGTCGAATTCCTTCTTAATTTCTAGGAGCAGGTCCCTAGCCATTTTCCACGCGGTTGGCTGGTCCTTAGCCCTAGAGAGCAGCCTTAGCAGGATTCCTGAATCCTGGAACTCCATGACTACGGCGTTGGGTATGTTTTTGGCTGGTAGGCAGTCTGGATGCCTCCTAGCCACCTCAACCATGATTTGCATAGCCTTTTCCAGGTCTGATTCGTAGCTTACCTGCACGTAGACCGGGACCAGCATGGTAGGGTCTTCAACGCTGTAATTAATGATGATCTCGTTTTGGAAGACGGAGTTTGGAACCATTAGCCTCCGGTTATCCCAGGTGCGGAGAACCGTATGCATAAGTTTGACGTCTTCAACAAAGCAGAAGTCGTTGCGGAAGAGGATGGCGTCTCCAATGCGGAAGGGCTGTGAAAGCGAGGTTAACATGCCTGAAATAATGTTTGAGAGGCTGGATTGAGCGGCTAAGCCTATAACTATGGAGGCAAAACCCGCCGCCACGAAAAGGGAGGCTATGACGCCTTGAGCCTCGGGGAAGGCCGTGAAGGTGGCTGACATGACACCTATTAGGGCTATGGCGGCTACGGCTAGCCTCCTAAGAAAGGTGTAGGTGGTTAGAAGTCTAGGGTCTTTAGCTGCAACCCTTTGAAAATACCTGCTTAAAGCCTTGTTAACCAAGTATACGACGATGAAGGTTGCGGCTAGCCCAGCGATGAAGATGGCTGTGGACTCTAGGGGGATTCCCAAAATTGAAGGCTCCACCATTTAGGCACACCAACATTCACATTCAACGTAGGCTGCAAGGTTAAAATGTTTCCGGAAGCCCTTTCCCCCAGCTACTCTAGGGTGGCCCTATTAAAGCTCCAGGAAGCTATTCCGACCAGAAGGGCTGAGGAGCCTAGTAGGGCTATTAGGTTTAGAGTTGGGGGTAGAGCACCTAAGCCTGTTAAGGCTTCCCTGGCTAGGTCTACCCCGTAAACTAGGGGGTTCAAGTAGGCGAGTTGGGCTGCTAAGCCTGGAAGCTGGCTTACGGGGTAGAAGGCTCCGCTGAGGAAGATGACGGGCATCGCTATAAACGTGTTGATTAGCTGGAAGCCTTCAAAGCTTCTAAGCTTCGACGCTATGGTTATGCCTAGGCTTGTAAATTGAAGAGCCGTGAAAAAGGCTGCCACTAGGGTTAAGGCGAACCCTAGGGGGTTTAAACTTCTAACAAGCAGGTAGGCTATGGCTAGTACGGCTATCCCTTGAAGCAGCGCCACCGTGGCGTCTCCGAGAATTCTGCCTAGGATGGTGGCCGTCCTAGAAGCTGGGGCTACAAGGATTTCTTTGAGGAAGCCGAATTCCCTATCCCAGATAACTGAGATGCCTGAAAAGAAGGCAGTGAAAAATACGGCCATAAGAACCACGCCTGGAGCGAAGAAGGTTAGGTAGTCGACTCCTGCGAATACCGGTTTCCCGCGGAGGGCTGAGGTAAAACCTAGGCCTAGGAAAACCATCCAGAACAGTGGCTGAACGATGGAGCCTACTAGCATGGGCCTAGCCCGGAGGAAACGCTTAATCTGCCTATACCACATGACGTAGGCTGCGCTGGCCGGGTTTACCATGGTTCTCGGCTACCTCCTCATGTGCATTATGCGGACAGCGTCCATGCCGCTTACTTCCTCGTCTCGAAGCCTTCTCCCCGTAAGCTTTAGGAAAACATCTTCGAGGGTTGGACTATGGTAGGTTACCTCTCTAACCTTCACCTTGAGTTTGGAGGCTGCCTCAAGGATTTGGGGTATGGCCTCCGAAGCCTTCGCCACAGTAATGCTTAGCTCACCTGGGCCTACCATCTGAATCTGGCGGGCTATGTTTCCAGCGTCTAGGGCTTTGGCGAACCTGTCAGCCTCGTTTAGGCTTTCAGAGGCTAGGTGCACGTAAACTATTTCACCCTTCAGAATCTGCTTTAGCTCCTCTAGCCTTCCGAGAGCTATAATTCTTCCCCGGTCGATGATGGCGGTTCGATGGCAGAGTCTTTCAGCCTCATCCATGTAGTGGGTGGTTAGGAATATGGTGGTTTCCTCCTCCCTCTGAAGCTTGAAAATATACTCCCAGATGTGGCTTCTAGTTTGGGGGTCTAAGCCTAGGGTTGGCTCGTCTAGGAAAAGTACTTCAGGCTTATGGAGTAGGGCTGCGGCTATCTGAAGCCTTCTCCGCATCCCCCCACTATACTTCTTTACCTGCTTGTCAGCCCACTCCTCCAGCTCGACAAAGGCTAGGAGTTCCCATATTCGCCTGCGGAGGAGGCTTCGGGGAATCCCGTAGATGAGGCCGTGAATCCACAGGTTTTCCCAGCCTGTCAACTCCCTATCCAGCGTAATGTCTTGGAAGAGAACCCCTATCCTCCGGCGGACCTGGTGGGGCTGACGCAGAATGTCGAAGCCTGCCACGTAGCCTCTACCCTCAGTGGGCTTCATCAGCGTGGTGAGCATATTTATGGTGGTGGTTTTGCCTGCGCCGTTGGGTCCTAGGAAGCCGAAGATTTCACCTCTGCGAACGGTGAAGCTAACCTTATCCACGGCTTTAAGCTTGCCGAAAACCTTGGTTAAGCCTTCAGCCACTATGGCTTCTTCCAACCCAGGGCAGCCTCAAATCATATAGGCTGGGAAGGCGGATTAATCTTCCCTTGGAGGGTTTATCCAATGATTGTTAGGCGGGTTGAGGGCTGTCAGCCTTTTAAAGCTGTTGACGGCTCCACGGTAGTTGAACTAATAGGTTTAGCTACCACGGGGACAAGGGAGATAAGCCTAGCCTTAGCCTGGGTTGAACCTGGAAAAGCCACCATACCCCATAAGCATGAATTCACGGAAATTTACCTGATCGCTGAAGGAGAAGGCTTAATGCATTTAGGCGCTGAAAAGTGGAAAGTATCGGAGGGAGACGCCATCCTAATCCCTCCAGGACACATCCACCACATAGAGAATCTTGGAAGTCGAAAACTAGCTATCTGGTGTATTTGCACCCCAGCCTTCACCATCGAAAAAACCACAATTGAAAAATAAGGGATACATGTTTGGGGCTCTGCACTCAAGATCTTCTTCATCGACTTGGCTCGGCTGGGCTAGAGTCTTCACAGCCCCATTTTCCATGTTTATTCAGGGTTTGTTAAAGGTTTCGGGTTAGCCATTGGAGGGCTTCCGGCCTGGGGATTACTATTTCTCCTGTTTTCGGGGAGCCTATGGTTTCGGCTAGGCCTTCTAGGCTTAGCCTGGCTGTTAAGGCTGCTAGGATGGCGTCTACCTCGTGAAGGCTTAACCGTTCAGTCTCTCGAATTTTCAAGCCTAAGCCTTCCAGCGCCTTAATGGTTTGGGGTAGCCTCCTTTTGGCTGGAAGCTTGAAGACTGCTCGAACAGCTCCGGGGAAGCATTCTATCACCTTCAGGTTTTCAGCCTCCATGGCCTGCTTAAGCCTCATTGCCCGTAAGGTTAGCTGGCGCATGCCTCCCAAGATGGGGGGTAAAACCCTTATCCCCCGGGAGATTAGCTCCCTATCGCAGGGTCTCAACCCGCCTTCTGCAGGAAGGTTTAGCGGGGCGTCGACGCCTACCAAGCTGGGCTTAAAAGCTTTAACTGTCTCTAAAATTTCCTCATCACCATGTTTTATCAATGCTTGGGCTTCAAGGTTTGGGTGGAGAAGACATATTCCGGTGGGGCGTTTTTCAACCCCTGCTAGGTCGACGCCTGCAACTCTCTTGCTCAAGGACTGGTTCACGGCTGGCCTAGGCTACTTTAAAGGCTTAAATGTTATGGTTAATCCTTTTCCTAAGGTGAAAACGTCTCATTTAGGGGGTAACGTTTTGGAGGTTTCAACCTTCGGAGGCCTCTTCCTCCTAATAATCATAATTATAATGTTTTTGGCTTCCTCGCTGAAGGTGGTTAAAGAGTATGAGCGAGCTGTGATTTTTAGGCTTGGCAGGCTTTTGGGTGCTAAGGGTCCAGGAATCTTCTTCAGAATACCCATGGTGGACGTTTTTCGGAAGGTTGACCTTAGAGTGGTGACCTTTGATGTTCCTAAGCAGCGGATAATCACGAAGGACAACATTACGGTGGACGTGGACGCGGTGGTATACTACCGGGTTTTTGACCCCGTTAAAGCTGTGGTAAGCGTGGAAAACTATATTTTTGCAACCAACCTCCTAGCGCAAACCACCCTTAGGGATATAATAGGCCAGGTGGAGCTCGACGACCTTTTAACTAAAAGGGAAGAGCTGGGTAAGAGGCTCACCGAGATTATTGACGCTGCCACCGACCCCTGGGGGATAAAGGTTACTAGCGTCTCCATTAAGGATGTTTCGCTTCCAGAGGGGATGCAGAGGGCTATCGCCAAGCAGGCTGAGGCTGAAAGGGAGAGACGCTCAAGGATCATTATGGCTGAAGGCGAATATCAAGCTGCCGCTAAGATGGCTGAGGCTGCAAAGATGTATGCCCAGAATCCTATGGCCATGAGGCTTAGGGAGCTTCAAACCCTAACCGAGATAGCGAGGGAACGTAACCTAGTGGTTGTAACCCCGTCTACCGTGGGGACAGACCTAGCCACAATCCTAGGCCTCATGAAGCAGCAACAGAAGGGGTAGGGGAGAGGAAAGCCATCCGTGTCTTCCACTTTAAGGCTTTTACTCCTTCTCTGCTTCATTTCATCCGTTGCGTTTCAGGTTCTCCAGCCGGCTTTAGGTCAGCCTGGCTCAGCTGGCGTTTTAACCGTTAGGCTGGAGGGAACCATTACAAGCATGTCTTACGAGCTAGTTAGGGAGGCTGTGGAATACGCTGAGGAAACCAATCAGACGGTGGTTCTGCTGATTAATACTCCCGGCGGAATGGTTGACGCCACTTTCAAGATCGTCGACGTAATTGAGCATTCAAAGGTGCCTGTGATAGGCTATGTTTACCCTCCGGGAGGTAAGGCCTGGTCTGCTGGAACCTACATTTTAATGGCTACTCATCTAGCAGCTATGGCGCCCCACACGTTGGTGGGCTCCTGCCAGCCAGTATCCTTTAACCCGCTTGAAGGGGGCTCCAAACCCGTTGAGAACAGCAAAATTGTGAATGCCATGACAGCCTACCTGGTGGAGAGGGCTAGAGCCCACGGGAGAAACGAGGATGTAGCTCGAAGGTTTGTCATGGAGAATCTCAACCTTAACGCTGAGGAAGCCTTGAAGCTGGGAGTGATTGAGGTGGTGGCTTCAAGCCTCCCCGAGCTTCTTGAGAAGGCTGATGGGAGAACGGTTAGGTCGATGGAGGGGGAGGTTATCCTTAGGACTAGGGGGCTACCTGTTGAAGCCTGGACTCCAAGCCTTCGCATCCGGATTTTCAGTTTGCTCTCCGAGCCCATCGTAGCCTACATGCTGCTCATCGTCGGGCTTTACGCCCTCATCTTCGGCTTGGCCTCTCCGGGGGTTGGGGGAGAGGTTATTGGAGCTCTTCTGCTAGTTCTAGGCCTTATCGGCATTGGGGTTATGGGTGCAAACCTTGGAGCCGCAGTCCTCATGATTGTGGGGTTGGTTTTACTGGTGGCTGAGCTTTTAACCCCAGGCTTCGGCATTATGGGAGGCACAGGCTTCGTATGCGTAATTCTAGGCGGAATCCTGCTTTTCCCCGGAAATTGGACGGTGGACCCAAGCTGGCTTAACCTGCTTTACACCATTGTTTACACTGTTCCGCTGGCTGTTGGAGGCTTCTTCGTCTTCGCAGCCTATAAGGTGGTGGAGGCTAGGAGGAGGAAGCCCTTCATTGGAGGGCTAATCGGCGAAACAGCTGAGGCTGAGGAGGACCTTAAGCCGGAGCTTCCAGGCTTTGTTAAACTTAGAGGTGAGAGGTGGAGGGCTAGGTGTAACAGGGAGGTTAAGGCAGGCCAGCTTGTAAAGGTTGTGGGGAAAGATGGGCCAATCCTGCTGGTGGAACCTTTAGAGGAAAAAGGGAAGTAGGGAGACATGGTTTAAATGTAGAAGGGGGATTTGTCAGACGGCTTTCTTTCAGGAGGCATTCTTGGGAAGGCTTCAGCCTGAATCCGCCTAATGGCTTCAAGCCTAGACTTTAGCTCAGCTATCTGCTTATCAAGCCTTGCAAAATTCAACTCCAAACCCAAAATCTTAGTTAAAACTTTAAGCACGCTCCTAGCAGCTTCCATATCCGGGTATTCGCCGCGGGTGGCTCCGAGCAGCCCTATTGAAGGTAAGGATCTCTGGTTTCCAAGCCCTAAAATTACGCCGCAGGCGCCTGTGATGGCTCCGCTTCTCGTAATTTCCACTCCCAAACTCTTTAAAGTGCTCTCTAGGTTGTGGTTGTTGAAGACTCCGTAAACTTTTCCAAGCTCCCTTTCCACGGGTGTCTGGAAGCCTCCAAGAGCTATGACTAGGTCGCAGCCGTAGCGTTGAGCTAGGTCGAGGATTTGGCTTACTAGCTCGTATTGGCCGTGGATGGTGGGCTGAACTTCGCCTGTGATGAGGATGGCATGCTTCTTGGACTGGGTTACCTCATACAGCTCTATTCGTGGAAGATAGTAGGTTCCATCTTCCCTAATTTGAACACCAGTGTTTCCGTCTGGGAGAACTAGGTAGCTGGAGTAGATTTCCGCGAAGGGTTTTAGGTTTAATTCGTCTATGAGGTAGCCTACGGCTAGTTTGCCTACAAAGCCTAGGCCTGGAAGCCCCTGAACTAGAGCTGGCCTGGAAACTTTAGGTTCACGGAGCATGTTTATTTTAACCCACGCCGGCATTTTCCTACCCACCATAAACATTGAAACTTTTAGGGCAGATTCTCCTAGCCTGCTCGCAAATGCTCTTAGCCTCTTCAAGGGAGCCTGCTAAACATTTTTCTGAGGCTTGGGCGCAGAGCCCAGATTCTTTAACGCAGAGAGGGTAACCGTTTTTGACGCAGAGGGTTGAAATGAACTTGCAGAGTTTGGCTGCCTCCTCCCTTTTCCCAGCGTAGAGGTATTCTCTGGCCTGCTGGCAGAGGATTAAGGCTAACCTACAATAGTAGGAGCCTAAAAGCCGTTCGGTTACACTTGTCATGTCTAAACCTTCCTAACTAAGGGGTAAGCCTACCCCTTAATATCTCTTGTTCTCAAAAGCGAGTGAAAAGGATAAAAAGATGTGTTGCTGGTAGGTATTGTAGCGTAAAAAGGCTGGGTGAGAAGCCTTGACCTACGTTCCCTTCATCGCCTCACCACCCGAAGTTGTGAGAAAAATGCTGGAACTCGCGAAGGTTGGAAGCGAGGATGTGCTCTACGATTTGGGCTCGGGAGACGGGCGGATTCTCATCACGGCTGTGGAGGAATTTGGGGTTAAGAAGGCTGTGGGGGTTGAGGCTCGGGAAGACCTGGTGAAAACTTCTACCGAGGAGGTTAGGAAGAGGGGTTTGGAGGATAGGATTACCATTATCCATGGAGACATGCATCAGGTGCCTATTGGCGAGGCTGACGTGGTAACCCTCTTCCTCACAACCTCAGCCAATGAGAGGCTTAGACCTAAGCTGGAAAGGGAGTTGAAGGATGGAGCGCGGGTGGTTTCCCACGACTATGAGATTCTCGGCTGGAAACCTGTAAAGGTTGAGAGCCTAGGCCAGCACACCATCTACCTCTACATCTTTAGACGCGGCGGGGAGAGCTAACGGAAAAAGTCGACTTATACGTAAAGAAGCTGGGTGAATTCTGGTTTTGCTTAGGCCTACTAGACGGAAAGGTTAGACTTGTAAGCTTTTCGAGGAAAGGTCGAAAAGAAGTTTTAAGTCAAGCCTTAGCCATGCTAAAGCCTTGGGAAAAACCCTTTGAAGCCGGCCCTTCAAGCGAGGCTGAAAGGCTTCTTAAACTTTTAGGGGGAGCCTTCAAAGGCCAACCTCTACCTTATATTCCGCCTTTAGCCTGGAATCTTCTAAACCCCTTCTCCTCCAAGGTTTTGGAGGCCACCATGAATATTCCTCGGGGCTTTGTAACCACCTACGGCGGGTTGGCTAGGGCTTTGAAGCTGCCGAGGCATGCTAGGGCTGTGGGGAGAGCTTTAGCTTCAAACCCCTTCGCTCTGATAGTTCCATGTCACAGGGTGGTGAAAGGCGATTTAACGCTTGGAGGCTACGCCTTCGGGGTGGATGTTAAAGCTGAAATTTTGAGGCGGGAAGGCGTAAAACTGGAAAAAATGGGAGACTCATTTAGGGTTAAACCTGAATTCCTTTTACCATGGAGAAAACTTGTGGGGAAGGTTTAGGGCTGGGCTATGTAGGCTTGGAAGTTTTGAACTGCCTGAGCTGCTTGGGCTGCAAAGCCTAGGAAAGGCTCTGGATATACTCCTATTAGGATGCAGAGGGAAGCTAGGATTCCCGTGGGAATTATCATTAGCCATGGGGTTCCCTTAATGGCCATGAGCTCTTCCCTCGGAGCCTGCCATATAATGATGTAGAGGAGGCGTAGGTAGTAGCCGAAGCCTATCAGAATGTTAGCTAGCATAACCGCCACCAGCACCCATAGGCCAGCGTTAATAGTTGCCAGCACAAGCATCAGCTCGCTTACGAAGCCGTTGAGCGGCGGAATCCCTGCTAGGGCTAGGATGGCTATGGTGAAGATTACCGCCATGGGCCTCATCCTGTGGCCTATACCTGTAAGCTCAGAGAGTTTTCTAGTTCCAGCTGCATGGATGAAGGCTCCTGCGGCGAGGAATGCCAGGCCCTTCATCACGGCATGGTTCATTACGTGAAGTAGGCCTGCTGTGTAACCGTAGAGGCCTATGGCTCCGCCTAGAAGGCCTACCGCCACTCCAACCATGATGTAGCCTATGTGGGCGATGCTGCTGAAGGCTAGGAGCCGCTTAATGTCTTCTTGAAGAAGCGCCATAACGTTTCCAACCGTCATGGTTAAGGTTGCGAAGAAGGCTACCACCATGGCTATCATAGCCCAGTCCAAGGTTGAGGGGTAAAGCACCAGCCCGAGCATGCGGATGATGGCGTAGACACCCGTCTTGATAACCACTCCTGAAAGCATGGCGCTTATCGGGGTCGGGGCGGCTGGGTGGGCGTCTGG
>CAZAJK010000038.1:0-9452 GCA_964485425.1 uncultured Candidatus Bathyarchaeia archaeon | reverse complement strand
CCCTTAAGGGCTTAGGATTCCTAGCAGTCTTTATCTTCGCCGTAAACCTTGTTTTCATATTTTTCGGCTCAGGAAAGCCTTGGGAGTTCCCAGCTGCCATGGCCCTCCGATTCGTGGTAGTGGTTTCAGCTTTCTCCCTATTCTTCCTAGTAACCTCGCCAGACGAGTTTGGGCTGGCTCTCCAGCAAAGTAAGATTCCCTTCGACATAGTTTTCGCATTAACCATGGCGATAAGATTTGTGCCGGTTCTCGCCCTAGAAATTCAATCCATTGTTGATGCTCAACGCTCTAAGGGGCTTGAGCTGGACCGAGGCAACATTCTAGTTCGCATTAAGCGTAGGATTCCCCTTCTAGTGCCCCTGATTGTCAGCTCGGTTAAGCGTAGCCTAGAAATAGCTGAGGCTATGGAGGCTAGGGGCTATGGCTCTGGAAGGCCTAGGACAAGCCTCTACCAGCTTAAATTTAAATTTGAAGACCACATGGCTGTGGCCGCCGTAATAGCAGCCATAGCCCTATCCATCTACATTAGACTCCAAATTCCCGTCCCAGTGCTCCGCTTTTAACCCCATTTATGTTGGAAACTGTTTTAAACTGAAGGGTTATCCTTTTAAATTCGTGGTGAAGCCTTATGTTTGCGAGGATTCTGGCCCCCGTCGATGGCTCTGAAACTAGTTTTAAAGCCTTGGATGAGGCCTGCAGGCTTGCAAAAACCTTCGGCTCCAAAGTCACTGTCCTATATGTGGTCGATACTAGGCATCTGCTGGAGTATGAAGAGGAGGAGAGGGAAGACCTTCTGAGGAAGCTTAGAACTAAGGGTCTTAAGGTTTTAGAGCAGGCTGAATCTAAGGTTAAAACTTTCAACGTGGTTTATGACACCCTTCTCAGGGAGGGTAATCCGGCGGAGGTTATTGTGGAGGTTGCTGATGAGCTTAAGGTGGAGCTCATTGTTATGGGGACGCGGGGCCTCACAGGGCTTAGAAAGATAGTGGTGGGAAGCACCACCTATAAGGTGGTTGAATGGGCTTCCTGCCACGTTCTCGTCATAAAGTAAAATTTTGGAGGTTTAATTTCAAGTGGAACTAACTAAAAGGGCCATGGCAGATATAATTAAGGCGGTTTCAGTCAACATTGAGCGTATAGATTCAAAGCAGGTTGAGAAATTCGTTGAAATGCTGGTGGAGGCCAGGCGGACAGGCAAGAAAATACTTGTCATAGGGGCTGGAAGAAGCGGGCTAGTATGCCGTGCCTTCGCCATGAGGCTAATGCACCTAACCTTTCAAGTCCATGTTGTAGGTGAAACCATAACGCCAGCCCTTGAGAAAGACGACGTGCTAGTGGCGGTTTCAGGCTCAGGAACAACCACCCTAGTCGTCACAGCGGCGAAGATAGCTAAAAAGGTTGGAGCCAGGGTGGTGGCAATAACCTCTCACCCCCGCTCCCCCCTCGGCAGGTGTGCCGACCACGTAGTAGTGGTTTACGGCAGAACTAAGCTAGCAAGAAAAAGAGACTACTTCTCTAGGCAAATCCTGGGAGTCCACGAGCCCCTGGCACCCTTAGGAACCATTTTCGAGGTGGCCACATCCATCTTCCTAGACGCTTTAATCGTTGAGCTGATGAATAGGCTTGGTTTAACCGAGAAGGATATGAGGGCTAGACATGCCACCATAGAGCCGCCATAAAAAGGGTTTTCAGCCTAGCTCGGTGAAAACCTGGCTGTCAGCAACGTCTAGCAGCCTCCTAGCAACTTCCTCCATCGGTTTTCCAGCCTTCAACTCGTTTTCCATCCACTCTATGGCTTCTCTGGCAACCTTAAAGCCTATCTCGCCTCCTTCAAGCCTAAGTTTGAAACCGAAGTTTTCACCCCTAACAACCTTAAGCCTTCCATTGCCAACAGTGCATCCTGTAGCCACTTGAACTCCGTCAACAATGCAGGTGTAGGGGGTTTTCAGCTCGGGGAGTTCCACGACAGCCTGGAGACCGGTATCGCCGCGTTTAGCTCCAAGCTTTCTAAGGCCTGCCAGGCTTAACTTAACCCCCAGGGCGGCGAAGGGCCCTAAATGCCCGTGGAAATCTTTAACCTTGGCTAGGAGCTCCTCTAGACTACCTTCTTTTCCTTGCCGCATATAAGGTTGCACCCTCAACCGCTGCTACCGCCGCCAGCACTATGGCTACGGTCAAGGTTATGGTGAGCTGGGTTTTAAGGGTTCCGATCTCCTCCCTCAGCTCCTCAGTGTATTCCACCTTTTTAACCGCGTCGAAGAGTTGACGAGCATTATACTTCATTAGGTCAGCTAAGCTGTCGGTTCCGGGGATGGCTCCAGGGAAATTGGTTAAAACCACGTGGATGGCTCCCACTTCTTCGGCTAAGGAAGCCCCAAAGGCTGTGCCGCTTTGAAGATTATCGATTACCAGCTTAACGTCTTCTGACTTGGCTTTCGCAGCTAGCTCAGCCGCCTTACCAGCTGGAAGCCTTTCAGGAGGCCCATAGGTGTCTACCACATTGAAGCCCACCCAGCTTACGAAGGGCTTCTGCCACTGCATGCAAATCACGTTCACCTTACTGACGCCTAGGCTTTCGGCTTCAGCCCTAATTTCTGAGGCTGCCTCGTCGATTTCGCTTACTAACTCTTGGGCTTTCCCTGAAACGTCCAAGTCTAATTCTTCCTCTAAGGCTTTCGCAATGGTGGTGATGTAGCTTTTGGCTCCCTCAGGTGTATTCCAGTTCCCCTTAACCTGAACCGTGACGGCTTTCGAACCAGTGTTTTCCAGCATGCCTTTAAGCCACATCTTGTATTCGAAGCCATGGTAGAAGACTATTGAGGCTTTCTCCAAGCTGTAAAGGTCTCCCGGCTTAACATCGTAAAAGGCTGGGCAGATCCCAGGCTGAACAAATACCACCACTTCAACCCGGTCTCCGGCTAGCTGTTCAACGATGGAGCCTAGAACCGTTGTAGTGCATACTACGATGGGTTTTTCCTCTCGGGCTGCAGCCGCGCCGACGCTTAGGAGTAGGGCTAGAGCCAAAACCAGGCTGAAAACAGCCATTTTACACTTCATTTCCAACCCTCCTTTTAGGTGAGAAAGCTACTGCTAAGGCGAAACCTAGGGTTGAAACAAGCACTATGCAAGCTCCAGCCGGCCAGTTAAACATGTAGGAGAGGGCTAGGCCTAGGAGGCAGGAAGCTACCCCGAGAAGCGGAGCAGCCAAAGCCACCTTCTTAATGTCGTAAGAGAATTGAAGGGCTGTGGCTGCCGGGTTGAAAAGCAGGGCGAAGACTAGGAGGCCTCCCACCAGTTTTAGTGAGAAGGTTACCACCAGCCCTATGGCGAAAATAATAGCGTAAATGAAGGGTTTAGTGTTGATTCCGTCGGCTTCAGCCATCCTCCGACTGAACATGATGGCGAAAAGCTCTTTCCAAAAGAGGATGACAGCCACAACTATGGCCGATAGGAGGCCGGCCAAGTAAACGATGTCTTGGAAGCCTACTGAGAGAATGCTCCCCCAAAGAATGCTTGTAACCTCGTTGGTAAACCTAACTATGCCTGGAGTCAACGTTAGGAAAATGAAGGCTAAAGCCATGTTCAACGGGAAAGCTATGCTCGTAATTAGGTCTGGGTGAAGCTTAGCCTTATCTGAGACAGGCCCTACAAGTGAAGCTACAGCCATGGAGAAGATTAGGGCCATGGTGAAGGGGTTTAAGGATAAGCCTACCCCTAAGGCTGCACCGGCGAAAGCCGCATGGGACATGCAGAAACCCATGGATGAAAGCTTAATTCTAACCGTGAAAACGCTGATAAGGCCTGTGAGGAGGCCTACCAAAACAGCTCCAGCCATTGAGCGGTAAACTAGGGCTGGGACCTCAATCATTTAAATCCAACCCTCAGCTGAACCGCAGCCTCTAGGTCTTCAACCTCAGCCCTCCGAACATCGGCCACAAGCTTCCCCTCAGAAATAATCAGCAGGCGGCTGCAATGCTGAAGGAGGTTTTCAGGGCTATGGGCTACCACGAGCATGGTAGCCTTTCTCTCCCTATTTATTTGGCTTAATAGGCTTGAAACAGCCTGCCTTGAATCGTAGTCCAAATTGCTGAGAGGCTCATCCAGCAGGAAAATTTCAGGCTCCTTGGCTAGAGCTCTGGCAATCATAACCTTCTGCTGCTGGCCTCCTGAAAGCTTACCTACAGGTCTGTGGGCAAGGTTTTCTATGCCCAGCATCTCCATGGCCTCTAAGGCTTTCTCCAAGTCTAGGCTGCTAGGCTTTCCGAAGAGGCCTAAAAGGCTGAATCTGCCCATTAAGACCACGTCTAAAGCCTTATAGGGTTCATCAACCCCAACGGCGAAGTCTTGAGGGACGTAGCCTATCCTCCTCCTAGCCTTAACCCCATCCTTCGCCATGTCGTAGCCTAAGACTTCAACCCTTCCTCTGACAGGTTTAAGACAGCCCAAAATGGTTTCTAGAAGGGTGGTCTTACCAGCGCCATTGGGCCCCGCTATGCAGATAAATTCGCCTGGCTCAACGGTGAGATTTATGTTTCGGAGGGCTGGCCTTTTCTCTCCCTCATAGGTTGTGTAGACCTGTTGGAGTCTGATAGCCGGCTGGCTCAAAACGTTTTCTCCTCAAACTCAGTCCTACTTTAACCTTTAAAAATATTACTGAGCCTTAGCCGTCAGAAAAGTTTTAAAGTAAACCTCTAAGCCCTAAGTATTGTCCAAAAGGAAAAGTTGAGAGTAGGGGAAGGAAAGAGGGTATGCCAAGGTTCAAAACCACAGCAGAAGTGCTAAAGATAGTTCAAGACCCAAACCAGATTAGGAATGCAGGCATCATAGCTCACGTAGACCACGGCAAAACCACCCTCACAGACTCGCTGCTTGCAGCTGCAGGCCTCCTATCTCCAACCGTAGCTGGAACAGCATTAGCCTTAGACTTTCTTGAGGAGGAGCAGAAAAGGCAGATGACCATTAAAGCCGCCAACATAAGCCTCTACTACGAGATTTCAGGCAAACCCTACGTTATCAACCTAATCGACACCCCGGGCCACGTAGACTTCACAGGAAGGGTTACCCGAAGCCTCAGAGCCATCGACGGAGTAGTCGTGGTTGTCGACGCCGTTGAGGAGGTTATGGTTCAGACGGAAACGGTCACCAGGCAGGCGCTTGAGGAGAGGGTTAGGCCAACCCTATACATTAACAAGGTTGACAGGCTCATCAAAGAGTTAAGGCTTCCGCCTGAAAAGGTTCAGGAGAAGCTTCTCCGAATAATCAGAGACTTCAACAACCTCATCGAGATGTATGCTGAGCCGGAGTATCGGAACAAATGGAAGGTGAGCTTTCAAGGCGGAACAGTGGCCTTCGGCTCAGCCAAGGATAGGTGGGGGGTAAACTTTAGAATAGCCCAGGAGAGGGGTTTAAAATTCTCCGACATTGTGGCCCACTACCAGGATGGAACCGTCGAGGAGCTTACGAAGGAGGCACCCCTCCACGAAGCCATCTTAGACATGATTATTGGCCACATGCCTCCACCCCACATAGCCCAAAAATATAGGATTCCGAAGATTTGGAGAGGCAACCTTGAAAGCGAAGTGGGCAGAGCCATGCTTGAATGCGACCCTAACGGTCCAGCTGTCATGTGCGTAACCAACGTGGTGGTGGATCCTCAGGCTGGAGTGGTGGCTACGGGGCGTCTCTTCTCAGGAACAGTAAACACCGGCGACATCGTATACTTGGTGGGGGCTAAGGATGAGGCTCGAATCCAGCAGGTATGCATCTTTATGGGCCAGTTTAGAGAGGTGGTTGGAAGACTTCCAGCCGGAAACATTCCAGCCCTCCTAGGCATAGATAAGGCGAGGGCCGGTGAAACCATTACTACGGCTAGGGATATGGTGCCTTTCGAGCAGCTTCAATACGTCAGTGAGCCTGTTGTAACCATAGCTGTTGAGCCTAAGCACAGTCGAGACCTGCCTAAACTCGTAGACTTCCTCAGAAAGCTTAACCTCGAAGACCCCAACCTAGTTACGAAGATCAACGAGGAAACAGGTGAATATTTGATTTCGGGGATGGGGCAGCTTCACCTAGAGATAGCCATAACCTGGATTCAGAAGGCAGGCATCGAAGTAATAACTTCCAAGCCCATCGTGCTCTATAGGGAAACCGTTCGGAGGAAGGGCAAAGTCTACGAGGGTAAATCGCCCAACAAGCATAACCGAATCTTCATAGAGGTTGAACCCCTAGAGCCTGAAATAGTTGAACTCATTAAGAAAGGTGAAATCTCCGACTACACGGCTAAAGATAAGCTGGCTAAAACTTTAAGAGACTACGGCTGGGATGCGGATGAGGCTAGGGGGGTCTGGAGGATAAGCGAGCACTGCAACATCCTAACCGATGTAACTAAGGGTGTGCAGAGGCTTGACGTGGTGAAAGACTCCATCATTTCAGCCTTCAACTGGGCTATCGAGGAGGGACCCCTAGCACACGAAATCATCCGAGGCGTTAAGGCTAGGCTTGTCGACGCCCAAATCCACGAAGACCCAGTGCACACAGGTCCAGCCCAGATAATGCCAGCCACCCGTAGAAGCTTCTACGCAAGCTTCCTCTCAGCGGAGCCGGCCTTGCTGGAGCCCATCCTCAAGGTTACGGTGAAGGTGCCAGCCGACCAGGTTGGAAACGTCACCAAGATCATTGTGGGCAGAAGGGGCAAGGTGCTCTCCATGGAGCAGAAGGAGTACCTCATGTACATTGTCGGTGAAATTCCAACCTCAGAGACCTTCGACCTATCCGAAGCTATGCGTAGTGCTACTGCTGGAAAGGCCTTCTGGGGAACCGAATTCTACAAGTGGGAGTTTGTTCCCTCCTCAATGATGCCTCAGCTTATCCGTGAAATAAGGAAGCGTAAGGGGCTTTCACCTGAACCTCCAACCATCGAAGACTTCCTAGAAGCCTAGAAATTTCAGCTTCAAAATAAACTCTTATAAGGAGTTCAGGGAAGCCTAAACCGAGCTAGCATGGTAAGCCAGTTAAACCTTCAAGGTGAAACCGTTAGCCACGCCAAAGCCAGACGCAGACTCTCACCCTTCATCAGACTGTTCAGGGAGGCCAGGCCTGACGTAGTTTGCCCAAGCTTCTGGCTCCTAGCATGGGCTAACGGCTGCCCCTACCATTGCGCCTACTGCTTTCTCCAGGGAACCTTTAAAGGTAAAACTGACCCCCTAGTTTTCTCTAATTGGGCCGACCTACTACGCGAAGTATACCATTGGCTTCAGAAGCCTAAGCCTCCCAGCCTACTCAACACGGGGGAGCTTTCCGACTCCCTAGCCATAACCGACAAGATGGCTAAGCTTTTAATCCCCATTTTCGGAAGGCAACGCCGCCACAAACTTTTACTGTTAACCAAGTCTGACAGGGTGGATGGAATCTTAAATTTACCCCATCAAGGCCAAACCATTGTAAGCTTCTCGTTGAATCCCCCGGAGGTAGCTGAAGCCTTTGAGCCTGATGCCCCTAGGCCAGAGAGAAGAATAGAAGCCGCGAGGAAATGCTTGGAAGCAGGATACCCTGTGAGGATTAGAATTGACCCCATGATTCCGGTGGAGGGTTGGAGGGAAGCCTACGCTGAGCTTGCTGAGCAGGTGGCGTGGTTGAGGCCTGAAAGGGTGACGTTGGGCTGTTTACGCTTTTTCCCCACGGTTAAAGCCTTCAGCCATCGAAACCCTAAAATTTTCAGCTATGCGGTGGAGAGAGGCGGGGATGGACGTTATAGGCCTCCAACCAAGGTTAGGCTTGAAATGTATAAGTTTATGGTGTCAAGGCTTAGGGGGTTGAAAGCGGCTCTCTGCAAGGAAACCTTAACCGTTCACTCAGCGTTAAAATTGCCGCTTAAATGTAACTGCGTCCCTTAATGAGAATGCTGAGGGGGCGGCTCAGAGTTATTTGCCCTTCAGCTTCCTCCATTTCCCTGGAGGCTTTGCCTAGCTCTCCCTCGCTTAGGCGCCTCCTGATTTCCTCAAGCTTCTTAGCTAGCATGTCAAGTTTCTTCAAAACCTTAGCCTTAACATGTTCAGGCATTTTAGAAGCTTCAATGCGCTTCCTAGCCTTCTCCAACCGTTTCTCCAGTCCTTCAAGGAATTTTTCAGCCTTCTTTAAGCGTAGAGGCTTTGTGGCTTTCAAGAGTTCACCTAGTAGGCCTGAGAGGAGCCTCCTAGCCTCCCCAAGCTTTTGAGCAGCCTCAGCGATTTTGCCCTCCCGTAGCAGGCTTCTAGCCTCCTCAAGCCTGGAAGCCGCAACGTCTATTCTCCCTTTGATTTCGGCCAGCCTCTCGCCGCCATAGCCAGCCTGCTCAGCCCTTCAATAAACTTTTCAGCCCGGTTGATGGCTTCCTCCAGCCGCTTCGCCCTAAGCTTTTCAAGGTCTTCCTTGTCGAGGAGGATGAGGACCTGCTTAAACTTAGCTAAGGCTTCCAGGGAAGCCTCTATCGTCTCCTCGTATTTGCCCTCCTCTAGTAGGGTTGAAGCCTTTCTCAAAAGGTCTTTACCTTCAGCATAGGCCTCCTTAGCCTCCTCAGGAACCTCAAACCCCCGAAGTTCAAGCTTTTCTAGAAGCCAGCCAACCCTCTCCCCCGTTCTTAAGGCAAGCCTTAGCAGGGCCTCGGCTTTCTTAGCTTCAGGCTTCTCCTCTTCTAATGCTTGAGCTGCCGGGGAGAGGCTGGAAAAAGCCATACCCACAAGCAGAAAGACCATGAGGAGACTGGTGAACCTCAGGAGGCTGGAACCCACAGGCATCACCTCCCAGCTAATTTTCTTTTAAGCGGAACCTGCAAATTAGGAACCCTCCGAAACAGGCGTTTCACCTTTGAGCCTAACCAGGTTCTGCCCTCCCACCTTCACCGTCTCAACCAAGCCCTGCCTTTCCAGCCTTCTAACCATCCTCCAAACAGTGGTTTTAGGAAGCTTGAAACGTTTCCTGATTTCAGCCTCAAAGGCTTCCCCACCGCTTTCTCCAAGAAAAACCAGCAGCTCCCTATCCTCAGGCCTCAAATATTCCAAGCCCTCAAGCACCCTCTCAACATCTACGCGCTTAGCTGGCGCGTGAAGACCTCTTCTCCTCTTAAACCAGTAAAGAGCTGCCACAACCAAGGCTGCTCCCCCAAAAGCAACGTAGTAGGGTAGCTGGGAAGGCCGGCTCCCCCCTTCCGCCACCACAGGCTCAAAAACGTAGGAGAGTTGAATCTTCCCGGGTGGAAGTTGAATTTGCAGGTTTTCCTGACTGGCTGAGAAGCCTTCAGGGGCGACGTTTATGTCGACAACGCAGGCATCCGAGGGGAGAAAAACCGTGGAAGCCCAGGGGCTTTCAAATTTAAGCGTCCAAACCCGTCCAGCCTTAAAGGTTAAATCACTTGTATAGTAGGAGACTTGGATGGTGCTTGAGCCCAACACGTTAACCCTGAGACTTCCATCCTCAAC
>CAZAJK010000037.1:7876-9499 GCA_964485425.1 uncultured Candidatus Bathyarchaeia archaeon | reverse complement strand
AGGATTTCGAAGCCAGCCTCCTCCAGCCTCTTCAACACAGCCCCTATAAGGCGGCGTGAAACCGTTTCAGGCTTAAGGATGGCGAACGTCCGCTCCAAAGCCTAAACCCCCCAAGAAGGGGTTTCCGGGAAATCTTTAAAAAATCTACGACGGATTAAAGCTTCGAGTTTTCCAAGCTTAAAAGAGGTGGGCCAACTTGAAGAGGGTTGACGTTCTAATTATTGGTGGGAGCGCAGCCGGAATCACAGCGGCACTCACGGCTAGAAGGTTTTCTAAGGAGGCCTCCATAACCCTGATTCGAAGGGAGAGGGAAGTCTTAGTTCCCTGCGGCATCCCCTACATCTTCCAAACCATAGGGGATGTGAAGAAAAACCTCATACCAGACGGGATCCTCCTAAACAAAAACATTGAAATCTTGATTGACGAAGCTGTGGATATAAATCGAGCTGAAAAGACGGTGACCCTGAAAAGCGGGGAAAAGATAGGCTATGGGAAACTTATTTTGGCTACGGGTTCAAACCCCGTTGTCCCTAAGATTAAGGGTGTTGAGCTTCAAAACGTCTACACCATCAAGAAGGACGTTGAATACTTGGCTAGGCTTTCAGCCGAGGTAGAGAAGGCTAAAAACGTAGTTATTATTGGTGGAGGCTTCATCGGGGTTGAGGTGGCTGACGACCTTTCAAAGAAGGGTCTCAACATCTCCATTGTAGAAATGCTACCCCACTGCCTCCAGCTCGCCTTCGACGAGGAGTTCTGCACCCTAGCCGAGGAAACCCTTCGAAGCCTTAAGGTTAACCTTGTAACTGGCACCGTAGCCGAGGAATTTATTGGTAAGGAGAAGGTTGAAAGGGTTAGGCTTAGCAGCGGGGAGACCTTAGAAGCCGACCTAGTAATCATCGCTATTGGCACCTATCCCAACACTGAGCTAGCTCAGAAGGCAGGCTTAAAAATTGGGGAGCAGAGGGGCATATGGGTAGACGAATATATGAGGACGGTTGACGGGGACATTTTCGCCGTTGGGGACTGCGCTGAGAAAACTTCCTTCTTTACTGGTAAGCCTACGGCTTTAAGGCTTGCCTCCCTAGCCACCATGGAGGCTAGGGTTGCAGGGGCGAACGTCTACGGCCTTAAACGTAGAAATCCAGGAGCCATTGGAAGCTTCTCCACCGTGGTTGGAGGCCTAGCCCTAGGGGTAGCAGGCCTCACGGAAAACGCGGCTAAACAGGCAGGCTTCAACTATGTGGTAGGGGAATTTGCAGGGCCGGATAGGCATCCACCCGCCATGCCGGGATGCAGAGAGCTTAAGGTTAAACTTCTCTTCGACAAGAATTCAGGGAAGCTTTTAGGCGGGCAGGTGGCTGGCGGAGCCTCCGCCGCTGAAATCGTTAACATGTTAACCGTGATGATTAGCCGAGGCTTCACCGTCGAGGAAACAGCAACCATGCAGTTTGGAACCCATCCAGCCTTAACCTGCTCACCCGTCTCCTACCCAGTGGCAAGCGCCGCTGAAGACGCCCTAAGCAAATTCTGAGGGAACACGAGGTTGGCCACCGAAGTCTTGGTTGACGCAGGCTCCTGTGGATTTAAAACCAGAATCACCGTGAAAGGCGGAAACGGAAGGGT
>CAZAJK010000037.1:6207-7866 GCA_964485425.1 uncultured Candidatus Bathyarchaeia archaeon | reverse complement strand
GGGTTGAGGTGGAGGTTGTTTCAAGCTGTGAGAAGGTTAGGCTGTGGGCTGAGAAGCTTGGGAGAAGCCTGGACAGCCTAGAGTTAACCAAGCCTTTCTGCCGGAATCCAGCCTACTTGGCTGCTGATGAGCCTGCTAGGCTTTGCCCTCCCTGCCCTGTCCCTTCATCCTTCCTCATGGCAGCGTGGGCTGAGGTAGGTTATGGGTTGAAAAAGAATCCAACCATAACCTTCCGTTAAGCCTCCCCCTTCAACTCTCTAAGCCTACGCCTAATCTGCTCAAGCTGGCCTTCGAGAAATCTTATTTGAGCCTCAAGCATGCTGATTTCTTCCTCCCTTGAGGTTGGAGGCTGCGGAGGTGGGGGTGGAGGCTGAACTCCCAGCCCTGCCCCCCTACCTAAACCCATGCCTCGGCCTAGGCCCATCCCCCTACCCATTCCACGGCCCATACCTAGGCCGAAGCCTCCACCGCCAGGCTGAAGCTCACCCCTCCTATAGGCTTCAACAGCCTCCCTAACCGTGGTGAAAGCCCCAGTATAGATTTGGATGCCAGCGGAGGCCAGCACCTGGTAGGCGTTAGGCCCCACATTCCCCGTAATTACAGCTTCCACACCCTTCCCCGCCACTAGCTGCGCCGACTGGATGCCTGCACCGCTCGGAGCCGCCATGGAGGGGTTGGCAATAGCCTCAACCAGCTGGAGGCTGTCAACGTCGACTATGAGGAAGTAGGCAGCCCTGCCGAAGCGTGGATCCATGGGAGAGTCTAGGGTTGGCCCGGAAGCCGTTACACACACTTTTCTAGCCATTTTTAACCCTGCCAGAATTGTGCGTTTGCACAGAACATAAATTTTACTACCAGCACAATGTAAAGTAGGCCTTCAGCCGCCTAGACGGAGGGGCAAAAACTGGAAGATAAAAGCCTGCAGCAAGTGAGTGAAGCCTACCAGAAACAGCAGGAACGCATTAAAGACTCCATGCGCAAGATTAAGCATAAAATCGTGGTGCTAAGTGGGAAGGGTGGTGTAGGCAAAAGCACAGTAACCGTTAACCTAGCCGTAGCCTTAGCTCGGAGGCATGGCCCAGGCAAAATAGGCATTCTAGACGCCGACATTACGGGGCCCAGCATCCCCAAGATGCTTGGCATTCGAAGCGAGAGGCTTTCGGCAGGGCCACCCGGGATTTTCCCCGCCATGGGGCCCTTAGGCATCCGGGTGGTCTCCATGGACTTCCTTCTCCCCAGCGACGAGACACCAGTCATCTGGAGAGGCCCCCTAAAATCTTCCGCCATAAGGCAGTTTCTGGCGGAGGTGGTTTGGGGGCCGCTGGAATACCTGCTTATAGACCTGCCGCCTGGAACCGGGGATGAAGCCCTAACCGTAATGCAGTCTATTCCCCAGGTCGACGGGGTAGTCATTGTCACCATCCCCAGCGAAGTCTCCGAGCTAGTGGTGAAGAAGGCCGTAACCTTCGCTCAAAGACTTGGAGCACCCATTCTAGGCGTAGTGGAAAACATGGCTGGCTTCCTATGCCCCAAATGTGGGGCGGTTTACGAGATTCTGAGGTCTGGGGCTGGAGAACGCATGGCTAAACAGTTAGGGCTAAGGCTGCTGGGTAAGATTCCCCTAGACCCGAGAATAAGCGAATCTTCAGACCTAGGAAT
>CAZAJK010000037.1:803-6197 GCA_964485425.1 uncultured Candidatus Bathyarchaeia archaeon | reverse complement strand
CCTAGGAATCCCGCTGGTAGACGCCTACCCAGACTCTCCAGCCTCAAAAGTTTTCGAGGAAATTTCCCAGGAAATCGAGAGAATTCTTGAGGGAGAACCTTCCAAGGAGGGTTAATCAGCTACCACAAGCCTTCTCCTCTCAATAAGCGCTGCAGCCAGCTTCCTCCTAGCATTTTCCAGGCAGCGCCATAGGGTTCCCCTGGAAACCCCCATCCGCCTGGCAGCTTCCTCCTGGGTTAAACCCTCATAGAAAACTAGGCGGAAAGCCTCTAGCTCATCGTAGCTCATGAGGATTGGGGGGCCAGCCTCCAAGGGAACCCCTTCCAAGCTTAGGGGAGCCATTTGGAAGCCCCTCGGCTCGAACCTTATGGTCCTAGGTTTCATAGGCCTTCCAGGGCCAGCCCATCGCCTACACCACTTCCACAAGCCTTTAGAACCCCTTCCTCCAAGTCAAGAGGAAAACTTTAAGGCCTCAAAAAATTTTCCATTTTATACCATATATTTTTAATTTCTTTTGAGGCTGGACTGTCAGACGCATATTCGACGACGGGAAGCCTGTTAACAGCGGCTTCCACCACCCTCCTATCGAAGGGGATCATCCCCAGAAGCTCCACATCCTCCTCACGGCAGAAAGCCTCAATCCTCCTTGAAACCTCAGGGTTAATATCCCACTGGTTTACAACCGCCAAGGGCTTCAAACCTTTAAAATGCCTGGTGAGGCTGAGAATCCGCCTGAGGTCGTGGAGGCCTGAAGCCGTAGGCTCGGCGACTAGAAGCGCGTAGTTGGCTCCTGTGAGCGAGGAAATGGTGGGGCAGCCCACCCCCGGGGGGCCATCGGAAAGAATTAGATTTAATCCCTCCTTTGAAGCGATTTGTTTGGCATGGTAGCGTACTAGGGCTACCAGCTTCCCGGAGTTCGACTCTCCTGGGTTAAGCCTCGCATGGCACATGGGCCCATACCTAGTGGTGGAAACGTATAGGAGGCCTGAGTTCCGCTCTTTAAGCTTTACAGCCTCCACTGGGCATATAAACTGGCATACCCCGCAGCCTTCGCAGGAGAACTCGTCCACCCGTGGAGGCCTAACAGCGTTAAACCTGCAATACTCCTCACATAAACCGCATCCCGTGCATTTTTCAGGATCAATCCATGCAAGCTTAGAGCCTGAAAACCTTTCCTCCCTCTCCACTTTAGGGCTGAGTAAGAGGTGAAGGTTGGAGGCGTCGACATCGCAGTCGACAACAACTATTTTCTCCCGTTGAGCTGCCAGGCTGGCTAGGGATGCCGCTATCGAAGTTTTACCCGTCCCCCCTTTCCCGCTCACCACTACCAGTTCAACGGTCAAGCCTACGTCTCTCCAAGATTTTCAAAAGCCTTCCTAAACTTTTCAGCCCACCTCGGGAAGGCTTTAACAAAGTGGATTCCTCTGGAATATAGCTCAGCTATTTCGCGGCTATAGGGAATCTCTAGGAGCACGTGAATCCCCCTACGCCTACAAAAGTCGTATACGGCTTTATCTCCCAGATTAGCCCTGTTAACCACCACGGTGAAGGGCAGCTTCATCTGCTCAACCACATCCACCATAAGCTCTAGGTCGTGAAGCCCCATGGGGGTGGGCTCAGTAACCAAAACCACATGGTCAACCCCTTTAATAGCCGCTATGGTGGGGCAGGAAGTCCCCGGTGGAGCATCAACTATTACGGTTTCATCTGGGCTTGCTTCAGCTCGAACTGCCTCTATGACGGGAACCGCCCTAGGCTCACCCACGTTTAGAACTCCATAGACAAGCTTTATTCTGCCTTCTTCAGCCTTACATCCCCTTAAAACGCCTATCTTCCGCCTTGTTTCAGAGATAGCTTCAGCCGGGCAAACTAGCTTACACCCGCCGCAGTTATGGCAGAGCTCTGGGAAGAAAAGGATGCGCTTCGGCAGCTGAGCTATGGCGTGGTATTGGCAGAATTCTGAGCATTTCCCGCAGAGGGTGCAGCGTTCAAGGTTGAATGATGGAACTCCAACCTCCACAGGCTTCTCCCATAAAACTTCATGGTTTAAGAGCAGGTGGACATTCGGCTCCTCCACGTCGCAGTCGAGCAGCTTAACTTCGCCTTCTAAGGCTAGGGCGAAACCTACAGCTATGGTGGTTTTACCTGTCCCCCCTTTCCCCCCGGCAACAGCCACCATCAAACCTTAGGTTTCACCTTGAAGGTTGGAGGCTTCGAAGGCTATAAGGGCTTAGAGCCTCTCCCCTCGGGGCAGGGGGGCCTACCCGCTGGAGCCCTAGACAGCTTACCAGCCTTAAAGGCCTCCACAACCTCCCTAACGGTTCCAGAAGCCCCATAGTAAACCTTGATGCCTAGGGATTCTAGGAGGCTTAAAGCCCTAGGCCCCACACCCCAGCAAATGAGTAGGTCGACACCTCTGCCCTTCAAGAGCTCTGCTGGAAGCATGCCTCCGCCGCCATGTCGGCCAGTGTTGGGGATAACCTCCACCTCACCGGTTTCTAGGTCGACGATGGTGAAGGTTGGAGCTCTCCCAAAATGCTCAGAAACCATCTCGTCTAGGCCAGCCCAACCCATAGTTGGAATGCAAATTCTAACCATAACAGGCCACCTTAAGTTTTAAGCCAAAAGAAAAGGGGGATTTTGGAAATTTAACCTTGACCTTTCTGCTCTAACAGCTTTTTAAGCTCAGCTATCCTAGCCTCCACCCCTTTAAGCTCCTCCTCCAGCTCCCTCCTATAGTCTTCAAGCTCGGCTAGCTCTTCCTCCAAGCTTGAGGGGGGTGGAGGAGGCGGGGGGAGGTAGAAGGGCATAAAGGGGTAGGCTGGCAGCATTGGGGCTGCTGGCGGCTGCCGGGCTTCTTGACTCGGCTGAGACTTCAACTCTTCAAGGCGCTTCCTTAAAGCTTCTACTTGAGCCTCTAGGGCTTTAGCCTGCTGCTCGAGCATTTGTTTTTCCTGTTCAGGGGTTAGCGGGTAGGCTGGAGGTGTGGGGGTAAACCAGGAGGGGACTGTTGCCCAGCCTGGAACCCCCATTAGCCACCTATACCTGTATCCTCTACCGTAGCCATAGCCCATGTCTTCTACCACCAGACTGGCGGATAATAGTATGGCACTAGATACCTATAAGCTAGCCATGGAGCGTAGAAGCCTGGGTAGCCGAAAAGCCACCAGCAGGCTCCTCTACCGAAGAGCCAGCCAGGCCTAAGCCATGGAGGTAGGTAGCTGAAGGGTCCTCTGCCAGGCCATGGACCCCACCATCCACGCCAGCCCCATCCCCACGCCATTTCGCCTTTTCACCTCCAAGAAATAGTGTGCATATGCACGTATTTAAGCTTTAACCACCCGGTAAAAGGAAAACCCTCCAACTTTAACATGCTCAGCCAAGCCCTTAGCCACCAAACCCCTCAAACAGCGCTTAACCATGGAGAAGTCGGCCTCTAAAACCTCAGCTATCTCCTCAGCCCTGCAAGGCCTCCGCCTTATCAACTCCAATACCTCAGCTTCCATAGGCTTCCCCAACCCTCTAGGCTTTAAGGCTTCAGGAGGCCTCCGATAAACCACCTTAACCCCCGGAAGCCTACTCTTAAAGATTCCGGCTAGCTTTTCAAGCCTCTTAAATGGTAGTGGAGCCACAAATCTCTGCGAGGGAGGCCTTAAAGGAGTGTTAACCTGAACCTCGTCAGGCATGATTTCTGAGGCTAGCTCCGCCAGGCCTTCAACGGCTTTTACGCTGCTATTTGAGGGGTAGCCCTCAGCCTGGTAAAGCATGATTTGAAGGGCTAAACTTCCGGAAAACTCCCTTCTTAAAGCCTTTAACCCCTCCACGATATTGTTAAGGCTTATCCCCGGAGCAGGCCTATTAACGGCCTCAAACAGCTCTTGGGTTGGAGCATCCAGCTTAGCCACCACTAGGTCGAAAAACCTCAGCCCACGGCGAACCCCTGCATCGGATAGGGTGGAGGCGTTAGTTAGAATGGCGAGAGGCTTATCCGTGGACTTTCTAACGGCTTCGGCTAGCTTGGCAAGCCTAGGGTTTAAGGTCGGCTCTCCAACCCCTGAAAACGTGATATGCTGGATTTTCCCCCAGTCAACTCTGTTCGAAGCCTCCTTCAACTCTTTGAGAAGCTGTCTGACGGTGAGCCTAGGCTTAAACTCTTTCGGGCTTCCAATTTTAACTTCTGTTTCACCTAGCTGGCAGTAAACACAGTTGAAGCTGCAAGTTTTCGGGGGGAGGATAGGGTCTATGCCTAGGGATAAGCCCAGCCTCCAGGAGGCTACGGGCCCATAAACAGCTTTCAAACCTCAAGGTTTAGGTAGTAAGGACGTATATATTGGTTTAGGCGTGGGGGAGCTTGCCCGGGAGAATTGTAGGGGAAATCTTAGCCTTCCTCTTCAAACATGCTTCAAAAGCCTTCCAACGTAAGGTTAGCAATGTGTGCATAGGCTTAAACTATACGGGGGTTCAGCTGGACACAGGCCACCTAGGGCTCTGCGCAACCCTACCAGGCGAATTAAACATCGAATGCTGTGAAATTTTTGATAGAGCTGGAAGCCTCGCCGGCAACTGGCTTTTCGACCTAGTTAAACTTGCAGGCTCCTGGAAGCCCCTTGAGGCTGTGGTGGGTTTAGCCGCGGTGAACGCTGCCTCCCAAATGTTTTTCGGGGAAAAAACCGGGGATTACTGGGTGGTTTGGGGTAATATTGTCAACGAGCTTAAAGTCGATAGAGACGACACCGTCGTGATGGTTGGAAATATTAGGCCTATAGCTGAGGCCCTGAAGGCTAAGGCTGGAATGCTCTACATCTTGGAGAGAAGCCCCCGCCTCAGGGAGGCTGAACCCTACCATCTGCCGGACACCGCCTGCGAGGAATATCTTCCAAGAGCCAGTGTAGCCGTAATCACGGCTTCAACCCTAGTTAACGGGAGCATAGATAGGCTGCTTGAGCTAACCTTGAAGGCTAGGGAGGTTGCCGTTGTAGGCCCTACCACGCCTTTAACGCCTGACGTCTTCTTCAACCATGGGGTAACCTTGCTTGGCGGAGTTCACGTAACTAGGCCTGAAGCGGCTTTAAGGGTTATCATGGAGGGGGGCGGAACTAGGGAGCTGAAAAGGGCCTGTGAACTCGTAAATATAAGGCCGAAAAAACGTTAGGTTAAATCTCCACACTCACACAGGGTTTCATGAATCGCGTCGTAAAGCTCCTTTAACCCCTCACCGGTTAAAGCTGAAACCCTAATAGGCCTTTGCGCCCTTGAAAACTCGGAGAAGATTTCAAGGTATTTGGCTGAAAGATCCGCTGAAACCCCAGCTTCCATGAGAAGTCTATCCTTAAATTTCTCCGGCTCCGCCAAAACCATCTCAATATTTAAATCTTTAATGAGGTCGGCTTTGCT
>CAZAJK010000037.1:365-793 GCA_964485425.1 uncultured Candidatus Bathyarchaeia archaeon | reverse complement strand
ACCCATAGTTGGGAGGCTAACCCGAGCAGAAGCGAAGCCGTTAGGCCTACAACCCCTCTAACCGCGAGTTCCGAGTCTACAAGGTAAACGCCTATGGTGGGATTCAACTTTTTAAGGCTTGAAACCAGCTTAACGCCTGAGCTTCGGAAGAGGAAGATTTCAGCCTGGCCAGGCGTATCAAAAAGGAGATAGTCGGCCTCCAGCATGGAAACCCTACTTAAAATTTCACGCTCCAATTCCATCAGCCTTTCCATAGCCCTAACCATGGCGCCATTAGGGCCTAAACCCTCTTCTTCCATGATTCTCCGCGAAGTTATCCAGCTTCGAACGTCTAGGCGCGCCTGGTAGGGAAGCATCTCGCAGCCGGGATCAAGGTTTACGCATGCAACTTTGAAGCCTGCCCTTTCCAGCCAGTCTTTGAAGGAGGC
>CAZAJK010000037.1:0-355 GCA_964485425.1 uncultured Candidatus Bathyarchaeia archaeon | reverse complement strand
CCTAAAAGAAAATATAAGGCGAAGGCTGAAATTTTTAATGACCTCAGGTTCAAGCGTTCTGGTCGGCTTTTTAGGGGTGAAGCGGTTCGGGTAGGCCTAAAGCACCTGTAAATCCGAAGATAGTACTTACCGCTCCAGCAACCGAGATGAGCAACCATTACGGGAAAATCTTTGTGGGTTTTGGGGCATGCATCTCGAACCCGCCCTTCCCCCCATGGTTTGTCAAATGGCTCTTCTACCCCCCAGTTAAACACCATGATGGGCAGGCAGACTACGCTCCCTACGCCCTCAGGAAAATTGAGGCTTGCCTCCTGGAGGGGGGTTTCAGCTGAAACCCCCCTCCAGGAGGCAAGCC
>CAZAJK010000036.1:0-9880 GCA_964485425.1 uncultured Candidatus Bathyarchaeia archaeon | reverse complement strand
CCTCCGTAAGTCATGCTGGTTTAGCCGCCTTAAGGGCTCAAGGCCTTCTATCCCAGCCTGAGCTGGAATTCGAGGTTGAAGCTCCAACAGTCGACCATGAACTATGCTTGGGCTGCGGCCTATGCATCCAATTCTGCGACTATGGGGCTTTGAGGCGGGTGGAAGGCAGGATAGAGGTTAACGAGGTAGCCTGCATGGGCTGCGGTGCCTGCGTAGCCGTCTGCCCCTCTGGAGCTCTTAAACTGCCATCAGTCAACGATGAGCAAATTAGAGCCATGATTGAGGTTTTGGCTAGGAATGGGAGGGAGAGGCCTCTAATTCTAGCCTTTTTCTGCCAGTGGTGTGGGTATGCCGCAGCCGACATGGCGGGGCTAATTAGAACACCCTACCCGACCAACGTCCGCATAATTCAGATTCCATGCACGGCTAGGGTTAACGCCTTTCACATTTTGGAAGCCTTCAGGCTGGGAATCGACGGAGTTCTCATAGTGGGCTGCGACCCTAACAGTTGCCATTATATTACCGGGATAAGGAAGGCCATGGAGCGGGTTTCCCGGCTTAAACGGGTGCTCGAAGGAATGGGGATAAACCCTGAAAGACTTCATATCGATCATGCTGGAGCAAGTGAAGGCGAAAAAGTGGCGCGCATCATATCAGGCTTTGTGGAGAAGATTAGGAGGCTGGGGCCAGTAGGCGTGGAACTGTCGAAGATTCCGGCTTTAAGGGGGTGAATGCTGGATGGCTGAAACTCCTGAGAAAGCTATGGAGGTAGTGGATTCCACCCTAGATTTTGTCTGGAAGACCACCCCCCTAGCTAAACACCTCCTCTATAGGCTTGAGAAATGTGTAGGCTGCACGCTTTGCATGGACAGCTGCCCTTGGGAAGCCATTTCCAAAGGCTTTGTGGTTGAGGTTGCTGCTGGGAGGCTTGAGGGCGCTCCTCTTATTAACCTTGAGGTGGAGAAGTGCACTTTTTGCAGCCTCTGCGTTTCAGCCTGCCTCTTCAACGCCTTCACCATGGCCATGGACGGCCAGGCTGTAGCTGACTATGTGAAGGTTTCAGGCAGCCATGAAATAGACAGGGAGAAATGTTTACCATGCCTCCTCTGCGAGAAAATATGTCCGAGAGAAGCTCTGAAGGCTGAGGTTAAGGTTCCGAGAAAAGAGGATTTGGTGATTTATGAGGAGGGAAAGCCGGAGGAGGCTAGGGGGAGAATCGTTATAGACGAGGAGAAATGCGTATACTGTGGCCTATGTGAGCTTCTATGCGAGGCCATAGAGATTTTTTGGGAGCAGCCTAAACCTCCAGACTTCAAACCAGCCATCGGAATCAGGGTTTCAGAGGAGAAATGCGACTACTGCGGCCTATGCGAACAGATATGCCCGGTGGAGGCTGTGAAAGTTGAATGCGAATATGCTCCGCGTAGGAGGATTGGGGAGGTTAAGGTTGAGGGAAACCTGGAATTTGAAGAGGAGAAATGCGTATACTGCGGTGTTTGCGCCGCCTTCTGCCCTGTGGAAGCCTTAAAAGTTGAGAAGCCCTTCGAGGGTAGGGTGGAAATCGTTAGGCTGGAGAAATGCGACCCCATAGGCTGTAAGAACTGCTTTAACATCTGCCCTGTCAACGCGATTTATCCTGTTAAGGGGGCGGAGAAAATAAGGGTGCTGGAAGACTTTTGCATTTACTGTGGAGCCTGCGAGAACGCCTGCCCAGAAGACGTGCTTAAGGTTAAACGTTTAACTTTAAGGCTTCCTAAACCTGAGGAAGCTAGGCCCTGGGACAAAAGCCGCAGCCGCTACCTTTTAAGGCTGGTAGGCGAAGAGGTTGAACCCATACCCTTAGAACCCGTCTACCCAAGGAAGGTTAAGGCTAGAATCGAGGAGCCTAAACCGCCGAAGATTGAAGCCCCACCAGAATGGTCGATTGGCGATCTCGAAAAGAAAGCTTTGGATCAGCAGCTTGAGAGGTTGACCACAGCCTTAAAAGATAAGACTTTGAGAATTGCCTTTGAACTTGGAAGCTTAGATAAGTTTCTTGGTAAGGTTAAAAGCTTGGAAGCTGAGGGGAGCCTTCAGCCTTCTCAACCGTAACTTCCACTCCCCGGTCGACTAGGAGGGTTTCCCCTGAAAGGTTTGGCGAGGAAAGCCTGCTAGCCCAAAAGCCTTTAGGAATCACGATGAAGCCCTCTTGAAGGTCCGGGTCCTCCACGGCTTTAACTATGGTGGAGCCTGCTTGCGAGGTTATCTTTAAGGAGTCGCCGCTTGAAGCTCCAAGCTTTTCCAGGTCTGCTTTTGAAAGGTAGGCTACGGCTAGTCTTTCAACGTATTGGGGGTTCTTGTGGGACTGGTAGGAGGCTAGCTCCTGCTCGGTGGTTCTAGCCACGATAAGGGTAACTTTTATTTTGGTCAACCCTAATCACCTAACCAGCCTTAAGCTACGGTGTTTAAGCCCGTGAAGTCTAAAAAGTCTATTGTTAAAGCCAGACTTAAAGCGCTCTCCGGGCTAGCCGATAAATGTCTTCAGTGCGGCCTCTGCAGCTCCATCTGTCCGCCGACAAGATTTCAAGGTAAAGGCTTCAACATTCGGAAACTCTCCCTTAAAATTTTAAGGGGGAAAACCGGTAAAGGGAACTCTTTAAGCGAAATATGGTCTTGCTTCACCTGCTTCGACTGCTGGAAGCTTTGCCCCCACCAGGTTAACCTCCCCCAAGCCATAGTTCAGCTTAGGGAAACCCTGGCTGACGCGGGTTTAGCTGGGAAGCTCTACCCGGCTGTCAGGCCCTACCTAGACAATATGGCTGAAGCCGGGAGAATAGCGGCTGTAGCCAACGTTTGGCTTAGGAAGCAGTATGGGCTTGCCGAGGACCCCTCTATCCCCAGGGAAGCCCTAGGAAAGGTTAAGGCTTTAATGGAGGCTTCGGGCTTTCTGGCTGAGGTTGAAAGGTTTAGGAAGCTTTACGGGGTGTAGGTCGACGAAGAGGGTTGAAGATATCCCTGAAAGCGGTGAAATCTATGTTCACCTAGGCTGCCTAGCGAAGGCGAAATATCCGAGCATTGAGTATTCGGCTGTAAAAACTTTAGAGCTATTAGGGTTTAAGCCTGCCACCTCCTATGAGGAGGTTTGCTGCGGGGGGATTCTTTACCTCTCAGGCTTCACAAGCTTTAAAAGTTTAGCAGCCTTCACAGGCTGGAATACATGGCTAGCCTCCAAACATTCAAAACATATAGCCTCAGTATGTGACACATGCTACTCCACCTATCTAGGAGTCTTAAAACATATAGGCGAATCAGAAGTTAAAGGCGAAGTCGAGGAAGCACTCGCTAAAGTAGGGGTTAAACCTGCCTGGGACGTGAAAATCTTCCAGCTCGCCGAAATATACTATAGGGTTAAGGATAAAATTTTAGGCCTAATGAAGCACAGCCTAAACGGGGTGAAAATAGCTGTTCACCACGGCTGCCACTATTCCAAGGCTTACCCGGAAGAGGTGTTGGGCAGACCTGAAAGCGTAAGGTTTCTTGAAGAACTCGTGGAAAGTCTCGGCGGAGAACCTGTAGAATATGCTGAGAGAAACCTTTGCTGTGGGGCGTGCTTCGCCATCTCAGCCTCATACGATAGGAAAGCAAGCCTTAAAACCACCGAGGCTAAGCTTGGCTCGATGATTGATGGTGGGGCTGAACTTATTCTCGTAACATGCCCGGGATGCATGGCAACCTTCGATGAGGCCCCTCTAAAGGTTGGGCTTCCCGTTCTTCACGTTGCTGAGCTTGTGGGGTTAATCTTAGGTTTAGATAGGCTTCCGAGCATGGTTTTTGAGGGGAGAAGAAGGTCTTTTGACTTATCAAAAATTTTAATGGCTGCAAAGTAAAGATTTTACTATTCGAATATAAAGCTCTATTCGAGACTTTTTAACTGAAAGTGAGAATAAGATTTAAATATTAACCGTTTTTAGCCTCATTAATAATTTACCCTGCACGTTGGAAGCGTGGAACCATGGAAACCGTGAGCCCCTACACGAGGGGTAAACTCATCCTCCACAACGTCAAAATAGACGATACAACCTTAAGAGATGGCCATCAAACCCCGGGTGTAACCTTCACGCCGGACGATAAGGTGGAGATAGCCCGCTTCCTCGACGAGATAGGAGTCCACCAGATTGAGGCAGGCATACCAGTTAGCTCCCCAAAGGATGAGGAGGCTGTTAAACGAATCGTGAAAGAGGTTTCAAGGGCCAGCGTAATGGGTTGGAGCAGAGCCCACCCAAGAGACGTTGAAACAGTTGCTCGAACAGGCGCCGACGCTATAGCCATCTCTATGGCCACCAGCCCAATCCACCTCAAATATAAGCTTAACCTATCATGGCAGGAGGCTTTAAGCAGGGTTAGGGAAGCCGTGAAAAAGGCTAAAAGCTATGGCCTATATGTATCCGTTTCGGCTGAAGACGGCTCAAGGACACCATATAAGTATCTTCTACAGTATGCTGAAACTATTAGGGCCGCAGGGGCGGATAGGCTCAGGCTGGCCGACACCATCGGGCTTCTCACACCCGACGTAACCAAGAAGCTAGTTTGCAGACTGGTGAAGGAGTCAGGCCTCTCACTGGAAATTCACGCGCACAATGATCTTGGTCTGGCTGTTGCCAATACTTTGGCCGCCCTTGAGGGGGGAGCTGAGTGGGCTAGCGTAACCGTGAATGGGATTGGCGAGAGGGCTGGGAACGCCGCCTTAGAGCCTGTTGTGGTTGCTTTAAAGGTGATTTACGGGAAGGATGTAGGGATAAACCTAACCAAGCTTTACCAGCTTTCTAAAATGGTGGAGAGAATTTCAAGGATACCCGTAGGCCACTTTACACCCATTGTCGGCGAAAATGTTTTCAAGCATTCCAGCGGCATCCACGTGCATGGGCTTCTGAAGCACCCCTACACCTATCAGGCAGTCATTCCGGAGGAGGTTGGGAGGAAGATAAGCTTCGTCTTCGACAAGTATAGCGGGAAAGCCCTACTCAAGCATAAGCTTGACGAACTCGGCATGGAAGTCCCAGAAGAGCTTCTCGACGAGCTTAGAATTCACCTCGTGGAGAAGGCCTATAGTTTGAAGCGTGCTTTAACCGATGAGGAGCTTAGGATGGAAATTCGAAAGTTTATGGCGGCTAAGGCTTCCCTGCTGAAGCTTGGAGGCAGGGAGGAAGCTGAAGCCTAGGCTTCTCCCCCGCTTTCATATTTTCTTTTAGCCTCTTCTTCGGCAACCCAGTAGCTTCTACCATCCACCAGTATTTCCTTTTTAAAGATGGGAACCTCCCTTTTCACCCTATCAACCACCTCAGCTAAGGCTTGGAACACCTCCTTCCTCCCCCAGCCTGCTACAGCCACATACATTATCTCTTCCCCAACCCCAAGCTCGTCGACCACGTGGAAAATCAAGGTTTCAACTATTCCGGGCTTAGCCAAGGTTTCATCCCTAATCTGTTTTAGAGACTTTAAGGCTAACTCTTCGTAAGCCTCATAGCTTAATCCTTTCACGGGCTCCCCCCTGCCAGTTAAACCTTTAACCACGCCTACGAAAAAGGCCACCGCGCCAGCTCTGCCATCCTTAACCTTATTTAAAATCTGCCTTAATATCTGCTCGGCTGAAGTTTCACCTTTCCTCAGAATTCCAACCTCAGCCATCCCTTTACCCCCTATGATGGCTTCCTAAATCTGGCTATAAAATATCCGAAGCCGTGGATATGCGGGTGGAAGCGCTGGAAGCATTCGGCTCCAGAAACCAGGGGGAAACCTTTGGAGGCTAGGTGAAGGGGTTGAGGGTCGGGTTTTAAGCCGCACTCCTCCACGGCGAAGCCAGCCACTTTTTCACATTCCTCCAATGTTATGGTGCAGACGCTGTAGACTACTATTCCGCCTGGCTTAACTATTCTGGCTGCCACCTTCAGGAATTGACGTTGATAATTGGCGAGGGAAACTATCTCGCTTTCCGTTTTCCAATCGTAAAGTTTTGGAGCTACACCGAGAGCGCTACATGGGGGATCAACTAGAACCCTGTCCGCCTTAAGCTGGGGGTAGTCGACGTCGACATAGCGGGAGTCAGCGGCTATAAGTTTAACTCCACGGCAGCCAAGCCTTTCAAGGGTTTCAGCGGTTATGGAGATTTTCCTAGGGCTCCGGTCGAACCCGTAAATCTGGACGCCCCCGCCGGTAAGCTGGTAAATGTGGGAAAGCTTACCTCCAGGAGCACAGTTAAGGTCTACGATGGTTTCCCCGGGCTTCGGGTCTAAAACCCTAGCCGTAACCATGGAGGGGAGCGACTGGGGGTAGAGAAGGCCAGATTTATATTCTTCTTGCTCCCTGAAGCTTGGAGCCCTATAGAGCGGATGGGTGACTCTCACAGCTAAACCTCTACGGGAAAGCAGCAGTTCGGCTTCACCCATTTCGGCTACTCCAGCTGCAACCACGTGTCCCCTAGGGCTTAAAACGGTCACTTCACATCCTTTCTTTACCCCTTGGAAGGAGGTTACCCCAGGAGCGTAGACGTGGGCTCCAACCATAACCGATTCTGCGGTAAACTTGTCAACTACTACTTTGGCTTCAAAATTTGGTATGGGGTTCGGCCCCTCAATGGGGATGGATAAAGCTTCCTCAAGCCTGGGGTGTATGGAAACCTTCCACCCCTTCCTCCTAAGTTTTTCCGCCAGCTCTCCTGGAGCTATTTTAAGCGTGTTAGCCCTCAGGTAGTAGCGGCTTGGAGGCTTAGCCATGGCTTCCAAAACCCTTTCCAAGGCCTCCCCGTAAACCTTCCTGAGCAACCCAGCTAGGGAGGGGTGAAGCTCTGTTTTGAAAGGCCTCTCCAACAGGCTTCTCTCCCAAATCTCTACGTTCAAGCAGAAATAAGGCTTTTATCGGTTAACAGCCCTTCAACATGGTGCATACCCGGGGGGTTGAAATGGTTACTGAAGAGCAAATTATGGAGAAGCTGGCTGAAGTCATGGACCCCGAGCTAGGCATCTCCATTGTGCAGATGGGTTTAATCGACGAAATAAAAATAAGCGATGGAGAGGTGGAGGTAGTCTTCCATCTTACGGCACCCTTCTGCCCGCCTGTATTCGCCCTAGCCATAGCCAGAGATATTAAACAGAAGATTAAGTCCATGGAGGGTGTTCAGAAGGTTAAAGTTAAGTTAACCCAGCATTTGATGGCGGACGCCATAAACAAGCAGGTTGAGGAAATGTAAAAAAGGAGAGGGGAGTTTTACCTTCCCTTCTTGCTGTAGAGCTGGAAGGGCAGGGTGAAAATTTTTACAGCTCCCGTAGCATCTCTCTGGTCGAAGCCTTTGGCTCTGAGGCCGCGAATTTCTGGGGCGAAGAGTGAGTATTCGGATTCTCTCTCCACGATTTCGAAGCTGCCCTTCTGAAGCCTCACTTTAATCCTGCCGTTAACCCACTTCTGGGTGGAGTCTATGAAGGCGTCTAAATCCTTGCGTAGCGGGTGAAGCCAGAGCCCATGGTATACTATGTCGGCCCAGAGCCTGTCGATTTCCCTTTTAAGCCTAAGCTGCTCCTTGGTTAGCGTTAAATGTTCAAGGTCGGCGTGGGTTTGGAGGAGGATGGTGGCGGCTGGAGCCTCATAGAGCTCCCTAGACTTGAAGCCTATAATTCCATCCTCTAAGATGTCGATTTTCCCTATTCCATACTCGCCTCCAACCTTGTTTAAGTAGAGAATCATTTCTACCGGGTCTGTTATTCCATCGACGTTTACAGGCACACCGTTTTGGAAGGTTATGGTTACTTCACGCGGCTCGTCTGGAACTTCACGTAGGGGTTTAACCCAGTAATACTCTTCCTCCGGGCAGGGGGTTACTAGGTCTTCAAATTGGCCGCTTCCAATGGAGTGAGACCACATGTTAACGTCTCCGCCTATTTTACCCCTAGCCCTCTTAGGCTCAATACCCCTGCTCTTAAGCATCTCCTCCTCCTGCGTCCTAGTCAGGTTTAACTCCCTCACCGGAGCTATGATTTCCAGCTCTGGAGCTGCATATTTGAAGGCTGCCTCCATGCGGAATTGGTCGTTACCCTTACCTGTGCAGCCGTGGGCTACGGCTGTTGCTCCAACCTCCCTAGCCACCTCAGCCGTTTTAAGGGCTATGAGAATCCTTGTCATGGAGGTTCCAACGGGATAGCCTTGATAGCTCCCATTAGCCTTAATGCAGCGGTGAATGTATTCTTCGACGAATTCGCGTTTGGCGTCGATGAAGCGGACTTCGACGCCTAGCTTTTCAGCACGCTCCATGGCGAGTTTTATTTCCTCCTCCCCCTGGCCCACATCCAGCATAACCGGGATAACTTCCTTGAAGCCGTAATGCTCCTTAAGCAGGATTAGGAGGAGGGTTGAGTCTAGACCTCCCGAATAGGCTAATACCACCTTATCTCTCGCCGCAGTGGTCACGGTTTTAACCTCCAGCCTATTATGCTTCAGTTTTATCTGAGATATTTAAATGGTTACCATTCGACCTGTAAAGGTTAGGGTAGAAGTTTGGAAACCCTCTCCTTAAGCCTCCGCTCAGCCTTCTGCAAAGCCCTAATCCGGGCGTTCAGCCTCCTTTTAGAATCGTTTAAACGTGCTTTAAGGTTTTTAAGCATTCTAGTGGTCTCCTTAGGGCTTGGAGAGCCTAAGGTAACCCTTTTCAGCGGAGACCTCCTCGGATCCACGGCATCCTTAAAGCTTTGAGCTGGAAGCTTCACCTTCCTACCTAAAACTTTCACTGCAGCCTCCTCTAGGAGGCCTAACCCAGCCTTCTCTAGGCTTAGCCCCCGGCTTAATGCAAGCCTAACGGTTTCCCCCACTAGCCGATGGGATTCCCTAAGCGAGAGGCCTGCCTCCCTAATCAAGGCTTCAGCCAGATCCAGCGCTACCGCATAGCTTTCTAAGGCTTTCTCCTCCATTCTCTCCCGGTTAAATTTTAAGCCTTCAAAGGCTTTGGTTAGAACCTTTACGGTTGAAAGGGTTAGGTCTAATATTTCCCATAGGGGTGGCTTGGTGTCTTGGAGGTCCCTACTATACCCTGTTGGAACAGCCTTCAAACTTGTTAGGAGTCCTGCTAGAAGGCCGCAAACCCTTCCAGCCCTGCTCCTCGCCAGCTCCAGGATGCATGGGTTCTTCTTTTGAGGCATAATGCTTGAGGGGGAAGCTAGCTCGTCTGGAAGCTCTACATAGCCAAACTCGCTTGAAGACCATATTACTAGGTCTTCAGCTATCCTGCTGAGGTGAACCATGAGAATGGTGGCTGTTGAGGCTGCTTCGAGGAGGAAGTCTCGGCTGCTAACAGCGTCTAGGGAGTTCTCTACGAGGCCGTCGAAGCCTAGGAGCTCAGCAACCCTCAGCCTGTTTAAGGGTAGGGTTGAGCCTCCTAGGGCTGAAGCCCCTAGGGGCGAAAGGTTTACACGGCTATAGCATGCCTCCAGCCTTTCAACGTCCCTCAGCAGGTGTTCAGCGTAAGCCAGCAGGTAGTGGGATAGGAAGCCTATCTGAGCATGTTGGGTGTGGGTGTAGAGCACCATTAAAGTCTGCCTTTCGTTTTCAGCTCTAATTCTAAGGGTTTCAGCCAGCCTTAAAACGGCCTCCCAAAGCCTTAGAAGCCTCCTTCTAAGTGTAAGCCTAACATCTAGGGCGACTTGGTCGTTTCTCGAACGCCCGGTATGCATCTTCCCTCCAACTTCAACTCCAAGCCTCCCAATCACGTAAGCTTCAACCAGCTCGTGGATGTCCTCAAACTTCCTTGGGTCGAGCTTCACTTCCCCCCTCTGCCACTCAGCCTTTAAAGCCTCCAAGGCTTCAAGGATTTTCCCAGCCTCCTCACGCGTTATTATCCGTTGCTCTTGAAGCATGATTATGT
>CAZAJK010000035.1:5247-9915 GCA_964485425.1 uncultured Candidatus Bathyarchaeia archaeon | reverse complement strand
CCTATAGGGATATACTTAAATACCTTAATCTAAATAGCTATATTCAGAAGTACATTAGGAGGTAGCCCTATGGAAAACTCTTCCTCTGTTAAGAAAGAGCCTGACACGACCCGGGTTCAAATCCCGGCCAAACAGTCTAAGACTCTTTCTGAGGGAGACCGGGTTGTCGCCGGTTCAAATCCGGCCCTGGGCACCAAAAATTCTCCCAGTGTTTAAAGTTTCAAGCGTGTTTGTTTTATTGCGGATTTCAAGGTAAAAATTTTTAGTGTTTTGCTCTAAGAAAGTGTTTTAGAGAAGCATGATAGTTGTGGCTGAGAAGGGTAGTGTTGCTAGGGCTATTCGCAGAGCCATTAATGCTCCGATAAAGGTTTTAGCTTTAAGCGGACACCTTTTAGAGTTAGACTTCCCCAAAGAATACAATGATTGGTGGAAAGTTGATCCAGCCCAGCTTTTCGAAGCTCCAGTCGACTGGGTAGTTAGGGATGAGAGAGCCTACCGAGAACTAGTTGAAGCGCTAAGATCTAGCGGAAATCCCACCCTAGTGCTGGCAACGGATAACGATCATGAAGGTGAACTAATAGCTTACGAAGTTCTCTTAGTCGCTAGGAGGGAGCTTGGAAGCATCCGATTTTTCAGGATGCGGTTCAATTCGGCCACTTTAAGTGAGCTTCGCCAGGCTTGGGAGAGGCTTGAAGCAGATTTAAACTGGGGGTGGGTTTGGAAGGCCTATTTCCGCCATAAGTTCGACCTAATAACCGGAGCCATATACACGCGGGCTTTAACGCTTTCGGCGAGGAAGGCTGGTAGAGATGTGCGCCTAATAAGCTGGGGAAGCTGTCAAACTCCCACCCTATGGTTTATCATGGAGCGTGAAAGACAGATTAGAAGCTTTAAGCCCGAAACCTACTACACGCTGGAAGCCCTAGTTAAAATTTCGAACATCGTTCTGAAGCTTTCAAGCCGAACTATAAGAAGCGAAGCTGAAGCTAAAGCTCTCTATGAAAGGGCTAAGCAGGCTGAAGCCGCCCTAGTTGAGGCTTTCACCTCCCAGAGAGAGGTTGAACGTAGGCCACTCCCAGCCGAAACCGACAGCATGCTTCAAGACTTAACCAAGATTTTAGGTGTCAGCGGCGCTAAAATCATGGCTGAAGCTGAACAGCTGTATGCTGAAGGGTATATCAGCTATCCTAGGACTCAGACCAACCAGTGGGTTGACGTGGACCACCATCGAATCCTCCTCATGCTAGCTTCTTCCCAGCTTGCAGGATATGTGAAGCTTGAAAATTTGAATCCAAGGAATGGCTCTAAGAATGATGGCGCCCACCCGCCGATATACCCTACAAAAGTCTACAGTTATAGGGACCTTAAGGGCAGGATTTGGGAGTATCTCGCCCGACGTTACCTAGCCAACACCGTTTACAACGACGCCATTTATAGGAGGTGGAAGCTTGTCGCGAACCTAGCTGGTGTTCGCCTGGAAGCTTCGGGTAGACATTTTGTCGATGAAGGCTTCTACAAGGTTTATCCCTACTTTAAGCCTAGGGAGCTTCAGTGGGTTCCTGAACTTCACCCGGGAGATAGGCTGCCCGTCCTTGAAGTTAAGCTGGTTAAACGTAAAACTAAGCCTCCCCCAAGGCTCAGCGAGTCAGAGCTCCTCCGACTGCTTGAAGCTCATGGGATAGGAACTGATGCCACCCGCCACGAGTTTCCAGCCATCGTTCTGAGTAGGGGCTACGCGGTGAAGCAGGGTAAAACCTTTAAGCCCACCGAGCTTGGAGAGCAACTTCTAAATCTTCTAAGCATGGTGGATAGGAGGCTGGTTACACCTGAAACTAGGAGGCTTGTTGAGGAGACCATGGCTAGGGTGGAGAGAGGCGAACTAGAGTCTGAGCAGGCCTTAAGGGAGGTTCTCAAAGTTTACAGGGAGCTTTACCTAAAACTTGAGGAGACTTTAAAACTTAATCCGCCGCTAGGTATCTGTCAAGGTGGCAGCAGTGGCTGAAAGACTTGCCAAACTCAGAAGTCGAATCAGCGAAATTGACAGGGAAATCGTAAAGCTTCTGGCTCAGAGAATCTCCGTGGTCCCTGAAATCGCTGAGATTAAACGGGAGATGGGTCTCCCCCTAGTTGACAAGCAGAGGGAGGTCGAAGTCTTAGAGAAGGTTTCAAGCTGGGCTGAAGAGTTTAAGGTTAACCCTGCCTATGTTAGATGCGTCTACAAGGCCATAATTGAATGCACCACTAGGCTGGAGAAGGAGTTTTACGAGGGGAAACCCTAAAAGTTCACATGGAAAATTAGTTGTGAAGCGCTTAACGTTAAATAGGATGAGGCATGTTGCGCAGGTTTCACATAGCTTCAGAAGACGAGATAAAGCAGGGTAAAACCACCGACATATATTTTGAGCGCACCAAAAAAGTGCTTGAAGCTAAAGGCCTCTGCGAAAAACAGACAATAGCTGAAGTAACGGTTAACGAGCTTCCTAACAGGTGGCCTTGGGCCATCCTCTGCGGAATAGAGGAAGTAGCCCGCCTCTTTGAAGGAATCCCCGTAAACATTTACAGCATGCCTGAGGGAACCCTATTCCACCCCGCAGACTACAGGGGAGTCAGAGTTCCAGTCCTACTGGTTGAAGGCGCCTACTGCGACTACTGCGTTTATGAGACACCTCTTTTAGGCCTACTATGCCAAGCCACCGGAATAGCTACCAAAGCCGCCAGGTTCAGAAAGGCTGCGTGGGAAAGCCTACTAGTCTCCTTCGGCATAAGGCGTATGCATCCGGCCATAGCCCCCATGATAGATAGGGCAGCCTACATTGGGGGCTTCGACGCGGTTTCATGCCTTGTTGGAGCTGAACTCATAGGGGAGAAGCCTGTGGGAACCATGCCCCACGCCCTCGTGATACTAACGGGAGATGTGGTGGCTGCTGTTAAGGCTTTCAACGAGGTTGTGGAGGAGGAAGTTCCGAGAATAGCGCTAGTTGACACCTTCTTCGACGAGAAGGCTGAAGCCTTAAGGGCTGCTGAAGCGCTGGCAGGAAAGCTCTACGGGGTTAGGCTTGACACCCCCTCGTCTAGGAGGGGAAGTCTTCAGGAAATCGTGAGGGAGGTGCGCTGGGAACTTGACCTGAGAGGTTACCGCCATGTGAAAATTCTGGTTTCAGGCGGGATCGAAGAGGAAGCTGTGCCCTCACTGGTGGAAGCTGGGGTAGACGGCTTTGGTGTTGGAACCACGTTAAGCAACGCTCCCACCGTGAATTTCGCCCTAGACATCGTTGAGGTTGAAGGCAGACCCATCGCTAAGAGAGGGAAGCTAGCTGGAAGGAAAAACGTCTGGAGATGTAAGGAATGCTTAACCTACACGGTTACTTCGGCTGCAGAGCCTCAGCCTCCCTGCCCAGTCTGCCAGGCAGCCACTGAGCCCATGCTTAAACCCCTAGTCCTTAAAGGTAAAATTGTTAGGGGGCTTCCCAAGCCTCAAGCCATACGTAAATATGTTTTATCCCAGCTGGAGAAAGTGAAGCAGCTTTAGGAGTATTCCCTCCACGTATACCCGCATTTGGTGCAGCGGAAGAACTGGGTTGAAGACTCGTCAGCCCCCCTAGTTTGAACCATCCAGACATAGGCTTCCCTATGGCCGCACCGCGGGCATTCAACCTTCTGGGTTGAAGCCGTTTTAAGGCTTGCCTCCTTCTGGCTTATGACCACCACAGCCTCCCTGGGCGTCAGCTTCTCCGTCGGCCTCCTAATAACCGTTTCACCACGCCTAGCTGAAGGTTTACTCCTAACCTCATAGCCGCAGTTGGGGCATTTTAAAACCACCTTCGTAGAGCGTTTCTGCTCCTTAACCGTAAGTCTAAGCCTCATCCCACATTTAGGGCAGAACTGCAAGCCTGATTTCTGCCTCCAAGCCTTGAAACCGCGGAAAGCATAGGACTTACACTGAAATTTAAAGATTTCTATTTTCTCCGAGTATGCCTTAAAAGGCTCTCATAGGCTTCAGCTAGCAGCCTAGCAAGCCTCAAGGCTTCAGGGAGGGGAGGCTCAACCGTGGAAGCCCTAACCACCGCTAAGGCATCCTCTAAGCTTAAGCCATAAGCTGAAATCTTCAGTCCTTCCCAGACTTTAGCTACCCCTTTAGGGGCTTTACCACTCCAAGCAACGATTAAAGGCCTGGAAAGCTTTTCAGCAAGCCATTCAAACTCCCCCTCGCTGAGCTTCCACGGGTAATCTCCATCCAGCATTAACACCCTGACTTGACCGTAGTGGTTTGAACGTTTAACCATCCGGTTTAAGCCTTGAGCTACACCCCCCTTTATGGTGCCCTTAACCACGCCGTCAACCCAGAGGCTTCCACGGTAAACCACCCCTAAAGCGAGGGTTCCACCTTCGACTGGGATTCCCGTTAGGGCCAGAACCCTAATTTCAGGCTTAACTTTAAAGGGCAATTCCAAGCCTCCTAGAAGCCTCAACCAGCATGCCAGCCAAAACCTTCACCAAATCTTCATCTGAGCGGGCTTCCCTCAAACTTTCCACTAGCCGGTGGAAAGGCAGAAGCTTCCGGGCTGAAGCGTAAACAAGTAAGGCCTCGGCAGCTCCACCAATATCCCTGCGTGAAAGCCTGCTTGGAAGCTTTCTTCTAAGCCCAGCCTGCTTAACAGCTTCCACTAG
>CAZAJK010000035.1:0-5237 GCA_964485425.1 uncultured Candidatus Bathyarchaeia archaeon | reverse complement strand
TTCCACTAGAATCCTGTTGGAAACTCTGAGGCTTCTGGGTTTACCTTGAAGGCTCCAGGCCAGGGAGAGCGCGAAATTCAGGTAGGAATCTCCAAGCCCAGCAAGCCTCCTATCCCTTAAAACCTCTTCAACCCTCCTAACCGTTACAGCCTCAGCTAGAAGTTCCTCAAGGGTTTGCTTACCCATAGCCATCGAAACCTTATTCAGCTTTGAAGGCATTTAGCTTTCATCCAGAACCTGGGGGTAAATAATTGAAGCCCGCCGTGCTGGTTATCGACATGCTTGAAGACTTTATCCGAGGCTCTCTAAAATGTGATAGGGCTAAGAAAATTATCCCCAAAATTCAAAGCCTCCTAGAGGCTGCCAGGCGCAAAGGCATCCCCATCATCTATGTCTGCGACGCCCATCTTCCAGAGGTAGACTTAGAGCTAGCTCTTTGGGGCCCCCACGCCCTAATAGGAACTCCAGGAGCACAGGTTATCCCAGAGCTTAAGCCTCAGCCCTCCGACTACCAGGTTCAAAAGAGGCGCTACAGCGGCTTCTTCCAAACCAGCCTAGACATGCTGCTGAAGGAGTTAGGGGTTGAAACCCTAATCCTAACCGGAATACACACCCACCTATGCGTTCTCTACACGGCTGCCGACGGCTTCTTCAGAGGCTACAAACTCCTAGTGCCCGAAGACTGTGTGGAGGCCGCAGATGAGGAAGAGCATAGGTGGGCTTTAAACCACATGGAGAAGTATCTTGGAGCCCGCGTCATCAGTCTTGAAAAACTGTTGAAAATTTTGGAGGGGGAAGCTTAACCTCCAGCCTGATACTCCTTTAAAGCCTTTTCAAAGGCTTCCCTAAACTCCAAGGTTTCAGCCTTAATTCTATCCAGCGCCTCATAGAGAGCGTCGAAGGGGTTTCTTCCACCCTTAACCCTCAGGCTGAAAATGGCGGTTTCAAGTAGTCTATGGGGAATCTTGCTCCCCGCAGCCTCCACCATCTTATCCTCAAGCAGGGTTTTTTGAAGCAGATTCAAAAGCGTGTAGTCTTCGCCTTTAATCTCCAGGGAGAGCTCGTTTTTACCAACCTTTAAAATTTTAACTTCCATTTTTTCACCCCTCTTAAAGTAGGTCGTAACCTTCACTCACCTTCCTCTTCTCCACCTTCCTACACCTAGGACATTCAAGCATCCTTCTACGCCTATTATAATTTAAGGGTGCACCGCAAAAACTGCAGAAAGCCTTTATAACGCCGAGCTCGCGGTCAGCCGTGGTAAGCTGGTAGGGCAGATTCTCGTCTCCAACAACCCTAGCCCTAATAAGGTCTCCAGGCCTCAGGGCGTCATGAAGGTTTTTGAGGAAACCCCTAGTAACATAGGAGATGTGAAGGATAGCCGTGTAAGGCCTGTTAAGCTTCTCCCCATTAACTTTGAGAAGCCTGACCGTGGCCATCTTATCCTGAACCTGGAGGACTTCCCCTACAACTATGTTCCCCTTACGTGGAACGGTTGGAATCCTGGTTACAGGCCTAACGCTAACCTCCTTCCTATCCATGTCTATTATGGCTTCACCCGTAGTCTTAGAGTAGATTACACCCTTCTCCGTGTAGGTTCCCTTCCCTGCATGAAATTCCTCTATTACGCCGAGTCTTTCGCCGGGGGTAACAAGCCCCCCACTCCTCTTACTCCTCAGACCTGAACCCAACTCTCTCAATCCTGTAAACCTCAACCTCGACTTCACGCTTAAGCTTCCTATGAAAGCTGAACATGTGGGGAATCACGATTTTAGACTTAAAGGCGGCGGTTATCTTCCCGCCAAGCCTCCTAATTAAGGCTTCAAGATACCTCCTGTTCCCAGCCTTATGCACACTATAAACTACTGGGGCTAGAGATAAAGCTTTTCTCAGGAAGAGGCTGTCAGCCCCCCTACGCTTAACCCCGAAGGGAGGATTCTCCACCACCACGTCAAAGCATCCCCTTAAAGCTTCTAGGGGGCCAGCCACCCAATCCACATTTCTAACATTAAGCTTAACCGCGTTCTCCCTAGCCCTCCTAACAGCCTCCAAGTCTAGGTCTAAACCCACCACATAGCTTGCTCCAAGCACAGCCGCCCCAATAGCGAGAATCCCCGTGCCACATCCCAAATCGCACACCAGCTTTCCTTCAAGATCCTGAAAAGCATAGGCTGCCATGTGGAGGAGGGTGGCGGCCAGAGAGGGGGGAGTCTGATACTGCTCTAGGAGGACTTTCGGGCTGGGATGCCCCTTAACCTGCCCCAAGAAAATTTCTAAGTCTTTCCGTTTAATTTTCACCAGGCTCATGGCCTAAGGCCTCAAGCAGATTAGAAGCTGGAATCAGGGGCCTGCTAAATTTCTCACAGTCGTCTACGCCGATTCTGGGGCAGGCAGTGCACACGAAGGCTTCAAGGCTTGGAAAATTGGCTAAGGCCTCCTCTAAGACTTCATCAAACCCGAGCATTAAAACCTGTTTCCCCCGCTCCTCTAAAACACGTTTAACCTTTAAGGCTTCTCTAAGATTAAACTGGCCTGGCTTAAGCCCGAGAATCACCCCAACTCTTTCAGCCTCTAAAACCCTCATCACCGAGGATTTAAGCTTACGCTTCACCCGCTCACCCAAACCTGAAACTTCAACCACTTTGCCCGTGAAGGGGTCAAGGGAGAAGACTGGTTTCCCCGTAGCCAAGAATACGCCTAAGGGGTGGAAGAGGCCTCCGCCAAGATGGATGAAAACCTCAACATTGCCGCTGATTTTTAAGGCTGCTGAAACGTTGCAGCCCAATATTTGGCCTGGATAGGCTACCCCACGCCCCTCAGGCCTCCCCACAAAAACCTGCTTCCCCTCTCCTCTCAGCGATTTTTCCACCTCTGAAATCCTGTGGACATGTTGAAGGCTGGCGGTTAAACCTATACGCCTATAAGGTTTAAGCTCAGGTAAGGCGCCGCTTAAGACTTCGGAAAAGTCGGCTGAACTTCTAGCCTCAACGTAGAGCACTTTTATCCTGCCTGTCGGCAGGCCGAAGCTTGTATGTCCGTAATGGACTAGAAGGTCTGCTTTAAGTCTTTCAGCCTCAGCCAAGGCTAAATCGCAGGCTCCATAGCAGGAGCTAGCTGAAACATAGACCTCTAGGCCCCTGTCAGCCAGCTTCTCCACGATTTGGGGTGCATAAGGCTTCAGCCCGTCTGGAAGCTGAATGAGGATTCTCCTAGCAGAAAGCCTTCCGGCTTCGTTGAGAATTCTATCTAGTTCGAGGTCGTAGGCTTCCCCCAAAGCTTTCCCTCTTAACCCGGGAAAACCTTTAACCTGCAGCCTGACCTATAGGTGAGACTTCAACGGCGCAGGGGGTGGGAAGCTTGCTGGCTCCGACTTTTAAAGCCTCCTTTGCAGCCTCAACCCCCTCAGCCTTAACCTCTACTTCGGCAATAGGTTTTCCAGGTTCAACTCTGGCAGCTAGGCCCACCGGTTTCCCGAAGGCTCGACGCATCCCCTCCTGAAGCCTGTCAGCCCCGGCGAAAGCCATCATCTTATTTTCCCTGAGCACTACGTGAGGGTAAACCTTTATGCGGAGGCAGTAGTTGGCCTCCCCCAGCTTATCAGCCAACCTCTTATTCACGGAGATTCTTAAGGCTTCAAGAGCATTATGGCGGACTTGAACCTTCCGTAGGGGGATGAGCGCCACCCGGTGGGTAAAGTCGCCGTGGGGGTTTCCCATGGTGAATTTGGTTATCTTGGGCTGAGGGGCCCCATGAATATACTCACGTCTAACGTAGGGCATGCCGACGGGTATCCGATAGTTACTGCCTTTCAAAGCTTGCCCCTCTCTCCCATCAAAATCCTGAGCTCCCCATTAATAACCCTTATTTCCCCTGCGGGAAGAACCTTAAGGTTGAAGGTTTAAACCTGTTATGGTGAAGCCGTGAAATACCAGCCTATTCGGGTGCAAACAGCCCTAAACAGGCTTAAGCGTAGAGATGAATGGTATAAATGCCTTTATACGCTGAACCCCTATAGAGGCTGCGAATACGCCTGTCCCTACTGTTACGATGTAGCTGAAAAGTGGAGAGCTCCCCACCATGTTAAACCAGAACAAGTCCACCTCCAAATTCTAGCCAAAACCAACATTCCTGAAAGGCTGGCAAGGGAGATTGTTAAGAAACCTAGAGACATCGTCTTCTTGGGGTCTGCCACCGACCCATACCAGCCTGGAGAAGAAAACTATCAGCTTACAAGGAAATGCCTTGAAATTTTAGCTCAAGCAGGCTGGCCCGTCGAGGTCGGAACCAAAAGCCCCCTAATCCTTCGAGACCTAGACTTGCTAACAGAAATTTCAAAGAAAAATTTCTGCTGCATCTTCGTCACCATCACAACCTTTAAGGAAGAGCTAGTCAGCATCTTTGAGCCTGCCGCGCCAAATCCCTCAAAAAGGCTTGATGTGGTGGCTGAGCTTGCAGGACACGGCTTAAACGTCTGCGTATGCATGATTCCTGTTTTCCCCTATTTAACCGACAGCCTTGAAGCCATGGTTCAAGTTGCCCAAGAAGCTAAAAAATGTGGGGCAAAATTTTTCCTAGCAGGAGAATTAACCCTCCCCGGTGAAACTAAACACAGGTTCCTTAAAGTTTTGCAGTCTAGGTTTCCAAGCTTAACGGTAAAATATGAAAGGCTTTACGGCCCCTCCGGCTATGCCTGGAAGTCTTACAGTGAAAAGGTTAGGAGGGTTTTCCTTAAAGCCTGCGAGATGGTGGGGATAAAGGGTCAGGTGGATACAGGGTTACCTGAAACTGGCTAGGCCTTCCTCCGCCTCTTTATTCCAACTATGACTTCGCCTGTAGTGAAGCCTTGCTCGACTTTCCCAGCCATCTCCTTCAGCCACCTCTCGTAGCCAACTTCCCTCACCCGCTTAAGATTATTCAGATTCCAGTTTCGATAACGCTTTGTAATCCAATCAAGTTTATCGCATGGCATTTCAGGGCAGTCGGCGCAGCTCATAAGCCCCCTACGCTGACAGCACTTCCTAATATTGCAGAAAGGGTTTCCCCCACCCGTCTGGCAGCCGTCGCAAACAAGCCTCACAAGCCAGCCTAGCCAGCGGCTAAAATCTCGGTAGCTTCCAACCCAGTCGAAGGCTGTGGCGATTTTGTCGAATCTCTCCCTTTTAAGGGTCTCCCTAAGCTCTGAAGCCTTCTCGGATATGGTTCTCCGGTAGGCGAAGCATGCTCCACAGTAAATGCCT
>CAZAJK010000034.1:0-10156 GCA_964485425.1 uncultured Candidatus Bathyarchaeia archaeon | reverse complement strand
CGTCCATGGCAGCCCTATCAAAGGGAGGAACATCACAAAAAGCAAAAACATCCTCAGCCAAAACACGTCCACAAGCCTCAGCCAGAGGCACCTTCTCCACGCCTAAAGGTTTAACTCTTCCCAGCAGCCTCTTAAGCGCCTCCTCCACGGAGATTAATTCGCGGAAGATTTTACGCTTCAAGCTCCTACACCCCAAAGACTTCTGAGCAGCCGCACCTCAACCATTTCACCTTCCTCGTAGCCCTCCCTCCCCTCGGGTATTAGGAGAAGCCCGTTTGCCTTAACCACGGAGGAAATTACTCCTGCACCGGCAGCCCTTAAGGGCTCAACTAGGAAGCCGCCTTCCCCATCCGGTTTAATTCTAACCCGAACCAGGTCTAAAACCCCCGGTCTCGAAGGAACCCTCCGCGTAAGCCTACCCCAAACCTTAAGCTCCGCTGGAAGCTCAGCCTCCAGCATCCAGCCTATCACGGGCTCCACGAAGACCTGGAAGGTAAGGATGGCTGCCGCAGGGTATCCCGGAAGCATAATTATAGGCTTGCCATTTATGGTGGCTGAGGCTAAGGGCCTTCCAGGCCTAATAGACACCCCATGGAAAATTAGGTGAAACCCTTCAATTTCGGAGAGAGCCTCAAGCGTTAAATCGCTGCTGCCAGCCGAGGTGCCACCAGCAGTTATTAGGAGGTCAGCCTCCCCTAGGGCCCCTAAAATTTTCGCCTTAATTTCCTTAGGATGGTCTGAGGCTATCCCTAAATCTAAAACCTCACAGCCCAGCTTAGCTAAGGCTGCTTTAAGAAAATATCTGTTGGCGTCGTAGATCTGGCCTGGCCCTACCTCGCTTCCAGGCTCTACTAGCTCCCTCCCAACGGAGAGAATAGCAACCTTAGGTTTAGCTTTAACCTTCACCTCTCTAAGGCCTAGGGCTGCTAGGGCAGCAACATCTTGAGGTTGAAGAATCAAGCCTTTAGGGAAAACCCTTTCTCCAGCCTTATAGTCTTCACCTTTTCGGGCGACGTTTTCGCCTGGAGTTACAGGCTGGTAAATCTCGATTTTCCCATCTTCAAGGCTTCGGGTAAACTCGAACATCACCACGGCGTTTGCTCCTTTAGGGAGTGGAGCTCCAGTTCCAACCTGAACAACTTCACCCCCACCAATTTCACCCTTAAAAATCTCTCCAACGTCAACCTTACCCCTCAACTGGAAAACCAGGGGGTTTGAGGGTGAAGCCCCGTAGGTGTTTTCTGCTTTTGTGGCGTAGCCGTCCATGGCAGCCCTATCAAAGGGAGGAACATCACAAAAAGCAAAAACATCCTCGGCGAGCACCCTTCCAACGGCCTCCGTCAAAGGAACGGTTTCAACTCTTAACCTTGGAAGTCTGGCTTCCTCCCGGAATCTCTTAAGGGCCTCGCTCAGCCTTATGGTTTCCATGAAGCCTTTTAGGCGAATTGTTCTAGATTTCTGGTTTACCAAGGACTCCACCACTTTAGATGCTTACCGTCTGCCTCTTAACCTTTAAACCTACATGCCTATGTGAGTTATCTTTTGGAGGCAGTGAGGGTTGGAAGAGGCTAGGGAAAGCGAGCTTGAGGAGTTAAAAAGGCTGGTATTGATAAGGGAGCGTGACGCCGCTGAGGCCTTCGAAAAAATGAAGACCCTTCTAGCCCAGATGTTAAGTGAAACCTCCGAGGCTAAGCGCTGGGAAATGCTGGGGAGACTTAGGGTAGCCGAATCTGTTCTGCTTTCCTCGGTGGGAAAGCTTTTAAGCAGTTATCGAGCCTACACAGCAGCCTTGGAGAGAGCTCTTAAACGTTAAGGTTTGGTTAGGTGACTATTCGGTCTAGCTTCCCAAGCTTCCTAGCTCTAACAAGTTCTAGGGCTATCCTGTCCCCCATGCTCATGGGCCTTTTATACTTGGCATTAGCGTATTGGGAGCCTAGAGCCATGTGGACGTTGGTTCCTCCTCCATGGCGAACCGCCATATCCTGAACCTTAGGGACAAAGTCGTAGAAGGTTTTCCCGGCAGCATCGTATACGCCTTGAGAAATAGCGTCGACGTAAACCTGCTTCTCGAAGGTTATAAGGGTCTGCACGCAGTAGGCTCCAATCATGCCCGGCGGGTCTAGGCGTTGGGTAGCCTCCACAAAGGCGTCGGCTAGCGGATAAACCTTCCTCAGCAAAGACTCCCTCAGGCTTATCATGCTGTGGGCTGTAACTTCAAAGCTTACGGGGTAAGGAGTCTTATTCCAGTCGACTTTAAGCTGATCTGAAGCCAGCATGCGTAAAATGCCGTCATGCGTGGTTTCCCTCCGCTCGTCGATGGAGAGGAACTCGTTGGCAAGCTTCCATCTAGGCTCAAACCTCTCTACTTCACCCCAGTCCTCCTCAGCCATTAGGGGGGAGTAGAAGAAGTTGAAGTTGGCTGTTACACCTGGAATATATTCCTCAGCCCTACCCTCCTTTAAATCCTCTAACAGGATGTTTCCGGCGGCCAGTTCAGCCTTAACCTTCTCCTCAAGGCTTTCACTGTTAGCAGCAAAAATGAAGCCTCTTTCAAGCCTTCGACCTGCATGAGGCACTTTAAGCACTAGGGGCTGATCAACTGGCTTGTCAAACTTAATGCCATCCTCGGTAACCCTATAGGTGAACTCTTTGGGGTGCGGTATCCCAGCCTGCTCCAAATACCAATAATAATTTCTCTCAGCGTATTCCCTATCCTCAATTTTAAGCAGGTTTCTCGAGCCAAGAATGGGCACGGAAAACTCCTTCTCGATGCGGGTGGCTCCAGGCCCTCCAACATAGACGGAGAAAGCCCTGTTTGGTATCTGAATTCCCTCAAGCTCGATTAAAGCGTCCAAATATTCAGGCTTTAGAATTTCATCGTAGCGTTCGAGGATTAGGATGGCCTCCCTCCACTGGTCTTTCCGCCTTATGAGGTCGTGGATGTCGGTGGAGACGGCTAAGTCCCTTTTAACCACGTAGGCTAGGTCTTCGATAACCTCTTCAGGCATTCCTACCCTCGGCTCTCTTAGGTAGATTTCAGCCCTAGCCTTAGTCGTATAAATTAAGCCTTTAACCCCGTAGTTTCGAAGGCCCGCCATGGCATCCAAGGCTGAGTGGGAGCCTAAAACTATGCCCATAGGATTCTTGTAGCGCCTAGCAACCTCCCTCATCTCTTCTAGGCTAACCATTTAGGCAGCACCTCTCTCAATAGAGTCGCCTTAAACTAAATATAAGCCTTAAGAAGCCTCCTGGGAGAGCTGCTGAAGCGTCCTAATGCGTTTAACGATGTTGGGGTGGGTGGAGAAAAGCTCGGCAATCCGGTCGGCTAGGGTAACCCTCCTCGAAAGTATTTCCCTTACGAGAGCTTGGTCTGAAAGCTTCCACCCAGAGGCTCTAAGAGCGTCTAAATCCCGCTCCGTGCTTCCAGGATCAGCTATGAAGAGGGTTCTAAAACTGTTCATGAAGCCTGACTCCTGCCTAAACCTCTGCCTAGCCCTCCCACTGTAGTAAACGATTTTGGCTAGGGCTTCTGAAAGCTTCCTAGCCCCGTCGTCCACTATGGCTACGCTCGCCCTGTCAGCATAGTATTCCCTGCAACGGCTTAAGCCGAGGACGAAGAGGGATAGAATCCAGTAGATGGCTAGGCTGACGCCTCCAATGGCTATGGGGAGTAAGGCGCCTTCATCCCTCCGGTAGCCGTAGCCAAAATAGCCTGAAAGCAGGAGGCTGTAGCCGAGGAAGTAGAAGATGGCTGGCAGCATGGAGACAAACATCATGATTTGAACGTCTCGATGCTTGAGGTGGCCAAGCTCATGGCCTAACACGGCTTCAACCTCCTCAGCCTCCAAGGTTCTGAGAAGCTCCCTTGTCACAGCCACCCTACTGCCGGTTAAAGGCGAACCATAGGCGCAGGCGTTTGGTATGGGGATTTCCGCCAACATGAGTTTAGGCTTCTCCCTCAAGCCTATCCTTCGAACAAGTCTGTCAAAAATTTCATGAAGCCTAGGCGCCTCTGAAGGTTTAATTTCTCGAACCTTATAGATTGCCTCGATCATTTTGGGTGCGTAAAGCCATTGAAGCAGGTTGAAGATGAAGACTAGGCCTGCTAAAAAGAATATGTTGAAGGCTCCGAGAGCCGACAATACGGCTGCGAAGAAAAGCGTGGAAATGGCGATTATGGCCGCTAAAGTTCCATACATGGATAACCTTAGCTTTAGCAGGCTCATCCCAGCGCCCTTCCATTGAAGAAGAAATCGGCCTAAATAAAATTTTGCCGTGAAAGTTATAAGAAGTGCTTCTGATTTTTAGGAGGAAAACTGATGGATATAACGCTGGCGTTCATAATTTTCATCGCTGCCTTCATTTTACTCATTAAAAGCGCCGACTTCTTCGTGGATGGAGCCGTGGGGGCCGCCCGCCTCCTCCACCTTCCAAGAATAATCATCGGCATAGTTATTGTGGGCCTCTGCACCACGCTGCCGGAGTTCGCCGTATCCGTTCAGGCAGCCTACCTTGGACATCCTGAAATCGCCCTGGGAAACGCTGTGGGCTCGGTGGTGGCTGACGACGCCTTCGCCCTAGCCTTAGGAGCCGTAATCGCCCCCTACATACTGGTAAACAAGAGAATTTTGAAGAGATTTGGGGTCTTCCTGCTTTTCGCAGCCTTCCTCTCCTACTTCCTAGCCTTCGACGCTAAGGTTACCAGGCTTGAGGGCTTGCTGCTCGCCTCCCTCCTAATAGTATACTATGTTTACCTGCTGAGGACGGGGAGGCAGATGGTTGGTGAGCCAGAGGTTGAGGAAGGCAAACATGTCTCGCCTAGGAAGACCGTTTTCCTTCTGATTTTGGGAGCCCTAGGCATTGTGGTGTCGAGCAGGCTGGTTATTGATTCAGCCATAGTTATCGCCGCCTTTTTCGGTGTTCCGGAGGTGGTTATAGGTTTGACAGCCATAGCCCTTGGAACCTCTCTCCCAGAAACATCCACGGTAGCTGTTTCGGCTAGGAAGGGTTATGGAGACCTGGCTGTAGGCAACATTCTAGGCGCCGACATGCTGAACATCCTATGGATTCTAGGGGTTTCAGCGGCTGTCAACCCCATCACCGTAGCCCCTGAAACCATAGCCTTCTCCTATCCTTGGATGCTCCTAGTCGTCGCAACCATGCTCAGCCTGATGAGGCTTAACTATAAGCTCACCAGGTGGAAGGGTATCTTACTCTTCAGCCTCTACGTCATATATATTTATCAGCTAGCCGTAACCTTCTACTTTAAACCGTAGAGCTTAGAGAGTCTCTCAGCAATTCCAGCATCTTTCAAAGCAAGAATTCTAGCCGCCATTAAAGCGGCGTTCTCGCCGCTCTCAATCCCCACGCAGGCTACTGGAACGCCTTTAGGCATTTGAACCATGGAGAGGAGGGCGTCCAAGCCTCCAAGCCGAACATCCCTTGGAACACCTATCACAGGCTTAAGTGTTCTTGAAGCTATGAAGCCGGGTAGAGCTGCAGCCAGCCCGGCTATGGCTATGAAAACTTCAGCTGGAGAAGCCTCCACGTAGGCTTCAAGCTCCTTAGGCTGCCTGTGAGCTGAGAGAACCTTAATCTCGTGGGGGATTTCCAGGTCGTTTAAAACTTTGGCAGCCCTATTTGCCACCTCAGTGTCGCTGCTACTCCCAATGATTATGGCTACCCTTGGAGGTTTAAGCTCAGCCATGATTTTAGGCCTCCAAAACTATCTTACCCCTGCCAGGAATCCATTCAATGGTTTTACCCACCAATCCCTTCTTAAACCTATACCTGTAAACCGCTCTGACAAGCTCAGCCTGCTCCATCCTCCTCTTCAAAAGAACCTCGGAGCCTATGTCGCTCCGGTGGAAGACACCCCAGCCGTCGGCAAGCCTCACGTAGGGGATGCATGCTTCAGCCTTGGCTGAGGCCTCCGGAAGGGTTCTCCCCTTAGCAAATATTTCAACCAGCCTTGAGCCTCCAGTTACGATGGTTCCGTCTGGCTGAAGGTCGGTGGAAGCATAATATACGCGTCCACCCCTACGCCTAATCGCCTCCTCATCTATCAGAGCCGGATGGCCCTTAGCAAGATCCCTCCGATCCGGGTAGCCCTTAGGTGAAACACATTTTACAACCGTGGCTGCCTCCTCAAATTCAAGCTTCACCTTGTTAAGCTTCTCGTCGATGAGGGCCTCGCAAACCTCAACCATGTCTGATTTAAGAATTGGGAGGACATTTACGGCTTCAGGGTCTCCGAAGCGGCAGTAAAACTCTATGATGGTTGGACCCCAGAGGGCTGTAAGCATCATCTGCCCTGAAACAACACCCTTATATTTTTGGCCTGTTTCAGCCTCCACGGCTCTAACGCAGGCTTGAACTATCTCCACAGACCGCATATACGCGTATTCGTTTATGAAAGGCAGCAGCATCCCGGGGCCTGAAATAGAGCCCATCCCTCCGGTTTCAGGCCCAATATCCATTTCGAAAGCATTCTTATTATCCTGAACCAGGGGGAAAGGTTTAACCGTTCGGCCGTCCGTGAAGGCTTGAAGCGTGTATTCTGGGCCTTCAACCTTTTCCTCGATGAGGATTTTATCCTCAATGTCTGTGTAGCCCTTCATGTGCTCCTCGCTTATGATCTTGGCGTGAGCCTCCTTCACCTCGGTTTTCTCCCTGCTTAGATAGGCTTGAAGGTCGGCGATAACCTTCACACCCTTACCTCCAACCTGTCTGGCAGGCTTCAAAGCCACGCTTTCAGCATACTCCCGAATGTAGGCCACAGCGTTCTCAACGTTTTTGAAAGCCTTAAACCTAAGCCTACCCGGAATTCCATGCTTCCACATAAGCCTACGCATGAAAGCCTTAGACATTTCAAGCTCAGCTGGCCCCCTCCTCGCACCAACACATGGTATTCCAGCCTCCTCTAGGGCGTCGGCAACCCCGTGAAACAGCGGCTCCTCCGGGCCTACGAAAACGAAGTCCACATGAAACTTCTTAGCTGCCTCCACGATGAAAGCCGCGTCGGTTATTTTTCCCAACGCGTATTCTCCGCCTGTTTGTTGGCATAGCTTGACTATCCCAGGGTTTCTAAGCCTCATGGCCGCGTAAAGCTTAGGGTCTAACCTGCTTCTACAGAGGGCTTCAGCTATGGCATGCTCTCTCCCAGCGTCGCCTACCAGAAGAATCCTTACAACCATTTCCCTTCACTCCTCCTCTAGGAGCGGATATTTCCCGGTGAAACATCCCAGGCAAAGCTTGCTTCTCGGAATTCCCAAGGCCTTCACAAGGCCTTTAACGCTAAGCCAGTGGAAGCTGTCCGCCCCAACCACCCTGCTAACTTCAGCCGTGGTTAGGCAGGCTGCTATAAGCTCGTCTCTGGGTGGAACCTCCGTTCCATAGGGGCATTGGGCCACTATTCTGGGGCTTCCAACCCTAACATGAACCTCCTTAGCCCCCATCTTATTCCGCATAAGGTTTACCGTGTTTTTGGTGGTTGTTCCGCGGACTACGCTGTCATCCACCAACACTATTTTTCTGCCTGCAATAGCCGCCTTAATGGGGTTAAGCTTCAGCTGAACTCCCACCAGCCTTTCAAACTGCGTTGGCTTAATGGCGCTTCTAATCCTTCGACCTGTCTGAACAAAGCCTAAGCCGAAGGGCAGCCTAGCCTTCTGAGCGTAAGCTATGGCGAAAGGAATGGCTGTTTCGGGGACTCCGAGCACGATGTCAGCTCCTTTAGCTGGATGCTCCTCGGCCAGCAGTTCCCCTATCCTAATCCTGGCATCATAGACTGGAAGCTCGTTGACGATGGAGTCGGGCCTAGCCAGATAAACATGTTCGAAGGCGCAGTATTTTGGTTGAGGCTTAACCGCCTGCTTCCGTTCAATGCTGTAAGCGTCAAAATAATATATTTCTCCAGGCTGAACATCGCTTTTGAAATCAGCCCCAATCACATCGATGGCACAGCTTTCCGAGGCAATAACCCCGTAGTCGAACCCGAAGCTTCCGATGGCTAGGGGTTTAACTCCTAAGGGGTCTCTAGCAGCCACCATCTCACCACGCTCGGTTAAGGCTATCAGCGAGTAAACCCCCCTAACCTCACCCATAAGCTGGCTTGTAGCTTCAATTGGGTGGAGGCCTGAATCAAGCTTTTGAGCTAGAAGTAGAGCAAGCAACTCAGCTTCACTTCGAGGCTCCAAGGGCTTAACCTTCTCAAGAAGCCTCTTCACATTCAAAATTTTCCCGTCAAAGCATAGAGCCGTCTTCACAGGCCCTTCAACCAGGGCTGGCTGGATTCGAGCTGGATCCTTCTCTGGAATGGTGGTAACGCAGCCTATTCCAACCCAGCCTTTAAGCCTGTCTAGGCTTTCAGGCTGGGAGAAAACCTGGTCAACCAGGCCTGAAGCCTTATAGTCGTAGAGTTCTCCATCGCCATTGTAGGTTACGATGCCGCAGGTTTCTTGGCCTCGATGCTGGAGGGCTAGGAGCGCATAGTACACGAATCGGGCCATCCGCCATAAATTACTAAACCCGTAGATGCCTACTATTCCGCTACCCATGGTTTCTCCTCCCCTAAACCTCCAACTCTACATATCTTATCCCACCTTCGGGGAGAGGCTTACCCCTCATCTTATCAGCTAAGGCTTGAGCTTTCTCGGTTGGGTAAGCCCCTGTAAGGCAGGCGAGGCAGAGATTCTCCTTACCCAACCCTATAGCGTCCACCAAGCCGTCAATGGTTTGATAGTTTAGGGAGTCTGCTCCAATAAGCTTCCTAACCTCCTCTACGCTTCTCTCGGCAGCTATAAGCTCCTGGTGGGTTGCAATATCTATCCCGTAGAAGCATGGGGAAACGATAGGCGGACAAGTTATCATAACATGGACTTCTCTAGCCCCAGCCTCCCGAATAATGTTAATTATCTTCCTGATGGTGGTGCCTCTAACGATGCTGTCATCCACCAGGCAGACCTTCTTATCTTTAAGAACCGCCTTTAAGGGGTTTAACTTCATTTTAACCGCGTTTTCACGCCTCCGCTGGCTAGGCATGATGAAGGTGCGGTGAACATACCTATTCTTGATTAAGCCTTCAGCCACGGGGATTCCGGTAACCCTTGAAAGGCCTTCGGCTGCAGGCCTAGCCGTATCAGGAACGGGAACCACCACCTCACCTTCACAGCCATAAGTCTTACCCAGATTTTCACCTAAGCGAAGCCTAACCTCATACACGCTTTTACCCTCAATAACCGAGTCTGGACGGCTGAAATACACGAATTCAAACATGCAGTGAGCCCGCCTTCTACAGGGGGCAAACCTAGCCCTTTCAAACCCATATTTGGAAACTATGAGGGCTTCCCCGGGCTTAACGTCTAGGAGGGCGTTCCCCCCGCAGACGTCGATGGCTACGCTTTCTGAGGCGCATAGCCTGACATCCCCAGCTTCCCCATAGCATAGAGGTCTAAAGCCATAAGGGTCTCTAAACGCAATAATCTCCCCGTTTTCGGTTAGGCATAGGGCTGAGTAGCTTCCCTCAGCTAGCTCGGCAATCTGGCTTAAAGCGTCAACCAGGGAGGCTGAATCGGTTGCCCTAGCCTTTTCAGCCAATAAATGAACCAGGATTTCAGCGTCGCAAGTTGACCTCAGCTTAACCCCCATGGCTGAAATCTTCTTCCTAAGCTCCACATAGTTTACGAGGTTCCCATTATGGCAGAGAGCCAGGCCGTTAAGCTGGAAGGGCTGAGCATCCTCAAGGGTTGAGGCTCCAACAGTTGAATATCGAACATGGCCTATCCCGATTTCACCCCGAAGCCCATAGGCCTCCTCAGGGTTAAACACGTCGCAAACCAGCCCCATAGATTTTCGAACCCTAAGCCTCCCATCCTGGTCTATGGTCGCCATCCCCGCTGACTCTTGGCCTCGATGCTGAAGGGCTAAAAGCCCATAATATAGTAGTTCGAAAACCGGGCCTCCAAGCCTAGCAGCCCCGAAAACCCCGCAGAACTCCCTAACCACCACCCCCACCCTCCATTGCCTCCGAAATAGGCTTACTCCAAACCTCGCTGAGCGTCGGCAGCTCACAGGAAATCACAGGCTTACCTTTATATTGGAGAGTGAAGCTGTCTCCGGTTACTTCTCCAATCCTGGCGGCTGAAGCCCCATGTTT
>CAZAJK010000033.1:0-10253 GCA_964485425.1 uncultured Candidatus Bathyarchaeia archaeon | reverse complement strand
TAAGAAGGAAATAGCTAAGATTCTCTTCGGCTAAACCCTCCCCCTTTATATTCATCTTCTCAACTATCCTCTAGGGTAGGGACTCTTTGAAAATAACTGAAATTAAGGCTTTAGCCAGCGGGCTTCCTCCAGCTGAAAAAAGGATTTTCAGGAGGATTTTCCGCGTTGAAAACGTTACTGGAAGGCTGAAAATACCTAAACCTCTCAGGCCCTGGGTTAAAGAACAATTCGGAAATCTAGGGGAGGTGGAAAAACAGCGCATAGTGAAGGTTGTCAACAAAATAACTTTTGAGGGAAGCTTGTTCAACGAGCTTAGGGGTAAGAGGCCTATCCAGGCTGGGGAGGAAAGCCTTTCAGAGCTTGAGGAAGCTGAAGGATGCTTTTTCTGTCAGCCTCTCCAGTTTACGGCTGAGGATGTTTTTGGCAGAATTCAAGGCGAACACTGCATTACCGCGTCAAATATCGCCAAATATGATGCCTGGCATGGGCTGGTGATCTTCAGCCGCCATAATCCCCTCCAATATTCAAGGGAAACTTTTGAAAGCGGGCTTAACCAGGCTATCCAATGGTTTCAACAAGTGAGAGCCTTTGACTCTAAAGCGAAGTATCCCTTCCTCATCTGGAACTGCCTATGGCGTGGCGGGGCCTCCATAGTTCATGGCCATTTCCAAATGGTTATGGGGAGAACTCCCTACCCTAAAATCGAATACCTCTGGAGATGTGCCAAGCGCTATCAGGCCAGATATGGCTCCAAATATTTTGAAGACCTATACCGGGTTCACGAGGCCTTAGGCCTAGGCTTCAAGCTGGGCGACGCGAAGGTTTTCGCCTCCCTCACCCCGATTAAAGAGAAGGAAGTCATAGTTTTCTCCATGGAATTGGAAAGCTTAAAGGAAGCCGTTTACCGAGTGTTAACCTGCTATCGTAGGCTTCAAGTTTCTTCTTTTAATCTGTCTCTCGCCATGCCTCCCATGGCTGAGGTTAAGGGTTGGAAGGGTTTCCCGTATTTGGCTAGGCTGGTTGATAGGGGAAGGCTTCAGGAAAAAACCTCCGACATAGGTGGCATGGAGCTTTACGCTGTCAGCGTGGTCTCCAGCGACCCCTTCAAACTGGCTGAAAGCCTTAAGGAAGCCTTTTAAGGTAAGATTTTCCTGGCGAAGGTTAGGTAGCCCGTATGCGCGATAGTGAAGGTTTCAGGCCTAGTCCTCCCAGCTTCCACCTGGTAACGTCTTATAAGGCATTCAATGGTCTCTATGTCCGCGAAGCCTGAAGACCTCAAAGCCTCCACGGTTTTTACGACCTGCTCGATGGTTGGGCTGAAAGAGGCGAAGCAGCCGCTGGGTTTTAAAGCCTCCCAAGCCTTCTCCACCACTAGCCAAGGCGTAGCCAAATCTAGAACCACAGCATCCACATCTCTTTCTTCAATCTTACCGGTTACATCCCCATGCTTCAACGTTACATACTTGGCTAAACCCATGCGTTCAAGACGGCGTTTAGCAAGCTCTATGAGTTCCTCTCTCACCTCGTAGCTATAGACATGGCCCTCAGGCTTCACGTGGCTGGCTAGGATGGCCGTTAAGGCTCCGCTTCCAGTCCCAGCCTCCACCACCCTAGACCCTGAGCGCACCCCGGCGTAGAGCACGATTAAAGCCATATCTTTGGGGTAAATTATCTGGGTTTTCCTCGCCAGCTTTAAAACGTAGTCCCTAGTTAAAGGTTTGAAGGCGTAAAAGTCTACGCCTAAGCTGCTTTTAACCTTAACCCCATAAGGCTTACCTATAAGCTCGTCAAAGCTCACCACGCCTTTATGGGTGTGCAGCGATTCTCCAGCTTTAACTTTCACTAGGTATCGTCGCCTAGCATCCAAGTAGAGTAGAACGTCGTCGCCCTCCTTGATAACTTCCAAGATAACTACCTCCCAAAGGAAATGTTTTCAGTCTGAGGCTTTAAGCCTCCTGCAAAACTCTACAAAGTTTTCTATGATGAGGGGGCCTTCATTCCCCTCGGCAACTTCTGGGTGGAACTGAACGGCGAAAAGGGGTTTATATTTATGTTTAACCGCTTGGATGCTGCAGCGGTTTGAGCTAGCATAGTTTTCCAGGGGCTCTCTTAAACTTAAAAGCTCAAAGTCATGGTTTTCATAGACCAGTAATTCTTTCCGCCCTGGGGCGAGCGGATACTCACGGTGGAAGAATATTTTGGTTATTCCCAGCTCGCTGGGGTGCAGCCTACGCATCCTTGAGGCGTGGCAATAGCCCAAAATTCTGAGGCCTAAGCAAATGGCTAAAACGGGGACTTCAACCGTCCTGTAAAAGCGGCAATACCATTCCAAATATTTTTGGCGTTGGCCCCCTGGGATTACGCCTCCGGAAACTATGATGCCAAGGTAGTTTTCAGGCTTAAACTCCTCCATCGGCTGTTTAACCTCAACTTCCACCCCACAGCCTCTTAAAACTTCAAGAAGCTGCCGTAGGGTTTCGCTTCGATTGTTTAACAGCAGGACCCTGTCGATCTCATACACCCCGCTGCTCTTCTACTGCCAGCCTAATTCTTTCAGCAGCCTCCCTTAAATCTTCAACAGAAGCCGAATAGGATATTCGGAGGCAGCCCTCCCCAGCCTGGCCAAACCCAACCCCAGGACTGGTAACCACATGGGCCTTTTCTACTAGGAATTTCGCAAACTTGACGGAATCTTTCTCAAGCTGGGAAATGTCGGGGAAAATGTAGAAGGCTCCCTGAGGCCTCGGAACCCTAAAGCCCTCAATCCTGCTGAAGGCCTCATAAACCATCTTTCTGCGCCTATCATACTCCTTTAACATGCGGGAAACGTAGGGTTCACCTTTCTCTAGGGCGGCGAGAGCAGCCTTCTGGGAAATTCCGCTGGCACAAACGTTTCCAGCCCCCTTAATCCTAAGAATCCTAGATATAATTCTTTCAGGCCCAGCCACGTATCCAATCCTCCAACCAGTCATGGCGTAGGTTTTGGAGAAGCTTCCTATCACGACTGTCCGCTCAGCCATACCTGGCAGAGAAGCAATACTCACATGTTTTAAGCCGTCGAAGACGAAGCGTTCATACACCTCATCCGAAATCACGTAGAGGTCATGGTCTAAGGCAAGTTCAGCTATGCCCCTCAAAACTTCTTCAGGGTAAACCGTTCCAGTGGGGTTGCATGGACTATTAACAATGATAAGCTTGGTTTTACTGGTAATCTTTTCAGCGACATCTTCAGGCTTGGGGATAAAGGTTTCCCTGTCAACAGCCATTGGAACAGGCTTCCCCAACGCGATTAAGGTAGCCGAGTAGTAGGGCGGATAGTAGGGTGAAAACAGTAAGACCTCATCGCCTTGATCGATGATGGCTAGGATGGAGGCTAGAAGGGCCTCGGAGCTTCCACTGGTGATCAGAATCTCGGTTTCAGGGTTATACTCCAAATTTTTATCTTTTTTAAGCTTGGAAGCTAAGGCTTCCCTTAAAGGTTTTATTCCACGCTCCTCCGTGTAGTGGGTGAAGCCCTCCTCCATAGCTTTAACTCCAGCCTCGACGATGGGGGGAGGGGTGGGGAAGTCAGGTTCTCCCACATTCAAGTAAATCATGTCTTTAAAGCCTAGTTTAGCTGCGTAGTCGCGGATTTCCCTGTGGAGAGGCCGTTTAATCTGCTCTCCCCTGGAGGCTAGACTCTTCAAGCGCTTCAGCCCCTTTAAAGATAAGCCGAACACCTAAAGCTATTTAACTTTCGCCCCAAAATTTCGATTTAAAACCTTTGGAAAAGGCTTATTTTGTGATTTAGGGGGCTAAAATGGTTTATCGCCGTTAAATACTCACTTATATACTTCATCAGCCTAAATCCTAGGGGTTCAGCGGCTATGGCGTCAACCAGAAAGAAAAGCCTCAAAAGGAAGGTTAAACGGAAGCTGGAAATCTGGAAGGAAATGCTTCCCTCCATTGGGAAAGCTGAACTTTACAGGCTAATCTGCAGGCTTAAACGCCACGCCAAAATCTTCTCATGCAGGATGGAGAAGAACGGGAAGATCGCTTTAATTTTAGGTTATCCCTCCACCCGCCACCGCGTAAATACGAGGGTCCTAATTTCAAGCTGGGTTGGCAAGAGAAGCTATGAATCCTACAGGCTTACGGGTTATAAGGCTAAAAGTGAGTTGAAGAAGTTCTCCGTCAAGTATGCGGTTTAACTTAAAATATATTTTTCGCCGTAGCCTTTATAAAGCATAAATTTTTTAAACCAGTTACTTTAAAATTATAATGTTGGGGAGAAGGGAATGGCCAAAAAGAAAGCAGCCAAGAAGACGACCAAGAAGAAGACAACTAAGAAGAAGAAGTGAGGAAACCTGTCTTTAAGTCCCTCCGCTTAAAGATTGGTTACTCCTTTTTTTAGACAGTTGTTTTCGCTAGGCTTGAAACTAGCTGCGCTACGTTTTTATTTGTCATGTTGGATGATGTGGTTAGGTGCTTGAGCATGGAACACGCTGCTGTTAAAGTTTCCGAGAAGGCTAAACCCGTCTATGGGACAGTAACCGTGAAGCGGGGCTTCGCCCGCATGCAGAAGGGCGGAGTCATCATGGATGTAACCAACGTGGAGCAGGCTCAGATAGCTGAGGACGCGGGAGCCGTGGCCGTCATGGTTTTGGATAAGCTTCCAGCCGACGTGCGGAAGGCTGGAGGCGTAGCCCGCATGTGCGACGTGAAAATCATCGAGGAAGTTATGGACCACATCACTATTCCCGTTATGGCTAAATGCCGCATCGGCCACTACATGGAGGCTAAGGTGCTTGAAGCCATAGGGGTGGACATGATAGATGAAAGCGAGGTTTTAACCCCAGCCGACGAGCACCACCACATTAACAAGTGGGAGTTTAAGGTCCCCTTCGTTAATGGCGCTAGAAACCTAGGTGAAGCCTTAAGGCGTATAGCTGAAGGCGCCTCCATGATCCGCACCAAAGGTGAGGCTGGCACAGGCAACGTGGCTGAAGCCGTTAGACACGTTAAAGACGTGATGGGGAAAATAAGGCAGCTCCAATCCATGGATGAAGAGCAGCTGCTTGACGCTGCCAGAGAATATAAGGTTCCCTTCGAACTGGTGGAAGAGACTGCTAGGCTTGGAAGACTGCCAGTCGTGAATTTTGCAGCGGGAGGCATTGCCACCCCGGCTGACGCCGCCCTCATGATGCATTTAGGCTGCGACGGAGTATTCGTTGGCTCAGGAATCTTTAAATCGGAGGACCCGCTGGAAAGGGCTAGGGCCATAGTTTTGGCTACTACCTTCTGGGATGACCCTGAAACCGTGGCTGAAGCCTGCAGGATGGTGGCTGAGAAGAAGTCTATGCCAGGTCTCGACATTAAAACTTTGAAGCCTGAGGAGCTTATGCAGACTAGGGGGCAGTAAGCTTAGGGTTGAAATCTGTTCCCGAAGTTAGAATTGGGGTTTTAGCCTTCCAAGGCGCTGTCTCAGAGCATATTGACGCCGTAAATGCTACACTCCGCGAGCTAGGCTTAAAAGGCCAAGTCTTCCCCGTGAAGACCTTAGAGCAGCTGGAAAAGGCTAAAGGCCTCATCATTCCAGGCGGTGAAAGCACAACCATTGGGAGGCTGGCCGCCCAAAAACTTTCAAACAGGCTTATCGAACGTGCAGTTGAGGGATTGCCCATTCTCGGAACCTGTGCAGGCATGGTTTTAATGGCTAAGGAGGTTTACGACGCTAAGGTTGGAAAGGTGGACCAGCCTGTTCTAGGCCTCATGGATATGAAGGTTATTCGAAACTTCTTCGGTAGGCAGAGGGAATCCTTTGAAGCCCCGTTAACCATTCCCATCCTAGGGAAGGAACCATATCCGGGAGTTTTCATCAGGGCCCCCGTGGTGGAGAAGGTTTGGGGTGAAGCTGAACCCCTAGCCTTCTACAATGATAAAATTGTGGCTGTTCAGCAGGGGAGACTTCTAGCTACAGCTTTCCACCCGGAGCTTACGGGCGACCTGCGCCTCCACAAATACTTCATCCAGATGGTTCTGGAAACCCTTTAACCCAAACCTATTTAACGGGTTTAAAGCCGAATTATTTAGGTGAAAAACTTGGAGGGGAAAGAAATGGTGGTAATTTACGTGCTGGTGGTTACTGAGGTGGGCAGGGAAAGCGAGGTAACGCGGGAGCTAAGCAAAATTAAGGGGGTAACTGAGGCTAAAACCGTTTATGGAGAATTCGACGTGGTCGCTAGGATTGAGGCGGAAAACCTGAAGGAGGTAGATGAGATTATAACTTCTATTAGGAAGATTTCAGGCATCATAAGGACTGTCACGTTAATCTCGGCTTAAACCTCTTCTATAGCCTTTTTAACGGCTTCAAGCAGCTCTTCAGGCTTCTTATAGGTTTTCTCGGGAAGCTTTGAAAGCAGGGTTTTCAAGGATATTTGCCTTCCAGGTTTAACCTCTATCAGCCTCCAGCCAATTTTAGCCATCAAATTCTTCAGGGAAACGGGAAATTTCAACCCTTTAAACAGCTGCCATGCAGCCTCGACGCCATAGGCGTCCATAAGCGGGGGAAACTTCCCGGTTTCAAGGTAGGTCTTAAACCTTACAGCGTCGGTAAACATGGCCAGATTGTTGAATAACACGTAAGCCTTTTTCACGCCTTTAAGGCTTGAAATCTTGGTTTTAAGCTTCTTAAGCTCGGCGTTTGAATGCTCATAGTAGTATAGTTTTTCTCCAAGCCCGTGAAGGCGGAAGTATGCTATTTCCGTGGTGTAGGCTGGGTCTCCGAGGAAAGGGTCAACACAGTGAATAACGTTGACTTCGGATAGGAGCCTGCCTAAGGCTTCCAGGTTTTCGGGTTTAAACCAGTCTGGCCCCCTCGTCTCCCACACCAAGGTTAAGCCTTTCCCAGAGGTTTTCCTGAAGAATTCTCTGGCGGTTTCGAAGGTTTCCTTGCTGGGGCGTAGAGAGCCTGGAGTCTGAATAAGCAGAATTTCAGCCTTAAGAGTTTCACAGGTTTCAACCATCCGGTTGAAAGCCTGCTCCGTCTCCTTCCTCCAGGCAAGTTTATAGTTGTGGCTTATATCCTGATGCGCCTTAACTGTAAACTCGAAGTTTTGGGGTGCTTCCCTCCTCCATTTCTCCAGCAGCCTTGAATCAAGATACTTATAGAAGGTGGCGTTTATTTCTACGAGGCTTAGAGAACTGTAATATTTCCCTTTGGCCACGGGGTAGCCGCAGCAGCCAACCTTAATCTCCAAGCTTCTAAGCCCCCATCTAGCCGTTGAAGCCCCAGACTACTCTTAAATGTAACTCTACCTAAACACCTTTTGAGGCAGAAGGGCTTTGACCTCGGTTAAGCCTCCGGTAGCCATAAAAGTTAAAGATTTAGCTAACTTTGCCAGGCTTGCCCTAGCCCTAACAGATTCACCCCCCATCGTCTGGGCCTTCAAACATAAAGGCAAAAACATTCTAGCCACCTTCTCCGTTTACATGTCCTGGAAAGGCGACATACCCCTCTTCACATACGTGTCTTTAAAGGGGAAGCCTGCACCCTTCCTCGCCTATAAAAGCGACGGGGAAAGGGAGGAGTATAAGTTTACGGACAACATTGAGGACCCACGCTACATTTACGCCCCAATAATAAACCTACGCCAAGACTACGAGTTTCTCAAGGCGCCAGTTGAAGGAAGATTTCCTGAGCCCTCAAAACCCATAAAGATGGAGCTTGACAGCTTAAACAGCCTAATGAGGCTTTTATACCTCGTCTCGGTTAGGGAGGGCTCCGTCTTCCCCCTATGGCTTTTCAAATCTGATGGTAGAAGGATTCTAGGCGTATGCATACCTTTTGAGCACTATTATGAGGCTAATGCTCTCCCCGTCTTCTTCTATGTGAAGCTTAAACGGAAGCCTGAAACACCCTTCATCCGCTACACTACCAGTTCCATGAAGGGCGAAACCTTAGAGTTCACCTCAAACACCAGCGACACCAAATACTTCTACGCCAAAATAGTTGAAGTGGAAAACATGCCCCTTTTCCCCTAAATTAGCATGGGAGGCTTAAGGCGGTGGGCTTCCACCAGCTTATGAAGAAGACATCTGAGGAGAGGAAGTCGAACATAGTTTTAGCTTTAGATTTAAGGGAGCCTGCTTCAAGGCTTCTAGAGGCCTGTTTGAAGATTTTGAGGGAAACTGCCTCAAGCCTCTGCGCCGTTAAAATCAACAGGCATCTGCTGCTTCCTCTAGGCTTAACTGAAACCTCAAAGGTGGTGGAGGAAGCTCACGCGTTAGGGCTTCCAGCCATCATGGACTGCAAGCTCAACGATATAGGCTCCACCAACCTCCTAGTAGCTGAAAAACTGTTTGAAGCTGGGTTCGACGCCCTAACCGTAAGCCCACATACAGGCTGGGAGGAAGGGCTTGAACCAGTCTTCAAACTTGCCAGGGAAAAAGGGAGAGGCCTGCTAACTCTAGTTTACATGAGCCATGCTGGAGCCGTGAAAACCTTTGAGCACAGCCTTATAGACGGGCAGCCAGCCTACAAGGTTTTCGCCCACTGGGCTTTAAAGTGGAAAGCTGATGGAGCCATCGTCGGGGCCACCAGGCCGGAGAAGATAGCCGAAGTTAAATCGATCGTGAAGGATGCTGTTCCGATTTATTCTCCTGGCGTAGGCTTTCAGGGTGGAAGCCTTGAGGAAGCCTTGAAAAGCGGAGCTAGCTACCTCATCGTGGGGAGAAGCATTCTTCAAGCTGGAAACCCGGCTGAGGCTGCAGAAGAGTTTAGAAGGAGGGCGTGGAGAATCGTTGAAGCCGGGGTTTAACGGGCTATTTGCTGCCAGAGCTCACTCTTTAGGAGGTCTCGAACCGCAGCCCTAACCACGGCGCTTCTGCTCGGATACATTCCAGCTCTAACCAGCTCATCTATACCTTCAACTAAAGCTTCAGGAAGCTTAACTGTGATAAGCTTCATAGAGTTAGAACTAACCTTATTGGACAAGGTAGTTCCAGATAGATTACCTTTCCAAGGAAATATAAGGGGTCCCGTCTAACAGTTTAGACTCGAAACTCTAAAAATGAAAAGTTTCATCCTCGCCTCTCATAAAGGCAATAACCCGTTTAAGCCTCCCATCGTGTAGACCAGACTTTTAGCTCTATTTCCCTAAGGGCTGGGTTTGCCGTTTAGAAGTAAAATATGGCGGGCTGGGATAACCGTTATATTCACGGTTTACATGAAGCCTTAATGGTTTAGGCTAGGCGGGGTGGAGGCCTTGGGTGGAGCTAAAAAGAAGCCTTTAAGCGCCATTGAGAAGGCTCAGAGGCTGAGGGAGGAGAAGGAGGCTAGGGCTAGAAGGGAGCGTGAGGAGAGGGAGAAAAGGGTGGCTACAGCCATATCCCTCCAGAACGTGGACGACAAAACTGTTTACTCTGAACTGGTTAAACTCAAGGCTATAACGCCTGCAGCGGTAGCAGCAGCCTTCAACATTAGAGTCAGCGCAGCCGAAGATCTCCTAGAGGACTGGGAGAAGAGGGGCCTAGTGATACCGGTGGCAAAGTGTGAAAGGCTGAAAATTTATAAGCCAAACGTGGCTGCAGCCTCCTCCTAAATAACATTTAAATAATGATTTTTATTGCCAGCCATTAGGCCTTTTCAACCCTCACGATTACGCCCTGCTTCGCCTTTTTCATGAAGTCGAAGGGTCCTGTGATTTTCCCCACAGGGTTTACAGGGCTGTAGGGTTTACTGTCGGAGTGGAAGAGGCATAGGGCTGAGCCTTGAGGCCAGTAGGCGATGGTTCCTGCTTCCACGGCTGCCCTAGCCTTCTCATGCCCCATTTTGACGGGTATAGGGAAATAGATTTTACCGGGCCATAAAGCCGCCTTACCCTCAAGGGGTAAACTTCTTAAGATGGCTTCCACAGTTCTCGGAGCCCAGAAACGTATGAGTATGCCTTGGGTTTCACCTAGACCTTCAAGCCTTATTTTGATGGGTATCCTGGATATTTCAGCCATAGCCTAGGCCTCCCATGGCTTTCTCAAGCCTCTTAAAGGGTAGAGCTTTACGTTTAAGGCTTTTAGCCATCTTCTTGAAGGCTTCAAACTGGCGTATAAGCTCTCGAACCTCCTTTTCGCTGGTTCCAGACCCCCTAGCCACCCTCCTAATCCGCGAGGAACCCATCATCCTAGGGTTAGCCCTCTCCTCCGGAGTCATGGACTGAATGATAGCCTTCCAAGCCTTAAACTTCTCCTCCGTAACCTGGATCATCTCGTCGGGGATT
>CAZAJK010000032.1:0-10257 GCA_964485425.1 uncultured Candidatus Bathyarchaeia archaeon | reverse complement strand
CCCCTGACCTCCGGCTCCGCAGGCCAGCGTCCTATCCTGGCTAGACGACGGGCCCGGAGGGGAATTTAAGGTTAAATTTTTCAGCTAGCTTATTGAGCCTCCCTCCTATTTGAGGATTTAGCCTCCAGTGAAGTCACGTTAATGCCGCCATAATTAAGCATAAAACTGTTTACCGGTGAGGAGGCTTCTCATCTTGGCTGCTAAATCCCATCTAAACCTGTAAATGTAGATGGGGTGTGGTGTAAAGAACACTTCTAAACCGTCAACTTCCACGTTGAACATTTCGTCAACCTTACTTGGCGCCTCTACTTTTAGGATTTCACTTATGGAGGCTGAGGCCGTTCTACCCATGGCTAAAAGCCTCATAGGCTTTAGAAGCCTAATTTCCTCAGCCAGAATACGAGTGCAGTTAAGCCTCATTTTAGGGATAGCCTTAAAGCCTGGCGGCCTACACTTGACGGCTGCCGTAACGAAAACCTCGTTCTCCTTTAGTGTTTCAAGGACTCCTCGATCGTCCCAAATGTTTAATATGAGTTTTAGGGCGAGCCTAAGCCTGTCGAAGCCTTCCAGATTGTAGAAGACGCTTTCCTTCTTTCCGGGTGGCGGCGATTCCCCGACGGCGAGAACCTTAACTTTTGCTGGCAGCCAGCGGTAAGCCCCATATTTAAGGAAGGGCTTATCAATGAAGGTGCAACGCTGACACGAGGAGATTAGGCTTTCAAGTTTAAATTTGGACAGGGCTGAGGCCTCCTCTTAATGTTTGCTTAACCATTTAGGGGGTAAAAGTCAAATTCTAGGTTTTGGATAAACTTTTCGCTGGAAGGTTCGACTGGAAGATGGCAGGTAAAGAGCCTCGATTCTGGCTTCGAAAGGCGGCTGAGGAGATTAAGGCTAGGGGAGACTCCCCCATAGTCTTTAGCACGGCTAAAACTCCCAGCGGACCTATCCACATAGGCTTCGGCAGGGAACTCGCCTACTGTGATGCTCTCTCAAGGCTGCTGTCCAGTGAAGGTTTAGAGACTAGGTGGCTCTTCTTCGTCGACGACTTCGACTCCCTAAAAGCTTTCCCTCCAAACATTCCAAGGGAGTTTGCCTCCCACAGCGAATATCTTGGACAGCCCATGTATAGGGTTCCATGCCCCTACGGGTGCTGTGAAAGCTGGGCTCGCCACTTCGCAGGTGAAATGTTGGAAACCTTCCCCGAATTCGGCTTCCACCCCCAAGTTTACTGGACCCATGAGGTCTACGAGAAGCCTGAAATGAAGGAATTAATTAGGAAAGCCCTCCTCGAACGTTTAAAGATAAGGGATATTCTCCTTGAGGTGGTGGCTCCAACCCTAGACGGCGAGAAGCTTGAAGCCTTCCAACGTGAAATGGCTGACTGGTATCCATGCCTCGTAGTCTGTGAAAACTGTGGAAGGCTCATGACCACTAAGGTTACGGGCTACAAGGCTGACAGCGACCTAATAGCTTACCAGTGTCAAGCCTGCGGGCACCAAGGCGAAGTGAAACTTTCAAGCTGGCCTGTGAAGCTTAGGTGGAGAGTTGACTGGCCAGCTAAATGGGCGCTCTTCAAGGTTAGCTGCGAGCCTGCTGGAAAAGACCACTGCGTTAAAGGTGGAGCCTACGATACTGGTGAACGCATTTTGGCGGAGGTCTTCGGTGGAAAGCCGCCATACAGGATTCCCTACGAGTGGGTTTTGCTTGGGGCTAGAGCCATGAAGACCCATCGGGGGATAGCCTTCACCTTCTCAGAGTGGCTTAAGGTGGCTCCGCCGGAAATCTACCGGTATATGCTGCTTAGGGAAGACCCGAAAAAGCATATTAGCTTTTCACCTGAACGTATCCCCCAGCTTATCGACGAGTTTGAAAGGGTTGAAGCCGTATATTTCGGCAGGGAGAAGCCTGCAAGCCAGGTTGAGGAAACCCTAGCCCAAAACGTTTACCCCCTATGTTTCCCTGGGAAGCCTCCTGAAACCCTCCCAGCCAGGCTCCCCTACAGGTTTGCAGTCATCCTAGCTCAGCTTGAACCCCTACTTGGCGAAGAAAAAATGAAGGCCAAAGCTTTAGCTGTGTTAAGAAAGCTTAGCGGCAGAGAGCCTTCAAAGGCTGAGGTTGAGGAGGCTTACGCAAGACTTAGGATGGCAGCCTATTGGGCTGCCAACTACGCTGACGAAAGGCTGAGGATAAATATTACCGGAAAAGTTCCGCCTGAAGTTAAGGAGAAGCTGAGTGAAGGCCAGAGGAAGGCCCTCAAAGAATTGGCTTCCATGCTTGAGGCTAAAGACTGGGATGAGGGGGAGCTTCAATACCAGGTTTTTGAGCTTGGAAAGAGGCTTGGCATTGGAAACAGGATTTTTGAGGCTGTCTACTTGGCCTTCCTGGGAAGGAATTTCGGCCCTAGGCTAGCACCCTTCCTTCTATCCCTGGAAAAGGAGTTCGCCGTTCGAAGGCTGAGGGAAGCCGCAGGGTAGGAAAGTTTAAGCCTGAATTTTAGGCATATTTCAACCCGGGTTCAATCATGGTGGAAGCCGCGCTAATCTATAGCGAGGACTACCTAAAACATTATACGGGTCCAAGCCATGTGGAAAGCCCTTCAAGGCTGAAAATCATTCTTGAAGCCTTAGAGAGGCTGAAGCTGCTTGAAGCTGGAAAGCTTTCTCTAGTTGAGCCTAGGAAGGCTGAGGTTGAGGAGGTTAAAGCCGTCCACTCAGCCGAATATGTGGATGAAATTAGGAGGTTTTGTGAGGCTGGCGGGGGACACTATGATGGGGACACCTACCTTTCCAAAGAAAGCTTCGACACCGCCCTCCTAGCAGCTGGAGGAGCCTTAAAAGCCTGTGAGCTGGCGATTTCAGGGAGATTTAGGCGGGCCTTCGCCCTGGTTAGGCCTCCAGGCCACCACGCTGGAGTGGAGGGGGCAGCCCTAGGGGCTCCGACCCTAGGCTTCTGCGTCTTCAACAATGTAGCTTTAGCCGCTGATTACGCGGTTAAAAAAGGTTTGAAACGCGTGTTAATCTTGGATTTCGACCTCCACCATGGAAATGGAACCCAAGAAATTTTTAACCAGAGCTCTGAGGTGCTCTATGTGAGCCTGCATCAGCGGGGTATCTACCCTGGAACTGGCTTTGAATATGAGGTGGGCTTCGGCGAGGGAGAAGGCTACAGCGTCAATATCCCTCTACCTTCAAGGTCGGATGACCAAGTGTATCTTGAAGCCTTAAACCAGATTGTTAAGCCCATAGCCGAACAGTTTAAACCTGAAATCGTTCTTCTCTCTGCGGGCTGCGACCCCCATCACAGCGACCTCCTAGGCGGAATGCTTCTCTCAGCAGAAGGCTTCTACCAGATTACCAGGGAAATGGTTGCATTGGCTGAGAAGTATGCTGGGGGGAGAGTGGTTGGATGCCTTGAGGGAGGCTATTCCGCCGACGCCTTGAGTCGGGGGATTCCAGCCAGCCTTCAAGCCCTCATAGACGAGCCTCTAACCATTGAAGATAGGAAGCCCTCCAGCCCTGAGAGGTCGAGAAACCTTGCAAGGCAAACCTTGGAAACTCTGAGAAAGACTTTGAGCAAATATTGGGAGCTTTAGATGGTTTGAGGGGAGGGGGTCCCCGCTCCACCATATTCTCCGTAGCGTTTGGCGAAGGCTTCATAGATTTTTAGGTCTGCAGCCGAACTCGGCTTAACCTTTCTCATGGCCTCTCTCACATGGCGCATGGAGATTTTAAGCTCTTCAAGGTGCTGCTTAGCCTCTTCAGGAGTCTTATAGCGCTCTAAGAATTCCTGGATGGCTATCATGGTGGCGGTGTTAGCTATGGCTGCCAGGTCAGCCCCACTATAGCCCTCCGTCTCCCTCACTATGGCCTCTAAATCTACATCCTCGGCGAGAGGCTTACCTTTAAAGTGGATTTTAAGGATCTCCCTGCGTGCAGCCTCATCTGGAAGAGGCACATAGATAACCCTGTCGAACCGTCCAGGCCTCAGCAGGGCTGGGTCAACTATGTCAGGCCGGTTGGTAGCCGCAATGACCACCACGTTCTTAAGCTCCTCAATGCCGTCAAGCTCGGTGAGCAGCTGGCTTATCACCCGCTCAGTCACGTGGGAGTCGCCGTAGCCTCCGCCCCTAACAGGTGCAATAGCGTCAATCTCATCGAAGAAGATGATGGCTGGAGCTGCGGTCCTAGCCTTCCTGAAGACTTCTCTGATGGCTCTCTCAGACTCCCCAACCCACTTGGAGAGGATTTCAGGGCCCTTAATGCTTATGAAGTTGGCTTCACTCTCCGTGGCCACAGCTTTGGCTAGGAGCGTCTTCCCCGTTCCCGGCGGGCCGAAGAGGAGAATTCCCCTCGGAGGCTTAGCTCCAGCGTGGCTGAAGACTTCCGGATACTTTAAAGGCCATTCGACAGCCTGTCTGAGCTCCCTCTTAACCTCTTCAAGTCCTCCAACATCGTCCCAGCGGACCTCCGGAACCTCTATGGCCACCTCCCTCATGGCTGAGGGCTCAATATCTCTGAAGGCGTCCATGAAATCATCCATGGTAACCTTAATTTTGTTGAGAACCTCCGCTGGGATGCTTTCAGCCTCTAAATCTATTTCTGGTATAACCCTCCTCAGCGCCCTCATGGCAGCCTCCTTACATAGGGCAGCTAGATCCGCCCCGCTGAAGCCATGGGTGATGCTGGCAAGCTTTTCCAAGTCCACATCTTCCGCTAGAGGCATACCCCTCGTGTGGATCTGGAGAATTTCAAGCCTACCCTGCCTATCTGGAACCCCTATCTCTATTTCCCTGTCAAATCTGCCCGGCCTCCTAAGAGCCGGATCCAAGGCGTTAGGCCGGTTGGTAGCCGCGATGACCACAACTCTCCCCCTCGATTCTAAGCCGTCCATGAGGGCTAGAAGCTGGGCTACAACCCTGCGTTCAACCTCGCCAGTAACCTCCTCCCGTTTAGGCGCGATGGCATCTATTTCGTCGATGAAGATGATGCTGGGAGCATTTTCCTCAGCCTCCTTAAAGATCTCCCTAAGCCTAGCCTCGGATTCTCCATAGAATTTGCTCATGATTTCAGGCCCACTGATCGTGATGAAGTGGGCGTTAACCTCGTTGGCTAAAGCCTTAGCTAGCAAGGTCTTACCGCAGCCTGGAGGCCCATAGAGAAGCACGCCCTTGGGAGGTTCAACTCCAAGCCTTTCGAAGAGCTCCGGATGTTTCATAGGAAGCTCCACCATCTCCCTGATCTTTTGAATGGCATCCTTGAGGCCTCCGATGTCCTCGTAGGTTACGCGTGGGATGGCTCTCGGGGGCTGAACCTGCTCGCTCACTGAGATCTCAGTGTCCTCGGTTACGATGACGGCGGTGGCAGCCGGCTGGGTTGAGGTGACGACTAGGTCTATTTTCCTCCCCATAATGTTTAGGGGGATGGTTTCCCCGCGGGTGATAACCCTACCATTAAGCATGCTAGCTAAATATTCTTCTACGCCCAGAATGCGGAGAGGCTCTGTGGGAGCTAGGGTAATCTTGGTTGCCTTCCTGGCCTCAAGCTTAGAAACGGTGACATTATTGTCTATGCCAACTCCAGCGTTGCTTCTAATGTAGCCGTCGATGCGGATTAAGCCTTTACCGTAATCTTCAGGGTAGCCCGGCCAGCAGATAGCTACAGCCCTCTTCTTCCCCACAATCTCGATTACGTCTCCCGCAACCAGGCCCAGCTCACTCATAACTTTGGGGTCTACTCTAGCTATGCCTCGGCCTACGTCGCGAGGGTGAGCTTCAGCAACCTTAAGCGTGATTTTCTTACTGCTCATGGTTTCTCACCTTAGGTTTCTAACTAAAGGTTAGAAACGGTCCAATATAAACCTTGCTCATCAACCGACTGACCCATTGCAGGTAAACATTTATTTCCTACCAAAAGGTAAGAAATATAAGGTCACCAATATGGGTAAGTATGTGACAGTCTCCGTAAAAATTCCCGTCGAGCTTAAGGAGGAAATGGAAAGGTTAGGCGTAAAACCCTCCAAAATGCTGAGGAAGATTATTGAAGCAGAAATTAGGAGGCGTAAAGTCGAAGAACTCAAAAGGGAAATTGATGAGGTGAAACCCATTCTTAAGAAGATTCCGGTCGATGAGGTTGTCAGGCTTATTAGGGAGGAAAGAGAAAGACGTTGAGCTATCTTTTTGACCCCTCCGCGATTTTTAAGGCAATCAGTAAAAATAGGGTGGAAATGCTGGCTGGAAATTTCACGTTGGACCTTGCAAAGTATGAGCTTGGAAACGTTATTTGGAAACTAAATATTTTGCTTAAGACCATTTCAGCGAAGGAAGCCAACAGACTAATGGAAACCGTCAAAAAGGCTTTAGAGCTAATGAGCATCCTCAACGCTAAAGGCTTTGAAAAAGAGATTCTAGCTTTAGCCATGGAGCTTAGAATAAGCTTCTACGATGCTTCCTACGTTTATCTGGCTCAAAACAAAGGGTTAGCCTTGGTAACTGAGGATGAAGCTTTACATAGGAAGCTGAGAGGCCAAGTGGAAGTTTTGAAGTTTAACGGCTTAAAAGCTTAAAGCTTAGCTTGTAAGTTTATTTTGCTTGGAGTTTTAGATGCCTTTAGGGTGGCCGCCGTAGCGTAGCCTGGTAGCGCACAGGACTGTGGATCCTGGTGGCCGGGTTCAAATCCCGGCGGCGGCCTCCAACAAGGCTTTTAAACATCTTGCCGCGTGAAATTATGGGTGGGGGCGCCTAGATGTTTAGGTTCGTGGTTTCAGATGCTAGGGCCTGGAGGAAGCTTTTAGACGCTATTTCAACCCTGGTGGAGGAGGCAACCTTCGACATTAAGCCTGAAGGCGTCTACCTTAGGGCTATGGACCCCAGCCACGTAGCCATGGTGGACTTCGAATACCAGAGAGACGCCTTCCAAGAGTTTGAGTGCTCTGAGCCTACCAAGATCTGTGTAGGCCTTGGGGAGATGCTCAAGCTTTTGAAGAGGGTTGGAAGCGGGGAAACCCTGGAGATGGCTTTAGACCCTAACGAGAATAGGCTGGTCATGAAGCTTGCTGGACGATACACTAGGCGGTTTGCTCTACCCCTACTTCAGCCCTCCACCTCCGAGCTTCCAACCCCCAAACTGGCTTTTGACGCCCACATTAAGCTTGATTCAGACCATTTGAAAGACGCCATCCTCGAGGTTTCCAATATAAGCGACCAAGTCAGGTTTATAGCTAGCTCGGAGAAGCTGAGCCTAATAGGTGAGAGCGAAACAGGTAAAGTGGAAATAGACTTTGAAAAGGATAATCCTTCCGTTTACGAGTTCAACGTTCAAGGCGAGGTTAAAGCCCTCTACGGGGTTGGCTTCCTCGAAGACATGGTGAAAGCAGGCTCGGACTCGTCAAAGCTAGTGAGCGTAGACTTCTCCACCGATAAGCCTGTTAAGCTGGACTTTGAGCTTCCTCTAAAGGGAAGGCTAACATACTACCTAGCGCCTAGGATAGAATGAGAAACTAATGGAGGAAAGCCAGCTAACCCTAGCTGACTACGCTAAATACCCCTTCACCAAATGGGCTTCAGAACATTTAAGGCAAATAGGCTTCCAAATCGAAGACTTCTCCGACCCAGCCCTAGACGTGGTGAGGAGAGCAGTTAACCGGATAAAGGCTTCAGTTCAACCCTTAAAGGATGTGGCTCCTCCACCTATTCCCGGCGGGGAGGAGCTCTACGAGCTTTTAAGCTTCCCCCTAGCCCTCTACTTGGCTAAGGCTGTTGGAGACCCCTACTTTTGGAGGAGGCTCGCCCTATATGAGGCTAGGGTTGCGAGGGCCAGGCTTGAAGGTGAAACCCCATGGATGATAGTTAGAATAGCCAGGGAGAATTTTGGCTGGAAGCTAAGCTTTAACGGGAGGAAGCATCCACCCTTCCAGCTGCATTTCACCGACTATTTAAGAAATGCTTCAAGGTTTAGGGAGGAAGAGTGGAAGCTGGTTAACCAGAGGCTTTCAGGAGGCTGGGTCTATCTAACCAAGGATAAGGTTACACGCCTCTTAGAAGAGGAAATTAAAAGGCATATTCATGGGAGGCTGGAGAAGGCTCCGGAAGTTGAGCCTCCAGAGTCTTTAAAAGGCTTGGTGGAGGAGCTTAAAGCCTTCCTTTCGGGGGCTAGGAAAATCCTGCCCTACGAGGAGCTGGGCAAGGTTAGGCTTGAAGCCTTCCCGCCATGCATGTCAAACCTATACTTCGACCTTTCAGCTGGGAAGGACCTCCCCCACATTGGGAGGTTCACCCTCACAGCCTTCCTCATAAATGCTGGAATGGAGCTGGAAGACATAGTTAAGCTTTACACCTCAGTGACGGACTTCGACGAGAAGCTGACCAAGTATCAGGTTGAACATATCGCCGGGCTGGTTGGGGGGAAAACCAGGTATAAGCCGCTGGGCTGCAGCCGCATGAAAACCCACGGGCTATGTCCAGGCGAAGACGACCTATGCAGAAAGGTTCAAAGCCCCCTAGCCTACTACCGGCTTAAGCTCCGCCAACTCTCAAAGGCAAGAAAGAAGACTGCTGAAGTTGGGGGAGAGAAGGGTGGGTGAGGCTGAACTAGCCTTCCTTCAGGAGAACTTCCGACGCTACTACATGGAGGAGGCTGCCAGGTTTAAGCCTCCCCCCTCCCTTGAAAAGCGGGAGTTCGGCTTTATCCCCTTCAAGACGGAGAAAGCTATGCTCCGCCATAAGGGCTTCAAGAGTAGGGAGGAACTTGCCAGGTTTCTCGCCTACTTCACCCCATCTGATGCCTACTACTCCTCAGCCTACTATGAAAACCCGAGCGTAGAAGATATGGCTGGAAAAGGGTGGCTTGGAGCCGACCTAATCTTCGACATCGACAGCGACCACCTGCCAACCTCCTGCAAGGCTGCCCATGACGAGTGGAGGTGCCTGGATTGTGGACTTGAAGGTAGAGGTCTTGAACCCGACAATTGCCCTCGCTGTGGAAGCCGCAGGATAGACGCTGACAAATGGGTTTGCAGCCAATGCTTGGAGGCGGCGAAAAGGGAAACTTTAAAGCTTGCTTCCATCCTTGAGGAGGATTTCGGCTTCCCCCAGGAAAGCATTGAAGTAGCCTTTTCAGGCCATCGAGGCTACCACATCCACGTTTCCCATGAAAGCGTGTTAAGGCTGAGCTCTGAAGAGCGGAAGGAAATTGTCGACTATGTTTCGGCTGTAGGCCTAGAGCCAAGCATACTCTTCCCGGAACTTAGGAAGGGTGAAGGCTTTGAGGCTGACTTCATGGCTGAAGGGTGGAAGGGTAGGCTTGCCAGAGCAGTTTACAGCCTCCTTTTAAAGCCTAGCCATGAGCTTCGAAGCCTAGGGCTTCCAGAGCGAACCCTCAAATTTCTTGAGGAGCATAGGGAAGAGCTTCTCGAGCTACTTCCAGCTGGCAAAACGTTTAAGGTTTCACGTCGAATCTGGGAGAAGCTGCTTAAGGCTTCTGCAAAGCTTGAAGCCGCCCTCGTAGATACCGTGGTTACAGCTGACGTGCATAGACTGATTAGGCTTCCTGGAAGCCTCCACGGCAAGACAGGTCTTAAAGTTTGCGCTATCAGCCTTGAAAGGCTCCCCGAATTCGACCCACTAGTTGAGGCTGTGGCCTTTAAAGGCGGGCGGGTTAAGGTGAAGGTTGTGAAGCCTAAGCCTCTTAAGCTTGGAGGGGAAGAATATAGGTTTGAAGCTGGGGAGCTAGTTGAGCTTCCCAGAGCCGTAGCTATTTACATGGTTGGGACGGGTTTAGCCGTCCTGCCTGGAGGCTGAAAGCCTCTTGTTTAACGAGCTTTACGAGGCTTGGCTTCAGGAAAATGAAAACCCTGAACTTCAAAGGTTAGCTGAAAACTTCTATCTCCGCCTCTCCCAATATATTAAAAGCCTTGAGGAGGAAGCTAGAGGGTTAGATGAGAAATCGCTGAAAGGTAGGCTTAAAGCTAGGGAGCTTGAATGGGCTAAAAAGCTGGCCCAAGACCTGTTGAAACTCAGATTTCAAAAAATTTTCAGCCTTTCCAGGCTGGAAGGGCCTCCTGAAGCTTTAAACATGACTGAGGAGGAGTTAGCCATCTACAACCATGTAAGGGAGGCCGCTAAGGCGGCTGAAGCCCTCCTGGAAAAAGTGGTTTCGGGGATAAGTCAAGCCGAGGAAAAAATGGTCTTGGTTAGGTTTCTTAAGGATGCCCCAGCCCTAGTGGACTCAAACCTTAAGACTTATGGTCCCTTTAAGGCTGAGG
>CAZAJK010000031.1:0-10775 GCA_964485425.1 uncultured Candidatus Bathyarchaeia archaeon | reverse complement strand
CTCATCAACCTAAAATTTACTGTTTGGGCGGCTTTGCAGTTATGCTAAAAAATTTTTACATAATCGTATAGGCAGGTCTAAGTTTTTAGGGATTGCTGTAAGGCAGTAAGTGGTAAATGCAAATAGAAAATTTTATTAAGTTAGTTGTAAGTTTGAAGTCTCTTAATAAAAGGAGTTGCTTGGACCTGGGGGTGTCTATGCTGGCTGGGAAGGTTCACCTAAACTCTTCCTATCTAAACGCTAAATCTACTATCGGGACTTTAACTAGGGTTAAAGATGTGAGTAGCATTAGTGGCATGTGCCCAATCTGCGTCTACGAATGCCCAGTCCTATGTCAGATAGGCTTGTCAGCCCTCCGAGGCAGGGAAGCCATTTACCCCACGCCAAAATACTTCGGCTATAGTACGGCTGGGGCGCTGAAAGACTATGGGTTAGACTGGTCTCACCTAAATATTCAAGCCGCTTTGCTGGGTGCTGAGGGGATAGAGTCAGACCCGGATAAAGCCCTATTCCCAAACGCCTCAACTGAAACAAACATAGGCGGAATACCCCTCAAGGTTCCAATCTTCATAGGCGCTTATGGTTCAACCGATGTGGCTAAGCTGAACTGGGATGGCCTTGCAATCGGCGCAGCCATCTCAGGCATAGGCCTAATAATAGGCGAAAACGTTTGCGGGGTGGATCCAAACCTTCAACTGGCTAACGGGAAAGTAGCGCATTCTCCGGAAATGGAGAGACGTGTTAGGCTGTTTAGGGAGTTCTGGGATGGGAAATATGGTGACCTAGTGGTTCAGACGAACGTGGAGGATCAGAGGCTTGGAGTTGACACCTATGCCATATCAAAGCTTGAGGTGAACTGTATAGAGCGTAAGTGGGGTCAGGGGGCAAAAGCCATAGGCGGCGAAATCCGCGTAAAAGACTTGGACAGCGCCATCCAGCTCAAAAAACGTGGATACCTAATAATCCCAGACCCAGAGGACCCCCAAGTCCAAGAGGCCTTTAAACAGAAACTCTTCACCTCCTTTGAACGGCATAGCCGGGTTGGGATGCCGCAGCAGAAAACCGCGGTAGAAGACATTGAATGGCTTAGAAGCCAGGGGGCAAAACGCGTGTCAATCAAAACTGGCGCATATCGTCCTGCGGCTGTCGCCTTCACGCTTAAGGTTGCCTCAGAAGCCAAAGTAGACTACGTAACCTTCGATGGGGCTGGTGGAGGGACAGGTATGAGTCCAGTTCCAATGATGGATGAAATGGGAATTCCAACGGTCTACCTTGAAACCATTGTGCTGGAATGTGCCCAAATACTCAAGAGGAAGGGTAAGCATGTTCCAGACGTGCTGATGGCAGGAGGCTTCATCGAGGAAACCCAAATCTACAAGGCTATAGCTCTAAGCAACTTTGGTGATGGCCCAATAGTTAAAGGCGTAGTCATGGGGAGGGCTCCATTAACAGCGGTAATGAAAGCCAAATACTTCGTCGAGCTAGCCCATGAAGGCAGGCTTCCAAAATCCTTCACCGATGAGTATGGCAGCACACCCGAAAGATTCTTCCGCTGCACAGCCGAGCTCAAAGCTAGGTATGGGGAAAAATTTAAGGATATCCCTTGGGGCGCAGTCGGCCTATACAGCTACATCCACGACAGAATTAAAACCAGCCTCCAGCAACTTCTAGCAGGCTCAAGAAAATTCAAGCTAGAACTAATCAGCCGAAACGACCTAGTAGCCCTAACTGAAAGAGCAGCCACAGTAACCGGTCTTCCCATGCCTCATGAAAGCGACAAGGAACTAGTGAAACAAATCCTCGAATAACCCCTCAACATCCTCCGCACAACAAACAACCATATTAAAATAAGGTTTGAGGGTTAACTGCTTCTAAGTTGCTGGAGAAGGTTTTGGAGGAATTTTTCAACGGGGTCTGGGCTGAGAACATAGGTTTCAACCCTAGTCTTCAAATAGATGAGATGTTTTCGCCTGGTGGCGTAAACCCAGGCCTTACCAATATGGGCGAGGTAGTAGAGGCCGTAGAAGCCGTAAAGTCCACCTGACCCCCAAAGCCTAACCCCTAGCCATGTAAGCCTATCTAGAGGCTTAGCTTCCACAATTTCCCTGTAAGGTATGATGAAACTTCGGACAGGCCTAGAGACTAAGACCCCTTCAGAGGTAAGCCCGAAACCTCTAGGGGCGAAAAGGTAGGCTCCGAAGAGGATTCCGAAGGCTAAAAGTATTAGCCCTAACACTATGGGTAAAGCTTCACCTAGAGGAAGTTCCTTTAAAACCCCGTAGCAGGCGAGGGAGGTGCTTCCAGCGCAGATGAGGATGCCAGCTAGAGTTAAGCCTTTAACCGTGCTGTCGTAGCTTGAGCCATAGGTTTGAAAAACTCGAATAGAAGCCTCTAAACCCACCCCGTCTGGGGGTATCCTGCAGAAACTCGCAAACCTGCTCAAAACCTAAACGCCGCTAGGAAGCATTATGGGGGAAATAGTTGCCCTAAAAATATTTTTAGGGAATAGCTTCCCTTCTCCCGGCGGCGTCTCTCCTGTATAAGCCGAATTCAGGCAGCTTCTCCACGAGTCTGCTCGGGAAAACAGGGCCGTCTCTGCAAATCCTGTAGGGGCCCACCATGCAGGAGCCGCAGAGGCCGATTCCACACTTAATATACCGCTCTAAGCTAAGCTGGCCTTCCACTTTAAACTCGCGGCAGAGCTTTAAAACCTCGACTAGCATGGGTTCAGGCCCGCAGGCGTAAATCTGCCTATATCCACTTTCACGTTGGAGGATTTCCCTGGCTGCCTGAGAGGCTGTTCCATGGAAGCCTAAGCTTCCATCGTCGGTTGCCTTGTAAACCTTCCCCCAACCCTCGACAAGCCTTTCGATTTCCCCTGCTAAAGCCATTTCCTCGGCGGTTAGAGCCCCCATAACTACGGTGGCTCGGCAGCCTAAGGCCTTAAGCTTCTTAAGTAGAGGCCTCATGGGGGCTATGCCGAGGCCTCCACCAATAAGCATTACCTTCCCCCTGACAGGTTTAAACCCGTTGCCCAGGGGGCCTCTCACCCCGATTAAGCTTCCCTCCCTAAGCCTGTGGAGGGCTTCAGAGGCTTCTCCAACCCTCCTGACCGTTATGGCTGATAGGCCGTCCTCCTCCAAACCTCCAATCCAGCTTAAGCTCATAGGAACCTCGTCTACACCTGGAATCCACACCATAATGAACTGGCCTGGCTCACCCCTAGAGCAGGCCTCATCCCTGAAAAAGATGGTTTTCACCTGGGGAGTTTCAACCCTAACCCTTTCAACCCTCACCATTCGCGGTCTCCCAGCAGCTTCAAGGCTTAAAAGCTTAATCGTTAAGCTTCACCTCCGGTGGGCTTGGCCTACCAGCTCTTGAACCCCTCTAAAACCCTTCTCAGCCATGTAGCCTTCAACACCCATCAAGATTTCCCTGAAAACTTCAAGGCCTTGGTAGGCTAGGGCTGTGCCCACCTGGATAGCTGAGGCGCCAGCCAAAAAGAATTCCACGGCATCCCTCCAATCCGAAATTCCGCCGCAGCCCACAATTGGAATCCTAACAGCCTCAAAGGCTTCGTAAACGCAGCGTAGGGCGATTGGTTTCAAAGCTGGACCTGAAAGCCCACCGTAGACGCCTGAAAGTATAGGCCTCCGGGCTTCCAAGTCTATGGCCATAGCTCTAGCAGTGTTCACGGCGGTGATGCCGTCGGCTCCTCCACGTTCAGCAGCCTCGGCAAGCTCAGCGAAGCTGGAGACGTTTGGGCTAAGCTTAACGAAGACAGGCTTACTGGTGGCAGCCTTAACCCTACGCGCCACCTCCCTAACCAGCTCAGGGTTTGAGCCTAGTTCCCTGACCTCGCCCACATGGGGGCATGAAACGTTAAGTTCAAAGCCTGCTACGGGGAGCTTCTCAACCCTCTTTACCACTTCGCCATACTCGCCGGGTTCATAGCCGAAAACGCTTACAATTACGGGTGTCTGCAGGGTTTTAAGGGCTTCAGCCAGCTCAGCCTTGAAGGCTTCCACCCCCGGGTTGGGAAGCCCCATGGCGTTGAGGAGGCCTCCTGGAACCTCAACCACGGTGGGGTTAGGATTTCCCTCCCTAGCCTTCAAACCCACCGACTTGGTGACTACGGCTCCAACCCCAGCCTCAGCCAGCCTGACCAGCGAATAACAGGTTAAACCTAAAATGCCTGAAGCGTTCATTAGAGGATTTCTAAGCTTCAATCCGGCAAGTTCTACTTGGAGGTCTGGCTTAGCCATGGGCTTTCATACCCTTTATAAGCTGAGCTGTTATAACACTTTTCTCGTTGGAGACGAAGGGGCGTTTTGAAAGTCTTGTCTAAAGCCTACCTAGTAGAAACGGTGTTCGGCCTCCTATTCCTAGACGAGGAAGGTAAACTGGTAGATAGGGCGCTATACCCTAAAGAACCTGAAAAAGCTTCAAGCCTAGCTCTAAAAGTGGAAGCTGGAGAAATAGTCCCCCAACTCAAGGAAGCCGTTAGAAGGCTTAGGTCGGCGGGGGTCACCAAGCTAATCGTGGAGAATGAAAGGCTGGCCAAATCTTTAAAGGAAAAGCTGGGTGTAGAGGCTGAGGTTGAGGCTCCCAGTAAAGCTGGCGAGCTTGTCCGCTCAAACCTGTCTGACATGGCGGTTAAGGCTGGCTTCCTCGATAAGCCTGAAGCCTTCTACGATTTTCTCAGAGAGGTTTCCACGTGGATAAGTAGGCTGCGTGTGAGGGAGGCGGCTGCCAGGAAGGATAAGGTGGTTATCCAAGAGGTTTCAGCCGTGGATGAGCTGGATAAGACATTAAACGTTTTAGCTGGAAGAGTTAGAGAGTGGTATGGGCTGCATTTCCCCGAGCTAAGCAGACTCATCGAATCCCATGAAACCTATGCAAGGCTTGTGGCAAACCTAGGCGAACGCTCAGCCTTCAAGGCTGAAAAACTCGTGGAAGAGGGTCTTCCAAGAAGCAAGGCTGAAGCTGTGGAGAGGGCGGCTGAAACCTCGCTGGGCGCCCCATTAGACCGTGAAGACTTGGAAGCCTTACAAAGCTTCTGCCGCCTCTACCTCGACCTAGCCAGAATGAGGAGGCATCTAGCCAGCCGCATTGAAGACCTCCTAAGTGAAATAGCTCCCAACCTTAAGGCTTTGGTTGGCCCCACCATTGGAGCACGCCTCATCTCGCTGGCTGGAGGCTTGGAGGAGCTGGCTAGGCTTCCCTCCAGCACCATTCAAGTGCTTGGGGCTGAGAAAGCCCTGTTTAGGGCTTTGAGAACTGGGGGGAGACCGCCGAAACATGGCATCATCTTCCAGCACCCCCTCATCCATCAAGCCCCACGCTGGCAGAGAGGTAAAATTGCTAGGGCCCTAGCTGGAAAAATCTCCATAGCCGCTAAGGTTGACGTCTTCAGCGGCGAATATATTGGGGATAGGCTTAAATCCGACCTTGACAGGCGGGTGGCTGAGATAAGGGAGAAGTATAGGCGTCCACCCCCCAAACCTGAACGTAAACCTAAAAGGCGGAGAGGGAGGAGGTAAAACCTCCTTGCCCCTAAAAATTAAGCCTCACAGCGATTTTCAAGGCGTATTTTGGGCTTACCTTGAGGATGGAAGCAGAAGACTTGCCACCTTAAATCTAACCCCTGGAAGAGCCGTTTACGGGGAAAGACTAGTCAAGTTTAAAGGCCAAGAATACAGGGTTTGGGATGCCTATCGGAGCAAGCTTGCCGCAGCCATTCTTAAAGGCTTAAAAACCTGGCCCCTAGCCTCCGGGGTGAAAGTTCTATACCTCGGCGCTGCCACCGGAACCACAGCCAGCCATGTTTCAGATATTGTAGGCGAGAAGGGTAAGGTTTTCTGCGTTGAATTTTCTGAGCGGGTGATAAGGGAGCTAATAAGCAACGTGTGCAACTACAGGTCTAACATGATACCGATTATGGCTGATGCTAGGAAGCCGGAAAACTACCGCTGGATGGTGGAGAAGGTGGAGGTTGTCTACTGTGATATTGCTCAGCCTGAGCAGGCTAAGGTTTTAGCGGACAACGCTGACCTCTTCCTTCAGCCCGGAGGCCACGGCCTCATAGCTTTAAAGGCTAGAAGCATCGACGTAACAAAGGAGCCTGAAGAAGTTTTCCAACGTGAGGTTGAGGTTTTAAAGGAGAGAGGCTTCCAAATAATTGAAGAAATAGTTTTAGAGCCATACGATAAGGCTCACGCCATGGTAGTGGTTAAAAGGTCTTGAAAGCGGGAAGCCAGCCATGTGGGAGCTTAGAAAATACGACCGATACCTCGCCCACATAAGCAAGCTAGTGGAAAAACTTAACGCCCACATGCCTAAGGAGAGGAAAACCCTAGCCCAGCTACTAGCCGAGGAAGACCCCTACGTGGAGGCAGTGGATGGCTCAAAAATATATTTTAAGCGTAGGGATTTAGAGCGGCTAGCTGGAAGGATTCCGAGGGAGCTGCATGGAAGGCTTCACCTCCCCATCGTGGTGGTCCGGAGGCTGGAGATGGGTAAAGGCATCTATGTAGTTTACGGAGGGGAAGTGGAGAAGAGGCTTGTGGCAAACCTCCTAGGCTTAAGCCAGGTGGAAGGTGAAATTCAGCTTTATAGGCCTCAGGTAAGCGAGCTTCTCTCCCAGCTTAAGTCCCTTCTCACCATTGGTTTTGAGGCTCCAGAAGAGTTTTAAGTGCGCTGGAAAAGCTTTAAAACCGAGGTTTGCTGAAACCTCTAGGGCCAGATGGGGGGTTTCCATGGCTCGTAGAAGTTCCGCCGAGCCTCCCGGCGGACCTGGAATTCTGGAGAGGCTTGGCGGTGTTTTAATAGACCCTGAAGCCACGTTTAGAGCCATGCTAGACGGTGAAATAGGTGTTGGAGGAGCCCTCATAACCGTGGTTTTAATCGCGGTGGTGGAGGGTTTAGCTGTAGGCTCCATTCTTACAGGGCAGCTGGGCAGAATCGGGGAATTTTTCGCCCCATGGCTTAGTTTAGGCTTCCAGCTAGAATGGTTTGCCTGGCTGGCTGTTCCAGCAGCCGTAGTGGGGTTAACTCTCTTCAGCCTAATCTTCTGGACTTTAACCTCATGGATAGCCCATGTGGCTGGCCGATACCTCTTCGGGGGAGACGGCTCCTACGTTCAGATTTTAACGCTTACAGGCTACTGTTGGGTGGCTGCCATGCCCTTCCTGGCTGGGATAGCCTTAACAGCCCTAACAGGGGAAACCATTCTTGTAACAGTTTTAACGATAGTTTCCCTTGCATGGTTCTTTACGGTTTGGGTTACTGCGGCGAAAGTGGTTTACGAAATTGATATGGGCAGAGCTTTTGTAGCCTCCTTCCTAACCCCCCTAACCATCTACACCATCATCCTATTCCTAGCGTTAAGGGTTTCCATGGTGATGTAGGTTGAAGGCTTCAAGCTTCCTAGGCGCAATAGTAGTCTTCGTAATTTTACTCTCCCTGGTATCTTCAACTCTCACCCTCACTCTTCCCTACTCCTTCAGCCAGCAAAACTTCAGCAGTAAAGTTACAGTTGAATACGAGGTTAGGAAGGCTGAGGCTCCTGAAGCCAAAATAGTAAGCATCGAGTTGGCAGCTTCCACCGGCGGAATAACCTTGGAAGCCGTGGACGACCCAGAACTAGCCTACAAGGTAGTGTTTAGGTATAGTCCATCGGTTGAGCCTCCTAAAGTTTCTCAGACCGTTTCGGGGGAAACCTTAATCTTCTCGGCTGAGCGGTTGATGGGTTCGGCTGAGATTCTCCTAGGGCCCGCCTATACCTATAGGCTTGACATAAGCCTGGTGAATGGAGGCTTCAGGGCTGAGCTCGACGGAAACTGTAGGGTGGAAAGTTTAACTTTGAAGGTGAATTCTGGAGGCGTCGCGTTAAAGATTGCCACCGGGGCTTCCCTTAAGAAGGCTGACATAGAGATAACCTCGGGAGGTTTAACCCTCAAATTTGACGCTGGAAGCTTAGGCTGTGACTCTAAGATTAAGGCGAGGGTTGGAAGCGGAGGGGTGATGGTTCCACCCGTCAGGGTTGGTCCCAGCGTAGGCTTAAAGTTTAAGGTTAAGGTGGCCTCTGGAGGCATAAGCCTGAACGATGAGGGCCTAGAAGTTTTAAGGCTCACCAAGAGCGAGTGTATCGCAGCCACCAGCAACTATGATTCTGCAAGGGTGAGGGGTGACATTGAAATTTACGTTGAAGATGGTGGGGTAGCCTTAAACAGCAGCCTACCCCTCCCAAGCCTCTAAACCTCAGCCTGAAAAATAGCCGTCAGAGTTTAAGCTGGAAGGGCTGAAGCCTTCGGAGAGTCTTCCAAGTCTTACGGACAAACCAAGGGTACTCCCCATGCTCCCTAACCCATTTTTCCAAGAATTTTAAGGTTCTAGGGTCGGAGGGATAGCCGCTTCCAAAGTCTCCATACTGCTCTCTAAGCTTGGCTACCGCCTGATCCCTATGAACCTTGGCTATGATGGAGGCTGCAGCCACCACCGGATATTTTTCCTCAGCCTCATGTTCGCAGACAAGCCTTACCGGAACCTTTAAGAACTCGGCAATGTGGGATGAAAACCTCTTAACGTCGATGTCGCATGAATCTATATAGGCTACTTCAGGCTTAAGCTTCCCAATAACCTCAGCCATAGCTCTAGCTTCAAGGAAGTTGAGCTTCCTAAATTTTCGCCCCCTAGCCACTGCTTCATCTACCTTAGCTGGAGGGATCTCCACAACATGATAGCCTTTAACCATCTTCTTAATTTCCTCAGCCAGCTTCCTACGCCTTAAAGGCGTGAGCTTCTTGGAGTCCTTCACCCCGATGGCGGTTAAATCGTCCATGTTTGCTTCTGGGTAGAGAACCCCCGCTATTACGAGGGGGCCTATGATAGAGCCTCTTCCAGCATCGTCTACGCCGGCGGCAAGCCCACTCAAACCCATGTCCCCGCTAGAGTCCCCTTTTTCTTAAGGCTTTCTTTAAGCTTTTTAGTTAATGTTATGTTTGCTTATTTTGGAGGGGGTTGGGGAGGGGGTTGCCCTCCAAGAAAGGCGAAGACCTCGAATACAAAGTTTTCAAAATGATTAAGGACAGAGGGGAGAAGGGAATTCTCCAAAGCCAGCTTTGGAAGAAAATTAAGGCTACAAGCCGTGAAGGCTCCCGCATTTCGCTTAGACTGGAGAGAGCTGGGCTAATTGAGCGTAGACGTGAACTTCACGAGGGAAAGTGGACTTATAGGCTTATAGCTAAGAAGCGCTCGGTTAACCCCCTCTCCATCCTCGACCTCCCATGCGCCTTCTGTCCAAACCAAGATAGGTGCGGGCTTGGAGGCCCCATTTCACCCTCCTCATGCCCCCTCCTAGCCCAGTGGGCTGAGAAGACCGTTCACCTGCTTCAAACAGAGCCTAAAGGGAAGGGTAAAAGCAGCCTTGGTAAGAAACTGGAGGCTTGAAAGGCGCAGAGACCATTACTATAAGCTGGCTAAGCAGGAAGGCTACCGCAGCCGAGCCGTCTACAAACTGTTAGAAATTCAGAAACGCTACCAAATTTTAAAGCCAGGATTTAAAGTGGTTGATTTAGGCTGCGCCCCAGGAGGCTGGCTTCAAGTAGCCAGCAGCCTAGTAGGACCGAAGGGAAAAGTTTTAGGAGTCGACGTTAAGCCCGTTGAACCCCTGGAGGCTTCCAATGTTTCCCTGATAACCCTCGACGTGAGGAATCCCGAGCTTCCCAAGACTGTTCTAGAGAAAATGGGGGGCAGGGTTGACGTGGTGCTCTCTGATGCTTCTCCAAATATTTCAGGGGTTTGGGAGGTTGATCATGCTAGGCAGATGGAGTTGGCTGAGGCTGCCTTCCAAACAGCCTTAAAAACCTTAAAGCTTGGAGGCAGCCTCCTAGTTAAAGTCTTTGAAGGCGAGTTTCTTCAAGCTTTTATAAGGAAGCTTAAAAGGAGGTTTGAAACCGTGAAGATTATTAAGCCTAAGGCTTCAAGGGCTAGGAGCGCGGAAATCTATCTTTTAGCCTTAAATCTGAGGTCCAGGCGTTAAGCCCGCCTCTCAGAAACCTTCTCCACATACATAAGCGGATATTTGAGTTCGGGAACATAGCGCAAACACGCCTTAACTCTAACGTCTTGATAAACGGTTTCCACCTCTACTTCCAACTGGTCCCCCCTCAAGGCCTCATACTTCTGGTATGGAGATTTTCCAGGCTTCCGAAGTCTTTCCCTAGCAATCCTGATTTCCACTTTAGACCTGTAAGGTTGAAGGCTGAAGGCTTGGGAGAAGGCTTCCCCTAGAAGTTTGAGCAGTTTAGGCTTCCCGGCTACGGGGAACCCCACCAGCTGGTGGTAGATGGCTCCCAAGGCTATTCCAGCCTCAAATATGGCTCTATCCCTAGCCGTAAAATTCTTAGGAAAAAACTTTTCAGCCTGGTCTGCTCGCATTGTTCGCCTCCACCTCGGCTTTAAGCTCTCCGAAGGTGGCGGTTTTCTTAGCCATCAAATTGTGTTTGTGAATCGACTCCTCGCTTCTAACCTTAAACCAAACCCTAGTGTCGTCTGGCAGTTTCGGGAAGGAGTCGACAAACTTCTTCATCATAATTCTAACTACATCCTCTGCGAAGAGGGTTTGCTCAGCAGCCTTAACCACTAGTTCGGCCTCATCCTCCCTTTTAAGCAGCCCATAGCTTGGAGCGCTCATAGACTCCTCCACTATTTCAGCCAGTTTGAAGGCGTCTATTTCAAAGCCTTCCGGCACCTCGGTTATCAGAACACCTAGG
>CAZAJK010000030.1:0-10915 GCA_964485425.1 uncultured Candidatus Bathyarchaeia archaeon | reverse complement strand
TAATGTTTAAGCCGAGGGATATTAGGAAGAGGACGGCCGCCCAGTAAATACCGTTTAGTAGGATTAACGCCCAGATGGCTTCCATCAGCTGTCCCTTCGACAGCTAGGCTGCCCTAGACCTTCCAGCTCTTTATCCAGTCCTCCGTTCTAATCCCAACAGGCGGGTTAACTAGGTGTGCCGGGTAGGCCTCAGTGTTAACTAGGATTGGGAACTTCGGCTCGACTTCTGGAACCATCTTGGTTACTCCAACAAGTGTAGAGTCTTCGACACCGTTGTGGTCTTCCCTAATCATTAGCAGTCCTGAAGGTGTCTCACAGCATAGGTTGGTCATTGCTTCGGCGAACTCGTCTGGCTCAGGCCATCCTCCCACCATGGCTATGGCCTTCTCCAACGCCGTCTTGAAGGCTGTCATGGCTTGGGCTGCATGGTAGCATGGGTAGGTTGGATACTTGCCATAGCGCTTAGTGTATTCTTCGACGAACCACTTGTTGAGAGGCCACTTGTCTGGAGGCGGATACCTATAGTAGTGGGGCCCTGCACAGTTAATTATCTGGCCTTCTGGGAAGGCTGTTCCAAGCTCCTGCAGGTAGGGTTCACCCCGTGAATAGGCCACAATAGCCTGCTTGAAGAGACCCATTTCCAAAGCCTGCTTCGTGAAGGTTACAGCGTCTCCACCCCATAGAGCCGTATGAATGATGTCAGGCTTAGCTGCTAGCAGAGCGGTGATGTGAGCCGTATAGTCTGTGGTGAACAGCTTAGGCCACCATTCACCCACGAACTCAACGTCAGGCATAAGCTTCTGCAAAGCCAGCTTGAAGATCTTCCAGCTGTCCCTACCCCAAGCATAGTCGGGGTTAATGCCTGCCACCCTCTTAATGTTCGGATAGTACTTCTTAATGTAGAGGGCTAAGCCTACATTGTCGATGCATAGGTGAGACTTGGTTCGGAAGGCCAGCTTATACTTTGGACACTCGTAAGGTGAGGTTTCGCCCTCCATGAGCACGTGGGTTCCACAGTCATACATGATGATGGGTATGCCTAGCTCGTCGGCTAGAGGCGCCACAGCCTTACAGTCGGCGGATGAGATATAGCCTATGATCGCCCACACCTTGTCCTCTAGGGCAAGCTTCCTGGCTAGCTTAACCTGAGCATCCACCCCCCCAGCCTCGTCACAGTAGATGGGGTCTAATTTTCTGCCAGCAATCCCACCCTGGGCATTAATAGTTTCAACATAGAGTTCGAAGGCGTTTTTGCCCGGTATGCCGAAAGGCGCTGCCGCCGCACCTGTGAGGAAGCTCACAATCCCAATTTTCAGCGGTTCTGATGGAATGGTTCGAGGCTTAGCTGCTGGGGCCCCAGCTGTCACGGTTTGGGTGGTGGTCACCGTTGTGGTTTCAGTTACGGTGGTTGTTACGGTTTCCCTGGCCACCCCGCGTGGAGCAGCCATATAACCCCCAACACCAGCAACTACACCGCAGACGATGCCCGTGATAATGCATTTAAGTGCATCACGACGTGAAACTTGCTCCGACATTTCGATTCCACCACTACAAAGATGTCCCCCAAATAAGTTTAAAAATTTTTTTATTTCTGCTTTGAACATAAGCTTTTATTAGCTTCACAGGCAAAGGTTAAATTTAGACATATGATAGGGGTGAGTTCTCTTTGGACTCCATCCTAATTACGGGTGGAACGGGCTTTATAGGTTCCCACCTTGCAAGAAGACTTGTGGCTGAAGGGCATAGGGTTGTGCTCTTCGACTACTACCCCAACCTTAAGCGTATCGCTGACATTAAGGATAAAGTGGTAGTCTTTAAGGGGGATATTGGAAAGCTTTCAAGCCTCATTCAGGCCTTAAAAGACTTTGATGTTGAAGGAATCTTCCATCTAGCAGCCATTTTAACAGTTATCGCTGAAGCGGAGCCTACGGCTGGCTATGAGGTGGGCATTGAGGGCACATGGAATGTTTGTGAGGCTGCAAGGATTATGGGGGTTAAACGTCTTTTCTTCGCTAGCAGCATAGCCGTTTACGGGCCTGGTGTCCCTAAAATCGTGAAAGGAAACGTCTACCTTGAGCCTCAAACCCTATATGGGATCTCAAAGGTTTTCGGGGAGCTCGTTGGCTCCTACTTCTCACGTAAGTATGGCATAAACTTTGTTGCTTGCAGGTTCCCCGCTGTTGTGGGGCCTGGAAGAGTGAATGGCGGAACCACAGCCTACACCACCCTAATCATTCAGAAGGCTGCTCAAGGTGAACCCTACACGGTAAACGTTCCCGAAGACACTAAGCTTCCACTAATTTACGTTAAGGATGCCGTAGACTTAATGGTTCAAGCCTACAAGCAGATGGATAGGCTCAAATGCCGCATATACAATGTTGGAGGAGTTCAGCCAACCCCCAAAGCCATAGAAATAGCTGAAGCTGTGAAAAAGCTTCTACCAGAAGCCCAAATAACTTTCAAACCAGACCCAGCCATAGCCGAAATCGTTAAAAGCTGGCCTGAATACATGGACGACACCGAGCTTAAACAAGAACTTGGCTGGAAACCCCAATTCCCAACCATAGACGCAGTTGCCGAAGACTTTATCAAAGAGGTTAAGAACCATCCAGACCTCTACAAGGTTTAACCCCGCCTCCCAGGCGATTTTTAACCACTCTTCAGCGTGAGTCGAAAGAGAAGAGGCTGAGGCTCCGCTGGAATTTAACCCTAAGTTCAAAATCTTCCAGCGCTCTTTGGAGGGGATAAGAAGAACCGTTAAAAGTTTTATATTGTTTTGATAAGCTTTCAAAACAAAAAGGGAAACCGAGGATTGAAAGCCCTGTTTTCAATCCTCTTCCTTCTCATAGCTATTTTTCCTTGCATTCCAATGGTGCAGGCAGCTTTCCAGCATTGCTCTTTGAGCCTGCGGGATAGCTTTTCAGCTTTCTCCTTTACCGCCTTAGTTCGGGGGTAGAAGGTTTGAAGGCTGAAAGCCGGCCTAAAATCCTAACCCTCCTCCTACTATTCCTCCTACTGTTAAATTTTCCCTCTCCAACCTGCTGGGCTGCCGATAACTCCGCTCCTCAAGAGGTAGTAAAAGGTCCGGCGAAGGAGCTCAAAGTTTACCGGGGCGTGTGGATGCCAGCGCTAACAATGGAAATCCTGTCTGGAAAAAAGTATCATCCCATGAGTGATGTGGAAACCCTGCGGAGGGACGGGGTTAACATTGTTGGATTCGCCGTCAAGCTAGCCGTCAATAAGGATGGAAGCCTAAACGTTGACCTCTTCAACCTACATCTTCAAGCGGCCAAAGAGGCTTTATCGAAATATCATGGGGAAGGTTTCGAGACCTTCCTAACCTTGGAGGTGAGCTATGGAGATGGGGAAGGTGAGCCTGTGCCCGTTCCAAGGGAGGTTGTTGAGAAGCCGGGCTTCATCGAGCAATATAACAGCCTCGTATTAGAGCTGGCAAAGGTGGCTCAAGAATATAATGTTGAGATTTTCGCCCCCACCCTTGAGCCCGACTACTACCTCGGAGGTTTAGAGTTCGCAGCTCAGTGGTGTCGGGACATCCTCCCGAAGGTTAGGGAGTACTATAAGGGTAAGCTCATGGTTAGGCTGGCCTTCCAAGAGATAGCTCTTCAAAAAGTAGATTTCAACATTCAGGGCTATGACATTTTAGGCATATGCATCTACCCCTTTGAGGATACTGAGGTTAGCAGGGAAAGGGTGAAACTTTTCATCGAGGAAGCGTTAAAGCTCGCGGAGAAATACGATGTTCCAACCGTTACGACGGAGTTTGGAATCTGGGGTGCAACTCTCCAAGCCTCCATGAGTGAGGAGAAGAGGGCGGAAGCCATAAGGGTTGTGCTGGAGGAGGGGGAAGGCAGGCTTGACGGCTTCTTCATCTTCGACCCGCCGGTCTCCATGAACTGGTCGCTTAAGGGTAGCCTCGCTGAGCAGGTCTTAAGAGAATGGTATACGGAAAGGCTGCTGGAGCCAGCTACGCTTGAAACAACCTCCCTCACCATATCTCCCGGCGAGGTTGCTCCTGGGGAAAGCGTGGAAATCAAAGTTGAAGTTTCAAACCTAGGAGAAAAATCCGGCGAGAAAGAGCTAACGTTGAAAGTCAACGGCGAAATAGAAGAGGCTAAAACAATCATGGTGGAGGGAGGAGAGAAGAAGACTGTAACCTTTAAGGTAGCTAGGTCGAAACCCGGCCTCTACCTGGTTGAGGTCGACGGCCTGCAAGGAAGCTTCACTGTTAAGGAGATTAGGTTCGGCTTTGTAGGTCCAGGCCCGGCTGGAGGCGAAGCAGCCTTCATACCCCACCTAGATTTAGGCTTTAGGTGGGATAGGCCTCACCCAGGCCCCTTCATTTGGGGTAAAATTGAACCTGTGAAGGGTTTCTACGACTTCTCAGAAACAGACCTTTACGTTAAGAAAGCTCAGGAGCTAGGCATCAGGGTGATGGCCACCATCTGGCCTTACGCGGAGTGGGATCAAGAATACTGGAGGCAGCAGCCTGGCTGGCAGGCTTCCCAAGGCTTCGAGGAGCTTCTGCCGGAAAGCCGATATAAGCCTCACGACATGGAGGCCTACAAGGCTTTCGTTCGAGCCCTAGTCGAACGATACGACGGAGACGGAGTCAACGACATGCCAGGCCTCCTCCAGCCCATCAAACATTGGGAGGTGATTAACGAGCCTGAAATGGGTCTTAAAGGCGAAAACCTGAACTTTTTCAAGGGAACCCCAGCCGACTACCTGGAAGTTGTAAAAGCGACCTATGAGGCTGTTAAGGAGGCAGACCCTGAAGCGAAAATCTTAAACGGCGGAATAGCCTACGTGCCTGAAACCGCTGATGAGTGGGGTCTCTTCTGGGGTGAATTCTTCAACCTTGGGGGAGGCCAATACATAGACATAATAACCTTCCACAACCTAAACCCCCACGTGTCGAAGGCTCTTGAAAGGCTTAAGGGTTACCTGAAAGCTCATGGCATAGATAAACCCATATGGCTTACAGAGCTCCAAGTAGCCGAAGGCTTCGACTTGGAGTTCGGCATGATAGGTGAGGAGGAGCAGGCTGAGCTTGTTGTGAAAGCCTGTGTGGAGGGCTTCGCTGGAGGCATAGAAAAAATCTTCTACACCGCCTACATGGAGAGCTCTCAGGTCCCTGAGAACCTAGCTAAGTCAGCCCTGATTAGGGCGGATGGAACTCCCAAAAAGGCTTACTACGCGTATAAGACCATGATAGCCTTACTGGAAGGCTTCAGCTCGGTTGAAGCGTTAGATGAGGGCCTTTACAGGTTCAGCCTCCCAGACCTAGAGGTATACGTGCTTTATCCCGGAGTGAGGCTTCCGCAAACAGTCACAGGTAAAATCCTAGCCGTAAACCTTGAAGGCTGCTCGGAGCTAACTGAGGCTGATACGTTTTCAGCCTCCACCAGCCTCACCTTCATAGTTCATGGCTCCGAGGAGAAGCTTAGAGAACTTCAGAAAAGGCTCTCAGAAGCCCTGGGGAGGGGGGTTGCGGAAGCCTCGTCTGCCGCTATAACGGTTGGAAGCATTGAGGTGGCTCAGGGGGAGTTTAGCCACACCATAATTTATCCCCTAGAACAGTCCTGCAAGTTCACCATTCCCGTAAAGAACGTTGGCAGTGAAAAGGTCCGCCTGCACCCCAGCATTTCGGGGGTTCCTGAAGAATGGATTTGCATTGGGGGAGGAGACCTCGTTCTCGAACCGGGAGAAGAAGGCTACATTACTTACGCCTTCACCATCTTTCCAGGCGTGAAAACCGTTCAGAAAACCGTGACGGTGACCATTCAGAACCTTACTAAGCCGGATAGTCCTCCAGCCACGGTAACCCTCAACGTAGGCTTTCAGGAGATTAAACTTCCCAAAACCTCCGAAATCAGGGGGAGAATAGTTGACAAACATACGGGCCTCCCAGTCCCCAACGCTGAGGTTAGAGTCTGCTATTGGAGCAACCTCGAATGTGGTTTTGCCGTCTCAGGAATGGATGGATGCTTTAAGGTTGAGGTTCCATCAAGCCAGGTCCTAGAGGAAATCTATGAAGGCTTCAATTTGAGGGGTGAACCGATTCTCCACCTTGAGGTTTCAGCTGAGGGCTATGAGCATTATTCAGAGTATAGTTTGAGGGTTCCCCCTGAAGGGTTAAACCTTAACATTGAGCTTAGCCCGCTCCAAGCGGAGGCCTCCTACAAGCTTGTCTGGGCTGAAAGCGTTGAAGGCTATGGAATATGGAAGTGTATTCCATCTGAAGATTGGAGTTTAATTGCTGTATGTCAGGGTGAACATGGCTTCCCAGGCATAACTATACCTCCCCAAACCACCAACGTTTACCTTTTCAGGGGTGAGGGTGAACTTCTCTGGAAGAGGCAGATTGAACGGGAGTCTTGGGCTGTAGACCTAGCCAGAGACGGCTCGAAGATAGCTTCAGGAAGCCATGCAGGGAAGGTCTACGTATGGAATAGGAAGGGCGACCTCCTCTGGATGGTTGACGTGGGACCCCAACCCGTCCGGGAGGTAAAGTTCTCCCCGGATGGACGCTACCTAGCCTTTGGACCCACCCCTCAGGGTAGAGGCTATGTCGGCCTCTACGACGCTGAAACCGGAAGCCTTCTATGGAGCTATGAGACTGGAGACCATGTCAGGGAGATAGAGTTCAGCTCCGACGGCCAGTATGTGGCTGTTTCAAGCACCGACGGCTACACCTACCTTTTCACCATCGAAGGCAGGTTGCTGTGGAAACGCTACCATGGAGGCTACCTTCCCTTCATGCTGAAAATCAGCGAAAACAACGACTTAATTGTAGTGGCAGGGAAGAGCCAGGAACTATACGCCTACGACTTCCAGGGAAACCTACGCTGGAAGTTTGAGGCACCCGAGGTAATCCAGTATGGGGAGGCATCCTCAGATCTTTCCAGAATATTAATCTTCTCCAACAGTGCTCTCTACATGTTTGACCGGGATGGAAATGTCCTCTGGTGGAGGAAGATACCGCCAATAGGCCACAACGCCCTAGCCATTACACCTGACGGCAAATACATCGTGGCAGGCTGCATGGACGAGCTTATTCCTAAACGAGAAGGGAACCATTCTTTGGCGTTTCAAAGACTTTGAGGGGGCGAAGGGCAAGCACTATAAGCACCCCTTCCTCTGCGCAGCTCAAAACGTCCAAATAACTCCCGATGCATCTAAAATCTTGGCAGGCTTCGGGGAGACCGACCGGAAGCTAAGGCTTTTCGAGGGTGGAATTCGAAAGGCTGAAGTTAAGCTTCCACGCCCCTTCACGCCTAAGCCTGCAGACCTAACTGGAGACTTCCAAGTCAACGTTGAAGACTTAAAGGTTCTAAGGAAGGTTTACGGGCTTAAGGTTGGAATGGCAGGCTTCAAGCCTGAAGCCGACCTCAACGGTGATGGAAGCATAGACATTGTAGACCTAGCCATCTTGGCCTCCCAGTTTGGGAGGAAAAAGCTTCCCTCCATGGAAACGATTACCCCGGCTTCCGGTGCAGGCAAACCCATACCGGGCAAAGAGGGGGAAGATGGCCCCTGGAACCATAGGCTTCTCCTAGCCGCCTCCACCGACGGCGTCCATTGGAATAAAACCTATCAAATCCTAGCCGACCAAGCCTCCGTCCCTGACGTTATCGTAGACCATGAGGGAAACCTCCGCGTCTACTATGTAGACTACCTCAACGGCGGGATAACCGTAGCCGTCTCCGCGGATGGAGGTAAGACATGGACCTATGGGAGGGTTAAAGGGCTTACCCCTGAATGGGTTGACCCCGACGTGGTTCTGCTACCCGACGGCCGCTACCGGCTCTACGCCTCCTACATGCCACTTGAAGGGCCCCAGGACAAAATAGTTTCAGCCATCTCCGAAGACGGAATAAACTTCACTCCTGAAGAAGGCTGCCGATACCATGAGCCTGGAAGCCTAGTCACAGACCCCGACGTCTTCCAGTTTAAAGGCCGGTGGTACATGATTGTTGGGCCTGAGCTAACCCTCCTAGAATCGGAGGACGGATTGACCTTTAAGAAGCTTAGGAAACTCCCCTTCGGAGGTGGAGTATCCTGCACCATACCTTACGGTGAAGGTTTAAGAGTCTACTTCCACCTCGACGAAGCTGGCCCCCTGAAAATTTACCTATCCTATACGGGAGACTTGGAAAACTGGTCTGAGCCTGAAGTAGTACTATTCGGTGAGGAAGGCAGTTTAGACCAATACGGTGTCGGCGACCCTGCGGTTGCAAAACTGCCCGGAGGAGGCTACATCATGGTCTATAAAACATGGATCCAAAAGCCTAAACGAGGTGGAGAAATGGAAACTTTTGAAGGCGGGCTTGAATCCAAGGCTGAGGAAGAAAAGTTTGCTGAGAAGTTTTACCGGTTTGGTATAGGCGCCAAGATGGATGAGGTGTCAACTGCCAGGCTTGCACATCTGCTAGGCTTAGACTGGATAAGGCTTGACTCGGTCTTCATTTGGGGTGAAATAGAGCCCTCAAAAGGAGAATACAACTTTGAAAAGTCTGATGAAGTTGTAAGGAAAATACAGGAATATGACGTAAGGATTATAGCAAAGATAACATCCTTCGCCGAATGGGACTTTAAGCAGAAATATTCTGAAGAGCAGCTTGAAAGGCTTCCGAAGACAACAGCCCACATTCCATCCCCGCCGCCATACAAGCCTTACGATATGGAAGCCTACAAAGATTTTGTGAGGAAAGTCGTTGAGCGCTACGATGGTGACGGAATTGAAGATATGCCAGGCTTAAAATATCCGATAAAATATTGGACTATTCTTAATGAACCGGAAGACCGCAGCCAGTTTATTGGCACAGGCAAAGATTACGCTGAAATTCTGAAAGCAAGCTATGAAGCGATAAAAGAGGCTGATCCTGAAGCGAAAGTGAACATTGCAGCTGCTGGCGATGTCGGCATAGTGGTTTTAGGAAACAATTTCTGGAGGGAAGCCTTGAAATACTCGAAGGGATGCTTCGACTATGGAAACATCCACTATAACGTGGGAACCAGCGGAATAGACAAGAAAAGTTTTGAAGACTTAAGCAAAGGCTTCAGAGTTTATAGAGACTACCTTTCATCTTTTGGCATTGAGAATGTGAAGGTTTGGGGCACAGAGATTTCTCCAGCCCCGGGAGGCCTGCCCGTCGAGGAGAAAGCAAGGTTATGGGTTATAGGCACCGTCAAATCTTTCGCAAATGGGGCCATAGGACTAAAATATCCATTCATATTTTCAGAGGAAAAGGATGAAAGAATGCTGAGGATGTTTCTAACACTGACAACCCTACTTAAGAACTTTGATAGGGTTGAGAAGGTCGATGAGGGATGCTACAGGTTTTACGCAGACAGTTCAGAAATTTTTGTTGCATGGAAGCCGGGTAAACTGCCAGACGATTTGACAGGCGAAACCTACGTTGTAGATGTTTACGGCAACATTGAAAAGAAGGATGCCAGCTCGATAACGCTGACAAACATGCCTCTCTACATTCTAAAGGATGAAGGAAGAATAGAGGCTCTTAAAGGCAAACTGCAAAACATAGGAAAACTGGTAGAGGAACTTCAAGAAATATCCAAGCCTGAATCCGGGGAGGATAAGCCTAAAGCCGGAGAAGGTAAGGAAGAGCAAGGCCCGGGTTTGCCGGCCTTCTTGAAAGCATTCTGAATGCTGAAAAATATCTGAGAATGCCTATCTGCTAAAATATCCTAAGTTTTTAATCTTTACATGCTTTGGAAGACCTGCGAACTGGCGAAAAAAGCCTACTCCTTCAAATATGGGGAAATCACCTTTCCCCCTTTTGACGATAAATAAGGTTTTTGAGATACTCCGCTCCGAAGTTGAAGTGCCGAAAAGAATTGATAAGCTGAAAAGCAGATTAGAGAAGATCAACAACCGCATCGTGCTACTAGTTTCGGACGGTGTAAACTGGAGGGAAACAGGGAAGCCGAAGGCAGCAACAGTTCACAAACGTTATTCTCAGACTTGTCTTATTGCATTCAGCTTTCCGGGTATGTGAGAATTTGAACTAAACTACTCCCTTTTGTGGCCTACTCCTGCAATCAGTCCCCGCTTAACAAAATCCTTCAAATTTTCCAATCCATTTTCAAAATATTATTGCCATCTTTAGTTAAGAAGATCCTAATAAGACTGATTATAACTATTAGAAGCCATAGAGGAGATAGGAGAAAGTAGTAGAGAATGAATTCTATGGGGTTAAAAGTGTAGTTAAGTTTTTTGGAGGCCCACCAATATAGGGGTGTAACTACTGCGAAGCTTATGGCTAATGGTAAAACATTTTTCAGTAGGAGAAGCGTTATAAGTGCTACATACGCTGACGGAATGAGAAAGCTTAACTTGGTAGCCGCGATGGTCAGCAGTAAGACGATGAAGTTTTCATAAGAGAAAGTTGGCGGTAAAATGTTTAGTAGAAGAAAGGTTAAGGACGGTGCAACTGCAAACATTGATGAGAAAAGTGTTTTTGGGTGTTCAACCACTATTTTCGCAAGAGTTTTATAATACTCTCTTATCCATAAAGCAGCTCCAATACCCCACCTTCTTCTCTGCGCATACCATTCTTTAAGGCTAGGCGGAACCTGCGTGTAAACTTCAATATCTTTCGAAAGTTTAAACTTAAAACCTTTAAGGAAAGAGCGTATAGCGAGGTCTGAATCCTCTGATAATACTCTTCTGAAGCCACCTAGCATGTCGAAGGCATACCTTTTTATTGCAAATGCGGCGCCATTAAAAGCTATACATCTCCCAATTGTTTTAGAGAAAATATAGTTGCCAATGCTATGGCAAAAATAGTCATAGTATGTAAGTTTAGCCATTAGTGAGTCTCTTAAAGCCTTCTTTCTTATATCAAGAATTTCTACTTTTTCAATCTCA
>CAZAJK010000029.1:0-11518 GCA_964485425.1 uncultured Candidatus Bathyarchaeia archaeon | reverse complement strand
GTTTGGCAGGGCCTGAGGCAGACCCTTTAATAGCCAGGTTTAAAAGGCTGGTTTTAAGGGTTGCAGCCAGGCATGGAATTAAAGTTTTAAGCATTGTGCTTTACGGTTCAAGGGCCTATGGAAACCCCACCAGCCACAGCGACTACGACTTCTTCGTCCTCCTAGACGACAAGGTTTCCCTTTTCCAGTTCACGCAGTTTAGCGGGGAGCTCCGCCTCCTTTCAAGGAGCCTAGACCGGAGAGACAGGATAAAGGTTTATGCTAACACGGTTGGAAACGTCCGAAAAATTATGGAGAGTAACCCGCTGCTTGGCGCCTTCTGCTATGTAATCTCCAGCATGGGTTTGCCTATCTATGATCCCGAGAAGGTGTATGGGAAGCTTAAGGCTGAGGTTGAAGCCCTACCGGTTGAGAGGAAGAAAGCCTATGTTAAGGCTTGCATTGAGGTTAGTAGGCGGCTAGGCTCTGGGAAATGGGTGAAATATTGGCAGGAAAGGCTTAAGGAGTTTGGAAACGTTTAACAAGCCTTAGTTTTATATGTTTAGGTTAAGATTTACCTAGGTAACGTAGACGATGGAAAAACTGTCGGTGGTCGTAACCTGCTACAACAAGCAGGACACCATCCTCAAATGTTTAGAGAACTTCCTTAAGGGCAACCCGGTAAAATGCGAGGTAATCGTGGTTGACGACGGTTCAACCGATGGGTCCAGCGAAATCCTAAACACGTTAAGCCGCAGCGGCCAGATTAAGCTTGTTAAAACTAGCAGGCTTGGTCCTGCTGCAGCCAGAAACGCTGGCTTCAAGGAGGCTGAGGGAGACCTAATCCTCTTCGTGGATGGGGACTGCGTGGTGGAGGAGGAGTCCCTAGAGGAGCTACTGGAAACCTTTAGGAGCAATAGTGAGCTGGCATGTGTGGGAGGGGATGTTTACTCGCTGAACTCGGAGAGCAGGATTGCAAGGGCCATTGAGCTGATGCAAAGCAGGGTTAACAGGCCCTGGCCTTTCGGCGCCTGTGTAGCCTATAGGAGGGAGGCCTTAGAAAGAGTCGGAGGCTTTGAGGAGTCCATGCCTGTGGGGGAGGACGCTGAACTTTACTTTAGAGTTAAGAAGCTAGGCTATCAATGTCAAGTTTTAAACCCAAAGGTGAAAGCCTACACGGTCAACCCTTCAAGCATAAGTCAATTCCTCAGGCAGAGGCTCCGGTGGGGAACAGGGTTCGCCCGTCTCACGGAAAGGCATCCCGAAGCCTTCACTCCAAAACTTAAAATGTGTTTCCTGGCTACGGGAGCCATGCTTTTCTCGCCTCTAATCCTCCTTTTAGACCCCCATTTCTACCCCATCCCCCTAGCGCTTTTCGCAGTGAATTTTCTTTGGAGGCTTGTTAACGCGGTTAGGGCGGTTAGGGGGAGGGGGAAAGCCCTTTACATTCCGCTGGTGGCCCTTCTAAAATTTTTAAATGTAACCTCCTATATGCTTGGCTTCTTAGGCTGGAAGCTTCTTAAAGCCTTTAAAGGCAAGGCTAGCTAAAGCATCCGCCAATAACCCTCAACCCTATAGGCAAGCCTGGAAAGCTCTTCAGGCCTTAAAACCCCCATCTCCATGGCTATTCCCCGGATGAGCCTCGCTGGGACCAGATCGAAGCCCTCCTCAGGCTTAAGATTATACGGCGAAATCTTCGAGGAATCACATACCACGTAGACAGGCCTACCTCTTTTAGCGGCAGCCTCAGCCAGTTTAAGACTCGGCCAACCATTAATAATCGACCCTTCAGGAAGCAGGGCGTCGGCGCCCAGGAGAATTATGGAGGCCTGACTAGCCATGGCGTCAAGCCTTTCGTCGGCGAAAACTTCGACCTTTACGCCTTTCCGCCTGAGTTTGGAGGCGAGTGTGAGGCCGTGGCTGATCCCTCTATGCTTGGATGTTGCAACCAGAACCTTTAGGGGGTTACTCCTAGCCTTAGCTAGCCCAATGGCTTCCGCCACCTGGGAACTATAGCTGCACGTTGCCACGAGGCAGCCTCCAACCAGCAGCTGCGCAGCGTTAAGAGCAGCCAGCCTTAACGCTTCAACATATTCCCTTGCAAGCTTTTCTGCTAGATTTGCAGCCACTAGTCTGGCTCCTTCCAAGCTATACTCTTGATTCTCTAGGGCTTTCCTAACGTTCCACAAGAATTTCCCAGCCATGTGGGCTAGAGGGGCCATGGAAGGCTTGGCTTCCCTAATCTTCACGCCTATAACCTTAAGCCTTAGCAGGAAGTCTTCAAGGCTGTCTGCCTCAACGTTTTCAGCGGCGAGCCTTAAAACTTTGAGAGCCTTCAGGGTTAGCTGGCTCGCCCCGCTATGCCTATCCTCCCTAATTTCTCTTAAGCCCTCTAGGATCACGGGTGGAATCTCCGCTGACTGCAAGGCTTCAAACAGTTTAAACCCTGGAAGGCCTTAAATTTTGATGGTTGAAAAATTTTGAGCCGCATAGACATTCTGGTGAAAACCCTGCTTGGAATGGAGAAGCTTACAGCTTCCCGCATCGAGGAGCTTAGCTCCCAAAACGTGAAAGTTGAGGCTACGGCTAAACCTGAAGGCTACCTAGGCCTAGTGGCTGTTAAAGTAGAACCTCCAGAGGAAAGCGGGAGGATAGCTAGGCTAATTGAAGCCGAAATCCCCGAAGCCGAAAGAGTTCTCCCAGCCTTAAAATGCGTAAGCTCCGAGCTAGAAGAGATTGTGGAAGCCGCGGTTGAAGCTGTTTCGCCTCTGCTTAAGCCGGAGGCCAGTTTTGCCGTGCGAACGGTTAGACGTGGAAGGCAGCCTTACACGAGTCTCGACGTAAACGTTAGGGTTGGCTCAGCTTTAACCCAGGCAACCGGAGCTCAAGTCAATTTAACCTCCCCAGATATGGTTGTGTGGGTTGAGATTTTAGGTTCAAAAGCTTTGGTAGGTGTAATGGAGGGTTCGAAGGTTTGGAGGAAGGCTAAGCCAGGCAAGAAAGATGTTAGAGGCTACCTTACACGCGTTGCTCTTGTTCAAATGCCGTATCTCGGCCCTCCAGACGCCTGCAAAACCATGGGTTCCAGGATTGGCAGGGCTGTTCAAACTTTTGAAGTTGGGGAGCTAATTATAGGCTATGTGGGAAGCCTAGATGCGAGAGCGCTGCAAACCTTTCTTTCAGGGCTGTTTGAAGGCTTAGAGTCCCGCTACCAAATTCAGCTGAAAACCTATGCGCATAAGCCCAGAAGGGTTCCAGTATTTATCCAAGACCTCTACCAGCTTGTCAGAGAACGGAGGGATGAGCCCATTATAGTCTTGGAGCCTGAAGGCGAACCATTACCCAAGGCGGCGGATAGGCTAGCTGAAATCTTCCTAGAGCGCAGCGGGAGGGTTAACATGCTTGTAGGCTCTAGGGAAGGCATTCCGAAAGGTGTTTTCCGCATGGCAGACCTAATCCTCGACGTTTGCCCAGGGGTAACCATTTCCACGGATTATGCCGCTGCCTCAGCCTTGATAGCCTTAGCCAACGCCCTCGAATGGAAACTTCTCGAGGGAGAAGGTGAGAGGAGCCCCTCATGATGAAAGAAAACTCCTTGCTATGAGTGCTGTGCTTAAAATTCAGGTGAAGCTTACCTAGGGTTGCCGTGGGGATGAAGGAAACCGTCAGCTAATCTTTTTAGCCTTTAACGATTCAACCTATTTCTGTCTGGGAGCCATGGAAGTCAAGCCGCTGGCCTTTGACAGTTTCGGAGTGCGCTCCATGGCTACCTACGTGGAAACCAAAGATGTTAAAATACTGCTTGACCCGGGTGTTGCCCTAGCGCCTAGAAGGTTCGGCCTCCCCCCTCACCCCATAGAGTTTGAGAGGATGAGGAAGCTTGCCGAGCTGATTTCCAGCCATGCTGCAAAGGCTGAAGTTTTAACCGTAACCCACTACCATTACGACCACCATGACCTGGGAGACCTTATTCCGCTTGAAGTTTGGAGGGGGAAGGATGCCTACGTCAAACATCCCACCGAAAACATTAATCCAAGTCAAAGGTTTGAGCGGGCTCCCCTCTTCCTTAAACGCATTGAAGGGCTTCCGAGAAACCTAGTTTACGCCGACGGCGAAGAGGCCAGCTATGGTAGAACCCTGATAAAGTTCTCCAAGGCTCTCCCCCACGGGGCGGATCCCAAACTGGGATATATCTTTCAGGTGAGCATTGACGATGGGGATCAGAAGCTTGTTTATACCTCTGATGTGGAGGGTCCAGTCCTAGAGGAGCAGACAGCCTTCATCCTAGAGGAGAAGCCTCAACTCCTCATCGTGGATGGGCCCATGACCTACATGCTGGGTTACCGGTATAGCATGGAACATCTGGGTTCAGCCCTCCAAAACCTTAAAAAAATCATTGCGGAAACCCCTGTGGAAACCATAATTTTGGACCACCATTTCATGCGAGACTTAAACTATAAGGTTATTGCGGCCCCCCTCTATAAGGCGGCAAAATCCAAGGGAATACGTGTTATCTCGGCGGCAGAATATTTGGGAAGGCCTATAGAGATTCTTGAAGCCTGCCGGCCTGAACTCTATGAAAGGTCTAGGGCTTCCAGAAAGCCTAAGCAGGCTGGTAAAGGATAATTTTTATCCCGCTTGTGGCCAGAATTATCCCGGAGGGAAGACTTTATGTCGACTAAAGCTGGAGGAGTGTTAAGCATAGTGGGTGGAGGCCTAGTGCTGGCTGGCCTCCTATGGCAGGCCTTAACCAAGAACCCCAAAATTTTCTACGAAGTTTTCCTCAACCCCACAGCTCTCCCAAACCTTTTAGCAGGAGAATCTCTAACCGTAAGCTTAACCTTCTTCCTGTTCTCCATAGCGTTTGCCGCCGCTGTAATTGTAGGGGGAGTCCTGCTGCTTTATGGGAGAAGTCTCACCGGAGGCTCTGTAACCCTAGTGTTTACCGTGCTGGGTATTCTCTGCGGTGGAGGCTGGGCTTTAGGCTTCCTCCTAGCCTTCATTGGAGGCATAATAGGCTTGGTCTCTAAGCCTAAAGCGGGTTGAGGACTCCCGGAAACCTTATAACCGGGTTTAAAAACCTTAATTTTCCAGCCGTCAGCTTGAAGGTTGAGCGGGTTGCCAAGCTGGGGATATTCCTTCAAACCGAAAGACCCTGAACGCACAGCCATAGCTAGCGGTAGAGACCTTAGAATTTCGCCTAAACATGCCAGGGAAATATGTGCAGCCATAAGGGGCCTCAGACTTGAAGACGCTAAAAACCTCCTAGAGCAGGTTATGGCTGGGAAAAAACCCATACCCTTCCGCCGCCACCATGGGAAGGTAGGCCACCGTCGAGGCCTCCAAGGCTGGCCTGCAGGCCGCTACCCGAAAAAGGCCTCCAAAGAGATTTTAAAGGTTTTAAATGCCTTGGAGGCGAACGCCACGGAGAAGGGCTTAGACCTAGATAGGCTTAAAATTGTTCATGCGGCTGCCCAACGTGGGCCGAAGATAAGAAAGTATATTCCAAGGGCGTTTGGCAGGAGCACCCCCTACTTCCAGGAGCTCACCCACATCGAGCTGGCGGCCATGGAAGTTTAACCTTTTTCAGGAAATCCCCCATCATTTTCACCTAGGCGGGCCAATTATGATTTTAACCTGCGATGTAGGAAGCATGCCCTTTGAAGGAGACTGGGAACTGTTCACCCAAAGTTTAGAAGCCTACCGGAAAGGCGGAAAGGAAGAGTCTTCAAAATATTTCACCGAGAAAATTGTTCGATGCTTTGCTGACAAGGTTAAGGCTGGAATTAGCATTCCCAATTACCCTCAATTCAGAGACATGAATGAAATGTTTCTTGAATGTTTTCAGGGGATTACAAGGCTGGGAAGCGGCTACATGGCTGAAGAGGAGATAACCGTTAAGCCTGGAATGGCTTTTCTCCCAGAGGTTCAAGCCTTAAAGGGCCATGTCGACCGCGTATTTGAAATGCTGGAGAACCCGCCGGAAAAGGTTAAGTTAAAGATTTGTGTAACCGGGCCCTACACGCTTTCAGCCGCCTTCTCATACAGGGATGCCGAGCTACTTAGGCAGCTTGGCCATGCTTTAAGGCAGCTTACGGCTGCAAACCTTTTCCGCCAGCGTAGGCTTGAAACAGCCATTCTGGCTTTGGATGAGCCTGTATTTGGCGTGCTGGACGACCCCCTTCTCGACTATGGGGCTGAGGGGCGAGAAGCCTTAAGAGAAGCTTGGGAAGCCATTTTCAGCGAAGCCAAGGCTAGGGGGGTTGAAACGCTTCTCCACCTTCACGACACGAGGAATGAGCTTTTCTGGGAAATTGAAAACTTAGACATAGTAGAATCTCACGTCGGCGACGCGCTATACCGCTCCGAAAAGGTTAGGGAAAAACTTGCTAGAACGGGTAAGAAGCTTAAAGTGAGTCTGGCGGTCACCGACTATGATGCGCTGATAAAAGCTAAGCTTGAGGCTGGGGGTTCTCGGCTAGCCGGGGAAACCGCGGAACAGTTGATAGGTAGGGTTTGGGCTTCCCTTAAAAAAGGTGAGGTTAAACCTGAAGAATACTTGGAACCTGTGGAGGTGATGGTTGACAGGCTGAAGAAGGCTTTAAACCTTTTCGGGGAGGAGCTGGTTGCCTACGCTGGGCCTGAATGCGGCTTAAAGAGCTTCCCAACCTATGAGTGTGCGTTAGAATGTCTTAGAAGGGTGGCTGAGGCTTCAAGAACCCTCTAATTTCTCGCCTCTTCCATGTTCAAGGTGTTCTAGGACGGCGAAGGAGATTATGAGTCCTATTATGCAGAAGACCATTAGGGTTAAATAGTCTCTGGCAGAGCTTAGGAAGAAGGCTGTGTAAAGTTCTGGCTCGTATTCAAGCCTGATAAGGAAGCTGTGAAGGGCGTAGATGCCGTAAACTTGAAGGGCGCAGATGAAGATTAAAACCGCCTGAAGAAACCTTATCTTCTTATATTTCAAACTTCCCCACATCGTTAACCAGTTAGGGGTAAGGTTTAAAGCTTTGCTTTCTTTTATTGTCTAAAGCGTTTCAAGTTTAAGTTTGCATGGGTGCCCTTGAGGGATGTCGGCGGTTAAGCAGATACTGGCGGAGAATAAGCGGAAGGCTAGGGTAGACGAGTTTCTGAGACAGGAGCTTTCGAGAGCTGGCTATGGAGGGGTGGACATCGCTAAAACCCCTCTGGGCACCCGTGTAACCATTTACGCAGTTAGACCAGGCATGGTTATCGGCCGAGGAGGAGAAAACATTAAAAGACTTGCCAGAATCCTTGAAGAAGAATTTGGGCTTTTTAATCCTCAAATCGCCGTAGCTGAGGTTCAAGTTCCCGAGCTTAACCCCTACATTATGGCTTCTAAGATTGCCAGCGCCTTGGAGCGTGGGGTTCACTTCCGCAGAGCCTGCTATTGGGCTCTCAACAGCATTATGAATGCTGGAGCCCTAGGCTGCGAGATAATTATCAGCGGAAAGCTTACCACTGAGAGGGCCCGCTATGAAAAGTTTAGGGCGGGATACCTGCCTAAGGTTGGAGACCCCGTTCTAAAACATGTGAGAAGGGCTGTAGCCTACACCCTGCTTAAGCCCGGCCTCTACGGCATCCAAGTAACTATTGTTCCACCGGACTACACATCGCCAGACTACATTAAAATTAAGGAGCCCCCTTCAGAGCTAGTTCAGCAGGCTGAGAGGGCTGAGGAGGCAGAGGAGGCTGAAGGCGGAGAGGAGGTGAAGGAAGCTGCCAGCTCTGAAGGCTAAGGAGATTAGAAGGCTCACCCCGGAGGAGAGATTAAAGAAGTTGGAGGAGCTTCGAGCGGAGCTAATGAAGCTTAGAACGGATGTTAAAGCTAAAGGTAGGGTTGAGAATCCTTCAGCCCTTAGGGAGCTCCGCCGAAGCATAGCTCGAATCTTGACGATTCAGAGGGAGGAGCGCGGCTGATGCCTATAACCCCGCGGAACCTAGTTAGACATGAACTTATAGGGCTTGAGGCTAGGGTGGTGAAGAGCAGCCATAAAGGCTATGTGGGAATAAAGGGGCGCGTAGTCGATGAGACGAGAAATATGCTGGTAATCCTCTCGGAGAAAGGTTTCAAGAAGATTCCGAAGGAGGTTTCAACCTTCCGTTTTAAGCTTCCAGACGGCTGCCTCGTTGAGGTTGAAGGTTGGCGTCTGGTTGGAAGGCCTGAGGATAGGGTTAAAAAGGTTGGGAGAAGGTGGTAGAGGCTATGGCTAAGCCTGTTAAAGTTAGAAACATCGGCCTTCCGGTTAAGCCTCCCAGCGAGGTATGTGACGATAAATACTGCCCCTTCCATGGGAGCCTACCCGTCAGAAAGAAGCTCTTGGAAGGGAAAGTAGTAAGCTGTAAAATGAGGAATACCGTGGTCGTTCAGCGGGACTACCTCCACTATGTGCCAAAATATATGCGCTATGAGAGGAGGAGAAGCCGTATTCCCGCCCACTGCCCTCCATGTTTAGGCGTAAAGGAGGGTGATGTGGTTAGGATAGCTGAATGCCGCCCTCTAAGTAAGACTGTTTCCTGGGTGGTGGTGGAGAAGGTTCAGAGTGGAGGTGGTTGAGGCTAAATGCCTGGACCTAAATCTAGAGCCGTAAGCGCCAAGGGGTTGGTTGAGTATAGGCCTAGGGTGGCTAGAGGGCTTCCTGTAGGAGCTATGGTTAAATGCGCCGATAATACGGGAGCCAAGGAGCTGAAAATAATTCAGGTGGTAGGATATAAGGGTAGAATTAGGCGGATACCCGCCGCTAAGGTTGGAGACCTAGTCATGGTGTCCGTTAAGAAGGGAACCCCAGACATGAGGAAGCAGATTTTCCCAGCCGTAATCATCAGGCAGAGGATGCCCTACCGGAGGGCTGACGGAACCGTAATCCAATTCGAGGATAACGCGGCCGTAGTCATGACTACTGAGGGAGAGCTTAAGGGAAGCGAGATCAGGGGGCCGGTTGCAAAGGAGGCCGCTGAAAGGTGGCCTAGAATAGCCAGCATGGCAAGCATGATAGTTTAAGAGGGATTAAAATGGCTAGAACTAGGACTTCGCCTGTTAAGCCTTCCAGCCAGCGTCGAGCCATGTATCAGGCTTCCCAACACGTTAGAAGAAAGTTTGTTTCAGCCCACCTTTCTCCCGAGTTGAGGCAGCGCTACATGATTAGGTCTTTACCCCTCCGCAAGGGTGACACGGTTAGGATTCTGAGGGGAGCCTACGCTGGAATGGAAGGGAAGGTTAGAAGCGTCGACCTGAAGAATTTCAGAGTTACCATCGACGGAGTTACCAGGGAGAAGGCTGATGGAACCACCGTTTATGTGCCTATTCACCCCTCAAACCTCATGATAACCAAGCTTGACCTAAGCGATAAGTGGAGGTCGAGCAGGCTGGAAGCCCTAGCTCGAACAGGGGAAGTAGAGGTGGTGGAAAGACCTTCAGAAGAAGAGGCTGAAGAAGCGGAGGAAAAGCGTGAGGAATCTGGAGGCTGAAGTCTATGGGGAGTAAGGGAGGCTCAAAGCATCTTAAAAGACATGTTTCACCCAAGTTTTGGCCTATCCACCGGAAGGAGAAGGTTTGGACGGTTAAACCCTCGCCAGGCCCCCATCCGAAGGACCGCTGCATCCCTCTAGCCTTAATCCTCCGAGACATGCTAGGTCTGGCTAAAACTTCAAGGGAGGTTAAGCTCATCCTAGCTGAGGGCAAAGTAAAGGTTGATGGGAAGGTTCGAAGAGACGGAGGCTTCCCCGTAGGCTTGATGGATGTGATCGAAATTGCGGGTCTCGATAAAGCTTACCGAATGGTTCCCCATCCCAAAGAATTTTTAACCCTCCTAGAGGTTGACGGTGTTGAAAAAGATTTCAAACTCTGCAAGATTATAAATAAGACCACGGTTAAGGGGGGACACATTCAGCTAAACCTTCATGATGGTCGAAACCTGCTTATCCGCGTGGCTGACCCCACCAATCCAGAGGAGGACGTTTATGAAACCGGAGACACCTTAAAACTCGACTACCGTAAGAATGAGATTCTCGGCCACTACAAGTTTAAGAAGGGAGCCTACGCGGTGGTCACGGGAGGGAAAAACGTGGGGGTCCACGGGGTGATTGAGGCGATAGAGCAGCCTAACCCCCTAGCTCAAACCATCGTGAAGATTCGAAGCCCAAGTGGAGCTGAATATAATACTGCAAGCCGCTATGTCCTCGTGGTTGGAGAAGGTAAGCCTGAGATTAAGCTTCCAGAGGTATAATGGCCATGGGTGAAACCTTTAGCTGCGAGGCTTTCAAAGAGCTTTGGGAGAAGAATCCTATGACCAAGCCTAGGATTGAAAAGGTTACTGTGAATATTTGTGTGGGTAGGTCTGGTGAAGCCTTAGAGAGAGCCATGAAAATCTTGGAGCAGCTTACCGGGCAGAAGCCCACCCAACGTAGGGCTAAAAGAACCATCAAGGATTTCGGGATTAGGAGGGGGGAGCCCATCGCCTGCACCGTAACCTTAAGAGGCGAGAAGGCTTTAAGCTTCCTTCAAAAAGCCTTAACCGTAACCGGGAATAAGGTTAAGGCTGAAAGCATAGATGAGCATGGAAACTTCTCCTTCGGAATAAAGGAGCACATCGAGCTTCCAGGCGTGAAATACGACCCCCACCTCGGAATAGTGGGGATGGACGTATGCGTAACCCTTGGAAAGCCGGGCTATAGGGTTAAATGGAGGAAGCGCGCGGCGTCAAAGCCTGGCGGCCGTCAAAGGTTAACCCGCGAAGAGGCTATATGCTTCCTCCGGGAAATGGGTATAGAAGTGGTTGGAGGCTGATGGGAGGCTATGGCCAAGCAGAAGCCTAGGAAGGAAAGGAAGTATGGTAAGGGCAGTCGACGCTGTCAACGATGCGGCTCCTACGGCCCTATAGTTAGGAGGCTAGGCATCTACCTCTGCCGGCAATGCTTCAGGGAGATGGCTCCCAAACTCGGCTTTAAAAAATACCATTAAAGGGTGATGGCTTTGACGTTGCAAGACCCCCTAGCCGACTGCTTAGCCACCATTTACAACTGTGAGATGAGGCATAAGAAGGAGTGCATAGTTTATCCAGCCTCAAAACTAATTGGCCGTGTGCTTCAAGTTATGCAGAAGCACGGCTACATAGGCGAATTCGAATATATAGATGATGGGCGTGGGGGGAAGTTTCGAATCCAGCTTCTCGGAAGAATTAATAAGTGTGGGGTAATTAAGCCTAGGTTTCCGGTTTCCCTCAAAGAGATTGAGGATTTTGCTAAGAAATATTTGCCCTCCAGGGATATGGGCATAGTTATCATGACCACTCCTAGCGGTGTCATGTCTCACAGGGAGGCTTTGGAAAAGAAAACTGGGGGAAGGCTTCTAGCCTATGTCTACTAGACGCTGAGGTGGGAGGATGCCTAGAGTTCCAGTGGAGGAGAGGGTTGTAGAGCTTCCCGAAGGTGTAACCGCCACCTATGAGGAGGGGGTTCTCACGGTTAAAGGGCCGCTTGGAGAGTTAAAAAGGAATTTGGCTCACACTGGAGTTGAAAT
>CAZAJK010000028.1:7767-11652 GCA_964485425.1 uncultured Candidatus Bathyarchaeia archaeon | reverse complement strand
AGCTTTGGCAGAGCCCGTTCGACCTCAGGGCTTAAACCCACCTTAAAACTCGTGGTTTCACCGACTTCTACACCGATGATAACTAGGTGTTTAGGCATTTTCTCTGGGAACAGTTTGAAGCCTAGCTTTAAAGCCTCGGCTACGCCAAGTTCGTGGGCTGAAAGGGGGAGGCTTAAGGTTTCAAGTTTTTTGGGGTCAAGCTTGTGAATGGAGCCTTTAGGCTTACCAAGCTTTAGGGCGTCAACTATTATGGCTGCATCTGCCCCCTCAAGCAGGCTTATTAGGTTTAATCCTGGTGTTCCCGCCTCCACAACTTCAACGTTTGGGGGGAGCTTTTGCTCTGCGAGTTTTTTGGCTGCATAGACGCCTACTCCGTCGTCCCCCGCCAAGATGTTGCCGCAGCCTATTATCAGCAGCTTCAAGCTATAGGTTTAAAAAGGTTTCAAGCCGGTTAAGGATTGTCCTTGAAAGTGGGATGGAAAAACTTTTTTAGAGGTTTTCTCGGGTTTTTAGGCTTTTTTTAAGGTTTTTTAGCCCCTTAGAGTCCCTTATCTCTAAGATTTTCTTGTTTAGTTTGATGAAAAAAGATTTTTATATTAGGGGGGCTACTTAAAATGTTTTGACCCTAAGAAGGAGGCATTCACTGGGGAGGTGGGAATGGAAGGCAGATACTTGGGCAAACATCTCATAGTTGAATTTTACGACTGCCCCCGGGAAAAAATAGATGATATAGGCTTTTTAGAGCAACTCTTAGAGAGAAGTGTCATTAAGGCTGGAGGCCACATTATTGGAAAGATTTTCCACAGGTTTACCCCGCAGGGGGTAACGGGTATAGTTGCCATCTCCGAATCTCATGTTTCTGTTCACACGTGGCCTGAAAACGGATACATGGCTTTAGATGTTTTTACCTGTGGGGCTGAAATGGACCCTTGGACTGTTTACCGTGAACTCTTGGACAATATTAAGCCTGGGAAGGTTAAGGTTATTGAACTCAACCGTGGAGAACTCTGTAAAGCCGAGCAGCAGGTTAAGTTTGGGAAGGTGTAGGGTTGGAAGCTAGGGAAAGGGATGGAATCTGGTATATAGATAGCCAGAGCCCCACCCTAGTTCTCTCCTACAAAGTTAAACGCATCCTCTTCTCAGGTGAAACCCCCTACCAGAGAGTTGAGGTTGTGGAAACCCATGATTTTGGTAAGTGTTTGATTATAGATGGGAAAATTCAGTCTTCCACGCTAGACGAATGGGTTTACCATGAGGCCCTGGTTCACCCATCCATGGTTTCCCATCCAAATCCTAAACGTGTTTTAGTTATAGGTGGTGGGGAGGGCGCCACCCTACGCGAAGTTTTAAGACACTCTACGGTTGAAGAGGCTGTAATGGTGGATCTCGACAGGCAAGTTATAGACATAGTTAAACAGTATATGGGTGAGCTCCCCCAAGGGGCTTTCGAAAACCCTAAAACTAGGCTATACTTCGAGGAGGGGAGAAGCTTTCTAGCCAGGCAGCCCCCAGCCAGTTTCGACGTTATCGTGGTTGACGTAACCGACCCTCTTGAGGGAAGCCCTTCCATCCCCCTTTATACGAAGGAGTTTTACCAGTTAGCTTGGGAAAAGTTGACTGAGCAAGGCTTAATTGTAACCCAGGCTAGCCCCCTCTTCTACAACCTAGATCTTCACGCTAGGATTTATCGGACCATGGCTTCGGTTTTCCCCGTAGCCTGCTCTTACAGTGCGGATGTTCCAGCCTACATTTCAAGCTGGGGGTTTGTGGTGGGCTCTAAAGGCCCTAACCCCGAAGCCTTAACCCCTGAGGAAGTCGATCGAAGACTTGCTGAGAGAAAGGTTTCAGGCTTAAAATTCTATGATGGAACCACCCATCTAGCAATGTTCACCAAGCCAAAACATATTAGGGAGGCTTTAAAAAGCGAAACCAGCCTAAGCACGGATGAAAACCCGCTTTCAATGCCAATTTAAAAATAAATTTTTCAGGGGAGTTTAGGCTGATTCTCCAGTCTTCCCACGATACTTTGGATGATACTTCTTAATGTAGGCTGGGTCTATTCGTTTCAGCTCTCCTTCCGGCAGGCTTGACAGCAGCCTCCAGCCTATGTCGAGTGTGGTTTCAATATCTCGGTCTTCGTAGGGACCCTGGTTTACGAATTCACGTTCATACCTGTCTGCGAACTCTAGGTATTGCCTATCCCTTTCAGTTAGAGCCTCTTCCCCTATTACTGCCACTAGTTCCCTTAGGCTTCTCCCCTCAGCATAGGCGTAGTAAAGCTGGTCTGCCACCTGCCTGTGGTCTTCCCTAGTTTTACCCTTCCCTATTCCCTCGTTCATCAGCCTTGAAAGGGATGGAAGCACGTTGATGGGCGGGTAGATTCCACGCATGTGGAGGCCACGCTCAAGGTAAATCTGCCCTTCAGTGATGTATCCTGTTAGGTCTGGCACGGGATGCGTTATGTCGTCGTGAGGCATGGTTAGGATGGGCATCTGGGTTACTGAGCCCTTACGGCCGTGGATACGTCCAGCCCTCTCATAGATGGTGGCTAGGTCCGTGTACATGTAGCCTGGATAGCCTCGACGGCCTGGAACTTCCTCCCGGGCTGCCGAAATTTCTCGGAGAGCCTCAGCATAGTTGGTCATGTCGGTGAGTATTACCAGCACGTGCATGTCGTATTCGAAGGCTAGGTATTCAGCTGAGGTTAGGGCTAGCCTAGGCGTAATCAGCCTTTCAATGGCGGGGTCGTCAGCCAGGTTTACAAACATGACTACCTTGTCCATGGCGCCTCTCTTCTCGAAGTCCTCCCTGAAAAACCTGGCCTCATCCGCCGTAATACCCATGGCGGCGAAAACTACGGCGAATTCTTCCTCTTTCCCCGGAACCTTAGCCTGCCTGGCAATCTGAGCTGCCACCATGTTGTGGGGTAAGCCTGAACCTGAGAATAGGGGAAGCTTCTGCCCCCGAACCAGAGTATTCATTCCATCAATGGCTGAGAGGCCTGTTTGGATGAACTCTGAGGGGTATGCCCTAGCATACGGGTTTATGGGGGCACCGTGAATATCCCACTCATCCTCCGGGACTATTTCAGGCCCACCATCCACCGGCTTACCGCTTCCATCGAAAATCCGGCCCATAATGTCCATGGAAACCGGGAACTTCAAAGTATCCCCGGTGAAGCGGACTATGGTGGTGGAGACGTCAAGCCCTGAGGTTCCCTCGAAGACCTGAACCACGGCGAAGCCTTCCCCAACTTCCAACACCTGCCCCGTTCTCTCCTCCCCAGCTGGAGTTGTAACCTTCACCACTTCACCGTAGGCTATGCCGGTGGTGCGCTCTACGAAGAGTAGGGGGCCAGCTATCTCCCTAACCGTTACATACTCCTTTCCAGCTACAACAGGCCTGCTCATGCTACCGCAACCCTCCTAGCTGTGGCGTAAAGCCTTTCAAACTGCTCATCAATATGCCTCTCAATTTCAGAGCAAACTTTGGGGGCTTCATCTATAGGGGCAAGCTTCATCCGCGCAATCTCCTCAACCACTGGAAGCTTAATGATGTCTTTGATGGGCACCCCCCTGTCCACGGCAGCCTTCATCCGCTCATAGAATTTAATGATAACCCTGAGCATGTGGTAAGCTTTCTCAGGGCTGCAATAGCTGTCGATTGGGTGGTAGGCGCTCTGCATTAGGTAGTCCTCTCTAATCATCCTGGCTCCCTCAAGGATTGCCCGCTGAGCGTCTGAAAGAGCGTCAGGCCCAACCAGCCTAACAATTTCCTGAAGCTCCTCCTCCCTCTGAAGGAGCTCCATGGCTTTGGCTCTAAGTTCAGGCCACTCCTCACTCACATTCTTCTTAAACCATTCCTCAAGGTCCTCCCAGTAAAGCG
>CAZAJK010000028.1:0-7757 GCA_964485425.1 uncultured Candidatus Bathyarchaeia archaeon | reverse complement strand
CAGTTGATGGCTGGGAAGTGTCGGCGCTCCGCCAAAGTCTTATCCAAACCCCAGAAGACCTTGATGATTCGCAGCGTGTTCTGGGTTACAGGCTCGGAGAAGTCTCCTCCAGGGGGTGAAACCGCCCCCACCACGCTGATGGAGCCTATTCTCGGCTCAGAGCCTAAGACCTCAACCCTTCCAGCCCTCTCATAGAATTCGGAGAGCCTTGAGCCTAGGTAGGCCGGGTAGCCTTCCTCGCCGGGCATTTCCTCAAGCCTGCCTGAAATCTCTCTTAAAGCTTCAGCCCACCTGGAGGTTGAGTCTGCTTGAAGCGCCACGTCGTAGCCCATATCCCTAAAGTATTCGCAGATGGTGATTCCCGTGTAAATGCTGGCCTCCCTAGCCGCTATAGGCATGTTGGAGGTGTTAGCTATGAGGACTGTCCGCTCCATGAGAGGCCTACCGCTTCTCGGGTCTTTAAGCTTGGGGAACCTTTCTAGCACCTCAGCCATCTCGTTTCCACGTTCACCGCAGCCCACATAGATTATGATGTTGGCATCAGCCCACTGAGCAATGGTGTGGAGCATAACGGTTTTGCCTGTGCCGAAGCCTCCGGGGATGGCTCCCTGACCGCCCTTAGCCATGGGGAAGAAGGTGTCGATAATCCGCTGGCCCGTTATAAGAGGCGTAACGGGTGGAAGCTTACGCTTGTAGGGCCTAGGCTTCCTCACAGGCCAAGTTTGATACATGGGTAGGCTTACGTCGCCCTGCCCTGTTTCGATTACAGCTATTTCCTCGGTTACCTTATATTCTCCCTCACCTGCAATGTGCTTAACTTTCCCATGCACGTCTGGAGGCACGAGGATTCTGTGGTTTACAAGTGGGGTTTCAGGAACCTCGCCTAAAACGTCTCCCCCAACAACCTTATCTCCAACCTTAACCTTAGGCTTAAACGCCCATTTCTTCTCCCTGTCTAGCGGAGGTATGGCTACACCCCGCTTGAAGAAGGCTCCAACAAGCTCAGCCGCGCTGGTGAGGGGCCTCTGAATCCCATCGTAGATTTGGCCTATGATGCCTGGGCCAAGCTCCACTGATAGGGGTTTACCCGTCCTCTCCACGGGGTCTCCAGGCCTTAGCCCCGCTGTTTCCTCGTAGACCTGGATGGTTGCCTTATCACCCTCAATTCTAATGATCTCTCCAATAAGCTTCTCCTCACCCACCCTCGCCAGCTCATACATCTGAGCTCCAAGCATCCCGCTTGCCACGACTACGGGCCCGGCGATTCTAATTATTTTCCCAATCTGGCCGCTCAACCCGGTCTACGCCCCGCAAACCACTGGTAAACCTACGCGGAGAATAGCTAGCATTCAACCCACATAAAACACTTTTGTCCTAAAAATTTAAGTTTCAACCTTAACCTGACAGTTTTAGACATGGGGTTTGAAGCTGCCTTGGAGCTTCTAAACCTTCTTAGAGACTTCTCCCTCGCCTGCTCAATAGCCCTCCTAGCCCTAACCGCTTTAAGCATCTTATTCGCTAAGGGTGAAAGGAGATGAGCGGCAGGGAGGTTTTGGAGGAGGCTCTAGCTGAGGCTGCACCCTACCTTGCAAACCCTGAGTGGGCTAGGAGGAAGCTTGAAGAGGTTTGGGGGGAAACCTTAAACCTAACCCAGCTGTTAGACAGCCTCTCCAAGCTGGTCAGCTTAGAGGGGGAACCCACGAGGAAAACCGACCTTAAAATCCTCCTCCAATATTTGGAGCGCCAGCTGGGGAAATCTAAATCTTAAATCGAGGCTATTCTACCCTTGATAGGCCGTGGCTTCAGGTTATCCTCCGGCTAAAACCTCAGCCATCATCCTCACGGTTCTAATACTGCTCTCCATAGGCTTAGCCTTCCAGCTTGGAGCTTTCAGGCTTAGCCAAGGCAGGCTGGAGGAAAGAGAGGTTCCCCCTCCCAGCCTAGAGTCCATAAAGCTTCCTCCGCCAAGGCTTAAAGGCGAGATGAGCGTTGAGGAGGCCATCGCCGGGAGGAGGTCTATTAGAAGCTATAGTGGAGAGCCTTTGGAGGTTTGGGAGCTAGGCCAGCTGCTCTGGGCAGCCCAGGGGATAACAGATCCTAAGCGTGGTTTCAGGGCTGCTCCAAGCGCTGGAGCAACCTACCCGCTCGAAATATATGTGGTGGTTTCTGAGGGTGGGGTGTCAGGGTTAAGGCCGGGCATCTACCATTACTCCCCGAGCGAGCACAGCCTTAAACTGGTTAAGCTCGGAGATTTTTCAGGCGAGCTTTGCGCGGCGGCTTTAGGGCAGCCTTGGGTTGGAGAGGCCTCCGTAAACCTGGTTATCTGCGCGGTTTTTGAGCGGACGACTAGCCGCTACGGGGAGAGGGGGGTCCGCTATGTTTACATGGAGGCGGGGCATGTGGGTGAAAACATTTATCTTCAGGCTGAGGCTTTAGGCTTGGGAACCGTTGCCATAGGAGCCTTCTACGACGACCAGGTGCATAAAATTTTGGAAGCCCCGGAAGACCATAGGCCCATCTACATTTACCCTGTTGGGAGGAAGCCTTAGCCATGCTTCAACTAAACCATTATGGGCTTGCAGATGTGGCTATTCTTCATGGGGCGTTAACGCTTATCACAGGCTTCATCCTCCTAGCCCTAAGGCTTGGATGGGTTAGGTTGGGGGTTAAAGCCGCTGGGCCTCTCAGGCTTATCCATGTAGCCCTAGGGGTGCTTACAGCCTTCTACGGCTTAGCAGTTTACCTTACACCGCCTTAGGGAGGCCTCTCCTTGACGCTTAAAGGCTTTGAAGCCTATTCTCCAGCCATTCAAAGAGAGCTGGAGAGGCTGGGTTTCACCGAGGCTACACCCATCCAGGAAGCCGCCTTCCAGCCTATCATGGAAGGCTTAAACGTGCTCTTGCTAGCCCCCACTGGAAGCGGCAAAACAGAGGCCGCCGTCCTGCCGGTTTTTGAAGCCTACCTTAGGCTTAGAGGTAAGGGTTGGAACCCTCCCGGCATAAAAATCCTCTACATCACCCCCCTTAGAGCCTTAAACAGGGATATTCTGCGTAGGCTCGCCAAGCTTGGGAGGAGGCTTGGAATAAGCGTTGAAGTCCGCCATGGGGACACGCCGGCCTCAGCCCGCAGAATACAGTCCATGAAGCCTCCAGACATGCTTATTACTACCCCTGAAACCTTGCAGGCTATTCTTCCCGGTAAGAGGATGAGGGAGCATTTGAGGGCTGTGCGCTGGGTTATCGTGGATGAGGTTCATGAGTTAGCCTGCGATAAGAGGGGGGTGCAGCTTACCCTAGCCCTTGAAAGGCTTAGAAGGCTTACGGGCCTAGACTTCCAGCGCATAGGGCTTTCAGCAACCCTTGGGAAGCCCGAGGAGGCTGGACGCTTCCTCTCGGGGAGAAATCGAAGGCTTAAAATAGTGGGGGCTGAAAGCCTGAGAAGGCTTGAGGCTCAGGTTGAAAGCCCCAGCCCCTCCGACGAAGACCTGTCAAAGGCTGAGGGAGCTATGCTTCCAGCTGGAACCGTGGCTAGGCTTAGAAGGCTGGTGGAGGCTGCTGAAACTCGGCGTTCAACCCTAGTTTTCACGAATACGAGGGAGCATGCTGAAGCCTTAGCCTCAAATTTACGCCTGCTCTATCCTGAGCTGCCCCTGGCAGTCCACCATGGCTCCCTCTCCAGGGAGGTTAGGGTTGAAGCTGAGGAGAAGCTTAAGGCTGGAAGGCTTAAGCTGCTAGTTTGCACGAGCTCTCTTGAATTGGGCATAGATGTGGGAGCCATCGACCTAGTGGTCCAATACCATTCGCCGAGGCAGGCGGTTAGGCTAGCTCAGAGAATAGGTAGGAGCGGGCATAGGCTTGGAGGTGTGGCTAGAGGGCTTATCCTCGCAGCCTGGCCCGACGACATTTTAGAGGCTGCGGTGCTGCTTCGAAGGGTTTTAAGCGGGGAGCTTGAGGCTCCAACCATTCATAGGGGGGCCCTGGACGTCCTAGCCCACCAGCTTGCAGGTTTAACCCTGGACCATGGATCCATCAGCCTGGAGGAGGCCTTGAAGATTTTTAGGGAAGCCGAAGCCTATTCTGAGCTTCCAGCCGAAGAGTTCTATTCGGTGGCAGCCCAGCTTGACGCTGAGGGTAAAATCCGCCTGCTCAACGGAATCCTTAGGGTTAGGGTTCCGGAAACCTACCGCTACTATTTTGAAAACCTCTCAATGATTCCGGAGGTTTCCAGCTTCCTCGTGGTTGACTACGCTGGGAGGAAGGTTGGAAGCTTAGATCAGGAGTTTGTAGCTAAGCATGGGAAGCCTGGAAGCCTCTTTATTTTGAAGGGGTCTGTTTGGAGGATTCTACGCGTCGACGAAGATAGGAAGCTCGTGGAGGTTGAGGCTTCCGAGCCTAGTGTTGCCGCCATCCCAGCCTGGGAGGGGGAGATGATCCCAGTAACCTTTGAGGCAGCCCTCGAAGTGGCGAAGCTTAGGAGGCTTATAGCCGAAGACCTTGAAGCTGGAGGTGGGGGATTTAAGCCTCTAGAGGGTTACCCGCTGAGCTGGGAGGCAAAGGTTAAGGTGGTTTCAGCTGTCAGGGAGCATGTTGAGGCGGGGTTTCCCATCCCATCCGACAGGCTGGTCCTGGTTGAGCCCTTCGAAAACTATCTGGTTATCCATGTCTGCCTTGGAGATAGGGGAAATAGGGCTTTAAGCAGGGTTTTGGCAGCCCTTGTTACGGCTAGGGTTGGCGTAGAAATAGCCGTGCAGTCAGACCCTTACAGGATAGCTTTAGTTTCCCCTAGGCCTCTAGACCCCTACATGGTGGTTAGGGAGCTTAAAGCCTTAAGGGTTGAGGATGTTAGAGGCCTGCTGGAGGCAACCCTTGAGCAAATCGAACTCTTCAATTGGAGGCTTTGGAATAACGCTAAGAGGTTTGGCGTGGTGAGCAGGGAGGCTGAATACAGGCTTAGAGACGCCCAAATGCTCTTGAAGGCTTTAAAGGAAACACCCGTCTACCGGGAAACTTTAAGGGAAATCTTCCTTGAAGACTTGGATTTGGAGGCTGTCAGCTGGCTTATCTCAGCCGTTAGGGCTGGGGAGGTGAGGGTTGAGGTTTCACCTTTTAAAGCTGAGCCTTCGCCTCTAGCCTTACCCCTCCTAGATAAGATTGCACCCCACGACCTTCTCAGGCCCGCCGCCGAGCAGGGCGAGGTTTTAGAGGTTTTAAAGCATAGGATTGCCTCCAAAACCGTTAGGCTTCTCTGCGCCTATAAGGGTGACTGGGAAACCATTAGGAGGGTGGAGAATGTTCCGGAGAAGCCTCGCTGCCCACGCTGCGGCTCCACCCTTATTGCCGTCTTAAACCCCCAAGACCTTGAAGCCTTAAAGGCTGTGAAACGTAAGCTTTCAGGTAAAAAGCTTACCAAGGAAGAGGAGAAACTTTGGCTTAACGTGTGGAGAAGCGCCAGCCTAGTTCAAAATTACGGTAAGAAGGCTGTGATGGTTTTAGCTGCTAGGGGGGTAGGGCCCGCCACCGCCGTTAGAATTTTAAGGCAGCCTTTCAGAGGTGAAGACGAGCTTTACCAGGCTATTCTTAAGGCTGAGAGGGAGTATCTTAGGACTAAACCATTCTGGGATTAGGGTTAAGTCTTAAATTGGTTGGCCTTCAATTTTCCCTTCTGGAGGCCCGGGTTAGGCTTGGAGTTTAAGGGCCGAGACATAATCTCGATTAAGGATTTCACCCGGGAGGAGATAGACCACATTCTCCGCACTGCCGAGAAAACTGAGAGGCTTGAGGCTGAGCAGAAACGGTTAAACCTGCTTCAAGGCCGCTTCCTAGGCATCCTCTTCTTCGAGCCCAGCACAAGAACCAGGCTTAGCTTTGAAGCCGCCATGAAGCGGATGGGTGGAGGGGTGATAGGCTTTGGGGAGCCTGAAATGAGCTCGGTGAAGAAGGGTGAAACCCTTGTCGACACCATTAGGGTGGTGGAAAACTATGTGGACATTATCGTGCTCAGACATCCCATGGAGGGTTCGGCTAGGCTTGCCGCAGACTACGCTTCCATCCCCGTGATAAATGCTGGGTCGGGGGCGGAGGAGCATCCAACCCAGGCCCTCCTAGACCTTTACACTATCTATAAGGAGAAGGGGCGTATCGACGGCTTAGAAATAGGCATCCTAGGCGACCTCCGCTACGGCCGAACCGTTCACTCGCTGGCATACGCCCTATCCAACTATGAAGTCTCCCTCCACCTAGTGTCGCCTCCGGAGCTTCAGATGCGCAGGGAGGTTATCTGGGATATTCAGGGTAAGGTTCGCGTTCAGCAAACCAGCAACATTGAGGAGGTTATCTCCAAGCTTGACGTCCTCTACGTCACGAGGATTCAGAAGGAGAGGTTTCCGGACCCAGCGGAATATGAGCGGGTTAAAGGAGCCTACAAGGTGGATAGAGAGCTTCTAGCCAAAGCAAAACCCGACCTAATAGTTATGCACCCTCTCCCAAGGGTTGACGAAATAACCCCCGACGTAGACCACACCCGCCACGCCGTATACTTCAAGCAGGTTAAATACGGGCTAATAACCAGGATGGCCCTCCTAGGCTTGGTAATGGGAGTCCTCTAAACTTTGAAAGGTGGAGAATTAAGCCGGAAGCTCTCCAGGCTGGAGGAAACCCTTCGAAGGCTTGGGAAGGTTGCAGTAGCCTTTTCAGGAGGCGTAGACAGCACGTTAACGCTTGCAGTGGCCTTAAAGGTTTTAGGGGTAGACAGGGTGCTCGCGGTAACAGCGGCTTCAGAGTTCACCCCTAAAAGGGAGATTGAAGCCGCTAAGGAGGCTGCGAAAATTCTTGGAGCCCAACATGAACTGTTGAAAATCAAGCTTTTACGGATGAAATCTTTAGAGAACAATCCTCCGGAGAGATGCTACCTCTGCAAGCTAGCCATGATGGCTGCCATCCGGGAGGCCGCGGGCAGGAGAGGATACCATCAGCTGGTGGATGGGACAAACTTAGACGATTTGGAGGATAATAGGCCTGGGCTTAAAGCCTTAAAGGAGCTTGGAGTAATCAGCCCTCTAGCCCAAGCTGGAATAAGCCGTGAGGACTCTAGGAGGCTGGCTGGAAGCCTAGGGTTGCCCAATGCGGGAAAGCCTCCTGAAACCTGTTTAGCCACTAGGATTCCCCATGGGAGCAGGCTGACCCCTCAAAGGCTTAGGAGGGTTGAGAGGGCTGAAACCATTGTTAGAAGCCTTTTAAACGTGGAGTTGGTTAGGGTTAGAGACCATGACGGCCTAGCTCGAATAGAGCTTCCAAAAACGGTTCTCCCAGCCATCCAGCCTGGCAAGCTTCAAGCCTTAACCGGGAAGCTGAAGGCTTTAGGCTTTAAATTTGTGACTTTAGACTTGGAGGGCTATAGGCCTGGAAGCTTGACGGCGTGAAAGTTTCAGCCCCCTCTAACTTTATAGGCCTTTTTGGCTAGGGGTTAAAGTCGCTGGGAGGAAGAGCCTCCTTGGCTAAGCCTCCACTCGTAAGGCTTAGAAGAAGATGGGTGCGGGTTAGGTGGAAGTGTAAGAGTCGGGGAGTCGTTAAAGTTAAACGTTACCTGCGCTGGTGGCTTCAAATCCCAGCAGGCCTTGATGTTTCAGACCTAGTGGGCTTACCATTACGCGTTTGGAGGGAAGGTGAGAGAATCATTTTTGAGCCTGTCAGGGACAACTCTTAGGGCTGGCCGTTTTTAACATTTTCATGGATATTTGGTTTATGTTGGCAGGATTTCTC
>CAZAJK010000027.1:0-11870 GCA_964485425.1 uncultured Candidatus Bathyarchaeia archaeon | reverse complement strand
TCACCCCCAACCTCAGCTTTAGGCTTAGCTATAATTTTTGGAAACCTGGCTGCGGGGAAGGTGGATAGGGCGAACCTAATCTTCGGATTAATTTTAACGGCAACCCTAGCTGTCCTCCTAGGCTTCACCCAGCCCACCATTCCGGCGTTAATCCTTCTCACCTTCCTAGCCGCCCTAGACGAATATATCCACGGGTTAGGAGGCATCTTATCCTTTAGGCCAGCCCTAAAAACTGGAGTAGTTGTAGCCGGCCTGCTCGGCTGGGTTGGCTGGCCGACGGTCCTAGCGCTTTTCGCTTTCGACCTAGCTTATGAGGTTTGGGGGAGGTGGAGGCCAGCCTAGCCCCCAGAAAAGCTTCGGCTTAAGCTTCAGGTAGATTTCAGGGCTAAAAGGTTTTTCAAGCCCATAGCGTTTCGGAGGCTTGGTTAGGTGGCGGTGGGCCCTGGCCGCTGCAAAGTATAGGCCTGGCTTTAACGCCCTCTCAACCTGAACTTGAACTTTAACGGCTTTAGGGTCTCTGAAGCCGCAGCGCGGGCAGCGGTAGCCTTTACCAGCCCCCATAGACTTCATACGTTTCCCACATTTTGGACAGCTAGGGTTAACCTGCCTGTAGAGTTGTGAAACCTCCAAAACCTCAAACTTCTCCACGTTTAGGGTTTGACCCTGGAAGGGTTGAGCCTTTCGAAGCCCACCGTAAAGGCGAACCCTATCGCCCGGTGAAAGTTGTAGAGCAGCCTTAACTAGGCTTCCCGTAGGCTCATAAACGGCGCAGGCTAGCCTACCAGTCCCATCATCCACCTCGAAGAGAACATGGCCTCCCGGGATAAGCTGAGGCCTAGCTGAAACCCTGCCCTCCACTATTACCGCCGAGTATGGAGGCACCCTACCCGTTGAAACCCTCACCTTGAGGTGGCTGTCGGTGCCCTGGTTGCTTCGAAAAACCATCCAGCGCTCCACAGGCTCTTTAACCTCAAGCATCCTAGAGGCCTCCACCACGTCTCTGAAAGTTTCACCTCTAACCCCGAATAGAACGGGGTCTGGACCCCTAGGCGTAACTAGAATTCTACCCGACTCCGAATCCACGTTCCCAAAAGTCTTAAGCTCAGCCGCCTCATCCATTTTGAAAACCGATTCTGGGCTAACCCTTCTAGGTAGCCCTCTAAACTCAGGCTTTCTATAGGCCAGAAGTTCATACGTGTGGTCTCCTTCCAAGGTTTCACCAATGGCGGCAATAGCTCCCACCACACCCCTGCCACCCTTAAACTCGAAGGTTTCGCCTCCAAGCGAGTGGAAAATGCTTAGAGCTTCAGCCTTATCTACTACGGTCCATTCGGCTTTGAAGGCTAGCTGCTTCAAGGCTTCGGGGATTCTGCCCTTCAAAAAGGCTAAACCGGGCTCGAAGCCTTCACCTTGAAGGTTTCTTAAAAGGTCGAGTGCAGTCTCCTGAACCTTCTCGTAAAGCCCTTCATCAGCCAAGCATAGGCGGAGGCATAAAGCCCCGTTCCCCCTAGTTTTCCAAGGGATATTCGGGTTAAGCCTAATCAGGTTCGGATAGTCGAGGAAGCTTAACCCTTCAAGCTTTGAAAGCCGCTCAACCAGGAGAGCGGCAATATAGGTGGTGCAGCCTCCACTAAGCGAATCCGTATCGTCTAAGCCCACATGTAAAATTAACCCCATAACCGGAAGGCCCTTTTAAGAATTAAAGCTAAAGCTTTAATGGAAATCCCAGGCAAAAGCTTGGAAGGGCTATTTTAAATTCTTCCCTTAGCTTGTAGGCTCCACAACCATCATGGTTAGGGTTGAACGCACCTTTTCCAGCCTGCGAATGTTCCAGGTAATTATCTCCTTAAGCTTATCCATGCTTTCAGCTTCGACCTTCGCAATAATATCGTAGACACCATACACGACGTAAGCTTCCTTAATACTCTTCACCTTCTTAAGCTCCTTTAAGACCTCCTCCTCAGCGCCTATCTCCGAATTTATAAGAACATAAGCTACAGGCATCTTTTCCACCGTTAAACTTCCTTTCGGCGAAAATTTACTATATCAATTAATCCTTATAAAGGTTAAAGAAGACCCACCGGAGGCCTAAACTTGGAAGCTATCACCTCCGAAGACATGGCTGCCCTCGAAGACAACGCTGAATACCTGGGAGTCTCAAAGCTTCAGCTCATGGAATGCGCTGGAAAGGCTGTAGCAGACATTATTGAGAGTCTGGGTAAGGGGAGGGAAATCGCCATTTACGCTGGAACTGGGAGGAACGGCGGAGACGGCATGGTGGCAGCTAGACATCTAGCCTCCAGAGGCTTTAAAGTGACGTTAATCCTAGTGGGCGGGGAGGAGAGAATAGTTGACCCCTCAACCACAGCCAACTGGAAAGCCGTGAAGGCTATGGAACACTCTGTGAAGCTAATTGTTGCCAGGGATTCAGCCGAGATTCCCGAGGTTAAAGCTCCCATAATCGTAGACGCCCTGCTCGGAACAGGAGCCAGGGGTAAACTAAGACAGCCCTTCCTCAAGGCCGTTCAAATCATTAATGGGCTAAAAGGTTTCAAGGTGGCCATAGACCTGCCGACAGGGGTCGAAGCCTCCACAGGCCAGCTTCTAGGCGAAGCCGTGAAGGCAGATGTAACCGTAACCTACCTCCGTGTTAAAGCCGGACTACGGAAGGCTGAGGAATATGTCGGCGAAATTAGGGTGGCTGGGATAGGCATACCACCAGAGGCTGAAATTTACGCTGGGCCTGGAGACGTTAGGAAGGTTAGGAAGCCCAGGCCTAAGGACGCCCACAAAGGAGATTTCGGAAGGCTTCTGGTAGTTGGGGGGAGCTCCATCTACTCGGGAGCTCCAGCCCTTGCAGCCCTAGCAGCCCTCCAGGTGGGAGTAGACCTAGCCTACGTAGCCGCGCCAGTGGAGGCTGCTAAAGCCGTTTCAGCCTACTCACCAAACCTCATCACCATTAAGCTTGAGGGGGAAAGCCTGAAAGCCCGCCACATCTCAAAGCTTAAACCCTTCCTTGAGAGGTGTACGGCTGTTATTTTGGGTCCAGGCCTGGAAACTAGGGGAGAAACTTTAAAGGCTCTGCCCAAACTTTTAAGGCTCATCGAAAGCCTGGGTAAACCTCTCCTACTAGATGCGGACGGGTTAAAACTGTTCGCCAAGTTAGGAGTTAAGGCTGAAACTCCCTGCATTCTAACTCCTCACCGGGGAGAGTTTCAGCTTCTAGCAGGTGAAGAGCTTCCGGAAGAACTTTGGGAGGCAGCTGAACTGGTTAAGGAGACCGCATCTAGGAAGCAGGCAACCATCCTGCTAAAGGCGCCAGTAGACATCATTTCGGATGGGGAAAAAGTCAGGTTTAATAGGACGGGTAACCCCGCCATGACTGCAGGCGGCACGGGAGACGTCTTAGCCGGCATAGTTGGAGGCTTCCTAGCCATGGGAATAAAACCCTTCGAAGCTGCGGTGGCAGGAGCCTTCCTTAACGGTGCAGCTGGAGACCTAGCCTATAAACGTAAAGGCCCCCATCTAACGGCCACAGACCTCCTAGCCGAAATCCCAGCCCTAATAGAGAATCCCATGCTCCACCTTGAAGCTTTAAAACCACGTTGAGAGGCCTAGCTTTGCACCTGTTCTAAGCCTTCCTCAACCCCCAATTCGCCGAAGGTTTGCTCGAAAACTTGAACTAGGAGGGAAAGCTCCCGATAATGGTCCTCCTCTTCTCTAACTATCTGTTCAAGTATTTCCCTAGCCTTCTCATCCCCTATCTTCATGGAAATTTTCTGGTAGGCCTCCTTCATTTCCTGCTCTATGGCTAAATGTTCCTTAGCTGTCCAGTAAACCTCCTCCACGTCGCATGAGTATTGGCGGGTTTGAAGCCTAGGAGGCCTTTTAGGCTTGAAGAGCTCCTCGGGAAGCTGCCAGCCTAAAAGCTCTAGGGTCTTCTTAAGATAGTGGGCATGGTTTCCGCATGCTTGGGAAAGCCACTGGAATACTCCCTGCGCATAACGGTTATCCGTTTGGGAGGCAAGCTTCCGATAGGCATCCCTACAATACAGCTCTAAGCCTATCCATTCAGCAAGCTCCCTGAGAATGGACAACGACCCAACCTCCAGAGCCTAGGCCTCTAAAGTCTGTTAAGCTGGAGGAAATTTTAGGATTGGTTAAATAAACCATTAAAATACGTTACCATGGAAAAACCCGATTAGACAGGAAATTAGGGAGAAAAAGGGAGGATTTAGGCCGGGGGAAGCCCTTTGAAGCCTTGAAAACGCTGGCCCAAGCTTTTAAAGCTTAACGATAATCTCGATTTTATCCATGAGCTCCCGATACCGGTTTCTAATGGTAACCTCGGTTACGTTGGCAGCCATAGCAACCTCCCTCTGAGTCTTCTTCTCACCAGCTAAAACCGAGGCAATGTAGGTGGCTGCGGCAGCTATTCCCGTCGGCCCCCTACCACTCGTAAGCCTAAGGCGGCTAGCCACCTCCAAGATGCTAGCCGCCACCATCTCAGCCTTACCCTTCATTAGTAAATGATTAGAAATCTTCGAAATGTAGTGGGTTGGAAAGATGGGAGGCACAAATTCATCCAATTCTTTTGCTAGGAACCGATAGCACCGCCCTATCTCCTTCTTGCTAACCGAAGTGGCCTGAGCAATTTCATCCAGCGTCCTCGGCACGTTACACTTCCTACAAGACATGTAGATGGCTGCAGCTGCCACACCTTGGATGCTCCGGCCCCTGATAAGCTTCTTCTTAACCGCCTTCCGGTAGAGGACCGCAGCTGTCTCCAAGATGTTCTTCGGAAGGTTTAACGCGGAAGAAATCTTACTCATCTCGGAGAGAGCTGAAGCCAGGTTACGTTCAGTGGCGTCGGCAACCCTCACCCTCCGCTGCCATTTCCTAAGGGTGAAAACCTGGCTGGTCTGGGTTACGGTTAACTCCTTTGACATGAAACTTTTATCATGCCAGTCGATGAGGGTTGAAAGGCCTTTATCATGTATGGTGTAAGTTAGGGGGGCGCCAACCCTCGTCCGCTTAACCTTCTGCTCATCATCGAAGGCGCGCCACTCAGGCCCAAGGTCAGCAATCTTGTCGTCGAGCACGTAGCCGCAGTTCATGCACACTAGTTCACCCTGGTCAGCATCATTCATGAGCCTTGTGGCGCCGCACTCAGGGCATACAATCTTAACCCTACTCTCCCTCTCCTGCCTTAACCCAGTCATAGGGTAAGCTTACCTCCTCTTACCTTTCCTGCTAGGCTCGGGGAGAAAAAGCGTTTTAGGAAGCTTGGTTAACGGGAACCGGGGTTTAACAGCCACGTAGGGGGAAGAAACAGGGCCGAAAACGTCGAAAACTGAGCCGATAAACCTAAGTTCGCCGTCATAAACCTTCTCTCCAACTCTTGGAAGAGTTTGCGCCTTGACGATGATGTTGCCAGTCATAGAGGAGACGTGGAGGACTCTGCCTAGCCTTCTCAAACCCCAGCTCCCTTGACCCAAAAATTTCTAGAACAAAGCCTTTTCTCAACGCTCTAATTTAAAGGTTTCCCGCCCTATGCTCCCCTCTAAGCTCAGCTAATTTTTCAGCAATCCTTCTCAGGGTCTCCTGCTTACTTTTAAGCTTATCCACAACCACATAGCCTGATTCCACCCACCAGCTTCGAGGATAGCGCGCCTCAGGCTTAAACTGAGGATTTAAGCCTAAAAGCTCCGCAGCCCTGACAATTTCACTTAGATGCGGTGTGGGAACGCAGAGGCGCCGCGGAAGCTTTCTACCCTCCCTCCTAGACTTGGAAGCGTCAAAGTAGGGGGGCCAGACGATAATTTTGCCTGGAAGCTTCCTCAAGGCAGCTACGCCTACCCTTCAACCTTCTCCAGCAAAACCGCGTTTAGAACGCCGTTTTGGCTAGGCCTAGAGGTCACCTTAGCAAGGCCTGCTGTAGTTTCGATAATTGCCCCCTTAGTTATTACCCCCCTCCGGCTATACTCTATGTTGGAGGGGTTCTTCACAACACGGATTAAACTCGCCCTTACAGTTTTACCTGTTTTGGGGTCTGCCACCTGAACGGTTTCAGCCTGCTTAAGTCTAACCTTAAGGTTGCCTCCGCGAACCCTATCTACCACGCGAAGCTCTGGGCCTGGAACAGTTTCCACCGGGAAGCCTCCCTTCTCAAACTTCCTTCTCCCCCGGTAGGGTTTCCGCTTCCCTCCAGTGGGCTTACGCTTATGGAGGTCTGAATGCCACAAGCTTAGGCACCATCCGCAACGTCTTCAAACAGAGGTCAACCTATGGAAAAATCTAAGTCGGCTTTAAAAGGTTTCCCCTACTTTAGAACCCCGTAACCTATAAGCCTCCACCTGCCAGCTATCCTTCGACTTATAGCAACCCTCGAACCCTCCCTCGCACATATTGGCTTTCTAAGTTTAACCTCAATGTAGCTGTCTCTGCTGGAAGTTATAGCTCCAACGGTAACAGTGGTTCCGGAGTTAATTACGAGAAGCTCACCAGTCTTTAAAGGCTCAACCTCCACCAGTTCAGGAGTCCCAATAGCATATTTGAAGAGCTCCACTTCTACGCCTATCTGGCTTAAAGGTTCGGGCAGGCTGCCAGGCTTACCTACCACGTTACCTATAAGGCCGTCGGCTTTCGTGAAGGCTGGGTCAAGCATGGTTCCAACGCCGACAAGCCCGCCGCAGCCTGCCTCCTCCACGCTCCTCCCTCCAGCCATCAGGCTTACCACTTCGGTGTAGAGGGGCTCATAGCCCTCCCCCTCTTTAAGCTTAACCCCCGGCCTAATCTCAATCTCATCCCCAACCCTGATTTTCCCTTCCACAATAGTTCCGCCCAACACCCCGCCTTTAAGATCCTCAACCACGGTTCCAGGCTTATTAATGTCGAAGGAGCGAACCACATGCATCAGAGGGGGCTTAGTTGGATCCCGCCTGGGAGTCGGAATATAGCGTTCCACCGCCTCTATGAGGAGGTCGAGGTTTACCGCATGCTGGGCTGAAACCGGGATGACTGGAGCGTCACCATACATGGTTTCCTCGGAGAGGAAGCGTCTAATAGCCTCATAGTTTTCCTTCGCCTGCTCTTTGCTCACCAAGTCAACCTTATTCTGCACCACCACCACGTTTTTAACACCAATAATTTCCAAGGCCTTAACATGCTCCCTAGTCTGAGGCTTCGGAACAGGCTCATTAGCTGCAATTACCAGGATGGCTCCATCCATTACCGAGGCGCCTGAAAGCATGGTGGTCATTAGTATTTCATGGCCTGGACAGTCCACGAAGCTAACCGCTCTCAGAAACTCTGTTTCAGCCCCGCAGAGGGGGCAGCGAGACTTAGTAGTGTAACATTCTGGGGGAGGATGGTTTGGACAGCGATAAAAGCCGCAGTCAGCGTAGCCAAGCCTAATGGTGATGCCGCGCCGAAGCTCCTCCGAGTGGCGGGCAGCCCAAACACCGGTTAAACCCTGAATGAGCGTGGTTTTACCATGGTCTACGTGGCCGGCTGTTCCAATGTTGATTTCAGGCTGCCTCGGCAGGGGCTCCGGCAAACCTCAACCTCCCAGCTGGTTAAACGCGTATATGAATGACAGCAACTCTAATTTAGGTTTTGCAGCCGCCTATTTACGCCAGGGTATGGGGACGCTGTCCAGCCTCCACCTAGGCTTAACCTGGCTTCGCTCCACAGGTATTCTCACGCCGGACTTGTAGGCTAACATGCCAGTCCAGGCTATTTGAGCCCCGCAGTCTCCACTATACTGCGGTGGAACCACTAGGAAACGCGCTCCATGCTCCTCAGCCACTATGGAAAGCATTTCCTGAAGCCTTCGGTTAGCCGCCACACCCCCCGCCAGCAAAAGTTCAGGTTTCTCTAGGAAGGCTAAGGCGCGTTCCGAGGCTTCAGCTAAAGCTGAAAAGGCTACCTCCTGAAGGGAGAAACATAAGTCTTCAAGCCTAACTCCTTCCTTAAGCTTCCTAACGGCGTAGGTTAGAAGCCCGGAGTAGGAGACATCATTACCCTTCACGGTTAAAGGCAGCTCAACAAATTCTCTGCCATCCCTTGCAAGCTGCTCCACCACAGGTCCGCCTGGAGAGGGAAGCCCAGCCTCCCTAGCAAACCCGTCAAGCAGGTTACCAAGCGTAATATCTTCGGTTTCCCCGAAAACCCTCCACCTACCAGCCGAGAAAGCCACAATAGAGGTGTGGCCTCCTGAAACCAGCACCACCAAGGGGTCTTTGGCACCTGTTTTCAGGGCTGCCAACTCAATATGGCCTATAGCATGGTGAACCGGAACCAGGGGAACCCCCAGGTATAGGGCCAAAGCCCTAGCCACCGTGGCCCCCGTGCGCAGGCAGGGGCCCAACCCAGGTCCCTGCGAAAAGGCGACAGCGCAAACGTCTTGAAGCCTTCTACCAGACTTTCGAAGCGCCTCCCTCACCACGGTGGCAGCATGCTGCGAATGGTGTTGAGCGCTTTCGCGGGGGTGGATTCCACGCCCCGGCGGAGGCCTATATACGCTGCGCTCGTCAGCCAGGATTTCGCCCTCACTGGTAACTAGGCTTACGCCGAAGGTGTGGGCTGTGCTCTCGATTCCTAGGCAAACTTCCTCAGCCAACTTCCGCCACTAAGCCTAATAGCCAGCTTAGAAGTTAAACTTTGGGTGGAATGAAGCTTCTGAGGAAAGGTGCAGAAGCAAATCTTTACTTGGACAGCTTCCTAGGGGAAAAAGCCGTCGTTAAGCTTAGGGTTAGAAAGGCTTACCGAATACCTCAACTCGACCAGAAGATAAGGGAGTATAGAACCATCCATGAGGCTGAACTGCTCCATGAGGCTAAGGAGGCTGGGGTTCCAACCCCCCTAATATACTTCCTCGACAGGTCTGAAAGCAAACTAGTCCTCCAATACGTAGAAGGCGTAAGACTTAAAGAACTGTTGGACCAGAAGCCGGGCAAATTAAAACTTAAGAGGCTAGGCGTTCAGCTGGGAATCCTTATAGGCCGCCTCCACAGCCATGGAATCATCCACGGAGACCTCACCACTTCAAACGTGATTATTACGCCTAAAGGCGGAATGGTGCTTATAGATTTCGGCTTAAGCTTCCGCTCCGAGGAGGATGAGGATAGAGGCATGGACCTCCACCTTTTAAGGCAGGCCCTAGAAAGCTACCATACCAGGCTTGCTAAACACTTCTTCGAGGCTGTTCTCCAAGGCTACGGGAAAATCCTAGGCAAAACAAGGCTTAAAGCGGTTGAGGCAAAGCTTCAGGAGATTAAGGCTAGAGGACGCTACATACCGCCCGAGGAAAGACGTTAAAGCAGTTTCAAGTTTCCCGTAACCTTGTCGACCAGGTCGATTGGCGCTGGCCCAATCCCCAGACAGGTGATGGTTCCAGGAGGAACCTCCGTCAGCCCCCTATCTTCAATGAGAGCCACGGGGAGGCCGAGCCTTTCAGCCTTCTCCTTCAACTCCAAAAGCTCCCTCAAGCTTCCAACCTTCAACACCACTTTACGTTGGCCTTCCTCAAGCCATTTCCTCCACCATTCAGGCCTACGCCTCCTAGCCTCCTCAGCCGCCGAAACAGCTGCATGCGCCACTTGGCCGCAAAGCTTACCCTTTGAAACCTCTAGGTCCCCCCTAACCACAATGTTCTGCGTATACTTGAAATCCATGAGCATGTCTTAGACCTCCAGCAACCCATATATAGGAGTTTTAGCCTTCCCCTCTCATTTAGGGTTAGCGGAGGAGCCAGCTTGGAGGCAGCTTCAGAAATCAGCGAAGTTAAGGTTCCCATATGCACCTCTTGCGGTCGAACCATTATCCCACTTGAGCACTACGTTCGATTCCCCTGCCCAAACTGCGGTCAAATGACCATCATACGCTGTGAGAAATGCCGGAAGTTTGGAAGACCCTACAAGTGCGCTAAATGCGGGTTTACCGGCCCCTAGGAGGTATAAGCGGTGGCTGAGGTTGTAGCTTCCCTGAGAGTTCTCCCAGCCGAGGCAGACCTAAACCTTGAGGATGTTAAGGAGGCCATTGCTAGAAGCCTCCCACCCCAAACCAGAATCCACAGGGTTGATGAGGAGCCTATAGCCTTCGGCCTTAAAGCCCTCGTAGTCCACGTGGTCCTCCCGGAAATGGAGGAAGGCATCATGGAGAAGGTGGAGAAAGCCGTTAGGGGGGCTGAAGGCGTAGGCGAAGTGGAAGTTCTCATGGTAAGAAGGTTTTAGAGGCCTTTTCCTCCTCTAATCCCAAATTAAAGCTTAAGTCTTACGGGAAGCTTATCCAAATATGCAGGTGGCGAGCGGGCTTTGGTAGCTGAAATCCAGTTAAGGGTAGCTGAGGCTAAGCAGAGGGATGTAGGCAGAGGGAAGGCTAGGATAGATCAGAGGGCTATGGAAATCCTCGACGTCATGGCGGGGGATATCCTGGAAATTCGGGGTAAAAAGGTTACGGCAGCCATCGCCTGGCCTGCCTACCCCGAAGACCAGGGGATGGACATCATCCGCATCGACGGCTTAACCAGAAGAAACGCCCAAGTCTCCCTAAACGAGTATGTGACCGTTAGGAAGGCCATAGTGCATAATGCCTCCAGCGTAACCCTCGCCCCTGTAGATGTTAGAATAGAGTTTGACCCAGACTTCACAAACTTCGTTAAATCACGCTTACTTGAAATGCCCCTGGTAGAAGGAGATATAGTGCTCCTATCCGTTTTTGGAAACGCCATGCCCTTCACGGTGGCCAAAACTAGGCCCACAGGCATTGTCCGCGTAACCTCCAGCACCATCTTCCAGGTTTTAAGCGAGCCAGCCCCAGAAAAGAAGGGAATCCCGAGGATAACCTATGAGGATATTGGAGGACTCCACGAGGAGGTTCAACGTATAAGGGAAATGGTAGAGCTTCCACTTAGGCATCCTGAGCTCTTCCAAAGGCTAGGCATCGACCCCCCGAAAGGCGTGTTGCTCCACGGCCCCCCAGGCTGCGGGAAGACGCTCCTAGCCAAGGCCGTAGCCAACGAGGCTAATGCATACTTCATCAACATTAATGGGCCTGAAATTATGAGCAAATTCTACGGTGAGTCGGAGGCTAGGTTAAGAGAGATTTTCCAGAAGGCTCAGGAGAACGCTCCCAGCATCATCTTCATCGACGAAATAGACGCTATCGCGCCTAAGAGGGAGGAAGTGGTTGGAGAGGTTGAGAAGCGGGTTGTAGCTCAGCTCCTAGCCCTCATGGACGGCCTTCAAACCAGAGGTAACGTGATAGTTATCGGGGCTACCAACGTCCCAAACATGCTTGACCCAGCCCTCCGAAGACCTGGAAGATTCGACAGGGAAATTGAAATCGGAGTTCCAGACAAGGATGGACGCTACGAAATCCTGCTGATCCACACTAGGGGGATGCCCCTAGCCAAGGATGTAGACCTAAAGAAGCTGGCTGAAATGACCCATGGCTACACTGGAGCCGACATTGCAGCCCTATGCCGTGAGGCAGCCATGAAGGCTTTGAGGAGGTATCTGCCTAGCATAGACCTTGAGCAGGAGCGAATTCCACCCCAAATCCTCGAATCCATGGAGATCAGGATGGATGACTTCCTGGCAGCTTACAGGGAGATAACTCCAACAGCCATGAGGGAGGTTTTTGTTGAAATTCCAAACGTGCGTTGGGATGATATTGGAGGCTTGGAGCGGGTTAAGAAGGAGCTTAGAGAAGCTGTTGAGTGGCCTCTAAAATATCCTCAAGCCTTTGAACGTATAGGGATTAGGCCTCCGAAAGGCATCCTCCTCTACGGGCCGCCAGGCTGCGGGAAGACGCTTCTAGCTAAGGCTGTGGCCACGGAGAGTGAAGCCAACTTCATAAGCATTAAG
>CAZAJK010000026.1:11405-12133 GCA_964485425.1 uncultured Candidatus Bathyarchaeia archaeon | reverse complement strand
GTATTATTACGCTTATGCCGCCACCGATGTAGGTGAAAAACTGGTAGAATACCCCTATTTTGAGGAGGTTTCAGCAGAGGAGGCTCAGAGGGTTGAAGCCGAGTCCTACAGCCGCTATAGGAACATGGTTGAGGTGAAGGTTGAAGGGTTACCTCAGAGGCTTGACCAGCTTTTCGAAGAGAAGGAAATCTGGGAAAAACTTGGGGAGAAATGTTTGGGCTGCGGGAACTGCACCATGGTTTGCCCTGTTTGCGCCTGCTTTAACGTGGTGGATGAGGTTGACGCTAACCTGAAGAGTGGGAGGCGTGTTCGAACCTGGGATGCCTGCACCCTTCCAGGTTTCGCTTTGGTGGCTGGGGGGCTAAACTTCAGGCCTAGAATCGCTCAGCGGGTAAGAAACTGGATTTACGACAAGTTTAAAATTTTCGTGGAGGAAGTTGGGAAGCCTGGATGCGTAGGCTGCGGACGGTGTATCAACTACTGTCCAGCTGGCATAGATTTGAGGGAGGAGATAGCTAGGCTTTGGGGGGAGATGGGTTGAGAGACCTTTACGTCCCTCAGCCCGCCGTAATCTTAGATATTAAAGAGGAAAACTTTAACACGAAAACTTTCACGCTAAGATTTCAAGACCCGAAGGTTCAGGAGAGCTTCACCTTCGAGCCAGGCCAGTTTGTCCAGGTTTCCCTACCCTATATTGGTGAGGCTCCAATCTCCCTCTCCTCTTCACC
>CAZAJK010000026.1:0-11395 GCA_964485425.1 uncultured Candidatus Bathyarchaeia archaeon | reverse complement strand
CTTTGCATTCGAAGGGTTGGAAACGTCACCAACGCCATTCATAGGTTGAGGGTTGGAGACCTCCTCTGGATTCGGGGGCCTTATGGGAGAGGCTTCCCCTTCGACGAGGTTAAAGGCAGAAATGTGCTGGCTATCGCTGGAGGCATTGGACTGGCACCCCTACGCTCCGTGGTAAACAAGCTTCTCCACTACAAGGAGGAGTTTGGAGAAATCTACGTGCTCTATGGGGATAGAAATCCAAGCCTCCTCCTCTTCAGGGAGGATAGGGAAGTATGGGCTAGGGAGCTGAATCTCCGCGTCATCTGTGAGGCTGGCGATGAAACCTGGAAGGGGCCCATAGGCGTGGTAACTAAGCTCTTAGAGGACCCTGACATCCCAGTGGAGAACACGGTTGCCATGGTGTGTGGGCCCCCCATCATGTATAAATTTGTCTGCCGGAAGCTGGTGGAAATGGGCTTCAAAGAGGAGGACATCTACCTATCCTTCGAGAGGCGAATGAAATGTGGTGTGGGGAAATGCCGCCACTGCAACATCGGGCCTAAATTCGTCTGCCTCCACGGCCCCGTCTTCACCTTGAAGGAGGCTAGGGAGCTTCATGAGGCAGGGGTGATGTAGGCTGGCTAGGCTTAAAGTTGCCTTCTTCGATTTAACCGGCTGCAATGGCTGCCTCCTATCCATGATAAACCATCCCGAATTCGTTGAGGTTTTAAGCCACATTGAGGTAGCCGACTTCCGGCTGGTTAAAAGCTTGAAGCTTGAAGGGCCATACGACGTCAGCTTTGTGGAAGGCTATCCAGGCGACAGCCATGAGGTAAGCCTACTTAAAGAGATTAGGGAGAAGTCTGAGGTGCTGATAGCTCTTGGAGCCTGCGCCTGCACCGGAAGCATCCAATCAATTAGAAACTTTTTACCGTTTAAGGAGGCTGTAAGCTACGTTTACCCCGGGGTTGAAAAAGATATAGCGAAGGTTCAGCCCCTGGACGCCTATGTGAAGGTAGATTTCCAGCTTCCAGGATGCCCAGCTAGCGGGGAGGAAGCCATCCAGACACTTAAGGCTTTAATAGTAGGCCGGAAGCCCGAGCCCATTCTCCACGCCGTATGCGTTGAGTGCAAACTCAGGGAAACCGAGTGCATTCTAATTCGAAAGGTTCCCTGCCTTGGACCTGTAACCCGAGGGGGTTGTGGAGCACCATGCCCGGCTGCAGGCTATATCTGTGATGGCTGTAGGGGCCCATGCACTGATCCAAACGTCGCCTCCGAGGTGGAAATACTTAGGAAGCTTTTAAGGCGGGAGGATTTGGTCCGCCTTTTCCGGCGTTACGCCGCCCTTAAGGAGGGCTTTAAAGAGGTGGCGGAGGGGAGGGTTTAATGGGAAGCCGTCAGGTTGAGCTTCTAACTAGGGTGGAGGGCCACGCCGTTTATGCCGTCGACCTTGAAAGGGGGGAGGTAAGAGGGGTTAAGTTTGCACCTGTCGAGGGAGCAAGGCTTTTTGAGGCATGGCTTAAAGGACGCCATTACGATGAAGTTTACCTTTTCGCCTCTAGGATTTGCGGTTTCTGCCCTGTCTCCCATAATTTAGCTTCAATTAAGGCTGTGGAAAACGCTTTTGAGGTAACCCCCTCGGAGCAGACCGTTAAGCTTAGGAAGCTCATGAATTACGGTGAAATCCTGCAGAGCCATTGCATCCATGTCTTCTTCCTCTCGCTTCCAGACTTTTTAGGGGCTGAAAGCGCCTTCGCCCTCCTAAATGAGCATGCGGATGGGGTGAAGGCTGCCGTCAAATTCAGGGAGCATGCAAACTACATTATTGAGGCTGTTGGGGGGAGAGCCATCCACCCCATGGCATCCACAATAGGAGGCTTCCGCAGGCTACCCACCAAGTCTCAGCTCAACGAAATGCTTAGGCGGGCTAAAGCCATGGAGAAGCTGCTCGATGTTCTGGTTGACTTTTACGCTGAGGCTGTGCTTCCAGAATTCTCAAGGGAAACAGAGTATTTGGCTCTTCAAAACCCAAGTGAATACGCCTTATACGATGGCTACCTAGCCTCCACTGAAGGCTTGAGGGCTGAGGTTCAAGCCTACAAGCAGTATTTGGAGGAAGAAATCCGCGACTACTCGACGGCTAAATTCTACTTTAGAAATGGCAGGCCTTTCATGGTTGGAGCCTTGGCGAGAGTAAACCTGAATTTCAGCCAGCTGGCTGACGAAGCCCGTGAAGCCGCGGATAAGCTGGGCTTTAAGCCTCCAAACCACAACTCCTTCCACAATAATACCGCCCAGCTCATCGAGATGGTTCACTGTGTAAGCGAGGTGCGTCGCCTTCTGGAAGAGGTTAGCTCGGGGCTGAGGGATGAAAATCCGCCCGAGGTTAAGGTTAAAGCTGGGAGAGGTGTTGGAAGCGTTGAGGCACCTAGAGGAACCCTCATTCACTGCTATGAGCTAGGTGGAGACGGCCTGCTTAGGGAGGTCGACATAGTTACTCCCACCGCTCTAAGTTTAAACAATGTTGAAGCAGACATGTTGGCGCTGGTAAAGCAGCATGCCGGAGAGGGTGGGGAACGCGTGGCCAGCCTGGTGGAAGCCTTAATACGCTCCTATGACCCATGCATCTCCTGCTCAGTCCACCTTGTTAAAGCCTAAAGCTCTTTCAAGTGGATTCTGAGGCCGAGAATGAAGAGGAGGTAAGCCCAGAGGTAAAAGAGCTCGACTGGGTGGCCTTCATAGTATAGGCCAAGCGCGTCAACATAGCTGAAAAGCATGTCGGCAGCCACATCCATCAGGAGGCTTAGAGCCAGGAAAAACCAGGCTAAACCTATTCTGCCAGCTAGGAAGATGAAAAGGCAGGATAGGCCTGCCGTAAAAAGGGCTATGTCGAGAAGCGGATAAACAATGTTCAACGCTTTTTCTAAAAAATCCATCTCAGAAGCCATTACTGGCCTGATTATTAAGGCTGAGACTAGTAGCGCGAAAAGACAGTCCATAAGAATGATAAGGTAAACTTTGCCCCTAGGCAGGGCTCCCCCGAAAAACCTTAGAATATAAAAGAAGGCAAGAAACACTGCAACATAACCCGCCAGGAAGAAGATGTCAGCATATGAGGGGTAGGGGGATTCAACTCCTAAGGCTAGCACGTAAAAGGCCCAGGCGGATTCGCCTGAAAGCCAACATAGGGAAGCTGTGAATAGGCATGCAACAGCCTTTGATAGGCCCTCCCTCCAACCATATCTTTTCACGGCGGCGAAGCTTACGAGCACAGCAACAGCCGCTATGGCTGGAAAGAGGAGGTTAGACGTTATTAGGATGAAGCCGCGGCTGAAACATCCCACCCAATAAATCGGTATGAAGATGGCGGCTGTAATCAGGGTTAAGCTATAATCGAGAAAATATTTGCTTTTCAAGGGGTATTTCACAATTTAAAGTTGATGTTGAAGGGGTTTAAAGCCTTCAGGGCTTCCACCATTTAAACATTAAATAGCGGACTTTCCTCTCTTTAGGCTCTGGCAGAGCTATGATGAAACGCTTACGCACGGTGGTGGCAAGCCTTCCGGAGCGAACAAGGTCTGTGGCGTCTAAGGTTTCCCTCCCACCTTTAACCTGAACTAGGTAGGGAGCATGATCTATGCCTGGCCCATGCTGGTAGACGGCGAAGTCGCAGCCAAATTTTATTCCAGGCTGAACTATTAGGCCTCGCTCTCGAAGGTCTTGGTAAACCATGTATTTGAGCTTAAAGTCCTTGTAGGCTTTCAAAGCTATTCTTCTAAGCTTGCTGGGGGTAAGCTTTACATCTTGACTGTAAACCTCTAAAATCCCCTTTTCAGCCAGGTATAGGCCTTCTAGGAGGTCGAGAATTAGGGGGGCTTCAAAGTTGAAGTCTTTAGGTTTAGGGATTCCTAGAGGCTTCCCATAGTATCCAAGCTTATAGAGGCCTCTGGCCTCCTCTAGGTTTGACACTAGAAGCCTGTCTTCAACCAGGTAAGCCCTAAATTTGCCGTTTGAATTCACAGGGTTTCCCTCTTAGGGGAAAACGTCAGGTGGTTGTGGCCAGCCTTCGAGCTATGTCGGCTACCTCCTCCGAAAGGTCTGCGATATTTTCTAGGAAGGCCGCCACCTCTCTTAGGAGGAGTAAGGCTGGAAGCTCCATCCCGCTTGAAATTATTTTCAAGTCGACTTTACGGTAAATGTTGTCAGCCGTCTTCTCTGAAGATTCAACTTCCAATGCTAGCTCCATCACCTTTGAGGCCCCATAGCTTAAGGCTAGGATTACCTCTCTAAGCCTTATCAGCGAGTTTAGGGAGGCCTCAGCTAGGTTTCCAACCTCCTTCATGATTTCTTTCGGAATTTTCCAACTCCTTTTGGCCATCTCAGCTAGCCTATAGGATACTCCCCCGCAGTAGTCTGCAATCCTGCTTAGGCCTGCGGCGAGGCTTATAATGTCCTCCCTGCTGACTAGGAGCTCCCCTACGTCAGCTACCTCCCTCATAATAGCCTTTTTAACCTCCCAAGCTTTCTCCACGTATCCCACGATGTTGGCGTGGTGTTGGAGAACCTGGTTTTCATCCTCATTTTGGTAGGCGCTGATCATAACGCAGGCTTCTCGGAGGGCGTCTAAAGCCCTCCTAATATGGTCTTGACACATCTCCAGAATTCTTCTCCTAGCCTGCTCCGCAGTCTCCCTTGGGAAGGTCAAGGCCAGCCCCTCAAAACTCCACCGGCTAAAACTTATAGGACTAGTAGAGGTTTAAAAGAGTAGCGAAAACCCTGAAAACAGGGGTGAAAGCCTTTGAAGGTTTACTTCTCCGAGCTTTCCGTCCAAACTAGGAGCCGCTTCGACCTAGTAGACATTACGAGGCAGGTGGAAGCAGCTGTTTCCGCCTCCCAGATCCGTAATGGTTTATGTCTTGTTTACGCCCCCCATGCCACTGCAGCCATCATAGCGAATGAGCATGAGTCAGGTCTGCTTCACGACCTGCTTGCAAAGGTTAGAGACTTGTTCCCGGAGGGGGCGGGCTACCGCCATGACCGCATAGACGATAATGCCCACGCCCATCTAGCCTCAGCCTTCATAGCTTCCTCAAGGATTTTCCCCGTTCGAGATGGCACGCTCATCCGGGGAACCTGGCAAAACATAATGCTTGTGGAGGCTGATGGGCCTAGGTATCGGAGAGTTGTGGTGGAGGTTTTAGGGGAGTAGGCTTAAAGGGGTTTCCCAGCCTCTTCGAAGCTTATTTCCCCGTGGAGGAGGCTTTGAAGAATCCCGGGTAGATCTTTAACGGGCACCCTAATCTGCTTCCAGGTATCCCTATCTCTCAGGGTTACCGTATCGTCTTGGAGCGTTTGATAGTCTATGGTTACGGCGTAAGGTGTTCCAACCTCATCCATCCTAGCGTAGCGTCTGCCAATGCTTCCAGACTCATCGTATTCGACGGTGAAGCCCTCATTCAGGAGGGCTTGGTAGATTTCCCTAGCCTTCTCCGGGAGGCCGTCCTTACTCATTAGTGGGAAGACGGCTACCTCGATGGGGGCTAGGTCCTTCGGAAGCTTAAGCACCACCCTGTCTCCACGCTCACTATAAGCGTATTCAAGGACTACGTAGAGCAGCCTGTCAAGGCCGAAGGAGGGCTCCACCACGCTTGGAAGAATGCGTTCACCCTTCTCCTCAACCTCCTCCTCAACAACCGACACATGCCGGCTTGTTATCTCAAAGGTTTCACCGTCCCCTCTAAGCCTGTAAACGCCTTCTCTGCTTAAGGCTTCAGCCACCTCTTCAGCCGGCGTTAATTCTAGGAGCCTCGCGATGAGTAGGGTTTTGTCTTTGAAGGTTGCGCCTAGGGCTGCTTTGTCAATTTTAAGCTTCCTTCTCCTAACCTTCCTAGGCTCTGGGTAGGGTATGTAGACTCGAAGGTCTTGGCCGCTGTAAGCCATGTGCATACGTAGGTCGTAGTCTGTTCTCCAGGCGTGGCCTGAAACTTCTACATAGCCCCAACGGGATAGCTTCACTACTTGGTCGTAGGTTTGCGCTGAGTAGTGGGCTCTTTCTCCTGGAAGCTTCTCCTTGAAATATTGGTTTTCATCTGGAACTCCAAGCTGGTTTAGGAACTGCTTGGCTTTAACCATGAAGTAGGCACTCCACTCAGCCTTAATGTAGCCTCGATCTAAGGCTTCAGCCACCGATAGCTCAACGGGCTCCTCCACACCCTTCCTAATCAACTCCTCCGGGAGAAGCCTGAGTTTTTCACCTAGAACTTGGCCCAGCTTAGGGCATTCAGGATTTTTAGGGTTAAAGAAAAATTCGAACTCCATGATGGTGAATTCTCTAAGCCTAACTGGGCCTTGCCTCGGTGAAATCTCGTTTCGGAAGCATCGGCCTACCTGGGCTACACCGAAGGGAAGCTTACCCCTAGCCAAATCGTAGATTCTTCTGAAGTTTACGAACATGCCTTGAGCTGTTTCAGGCCTAAGATAGCCTACATGTTCACTGTAAGGTCCAATCGTGGTTTTGAAAAGCTCATTGAAGGCTTGAGGCTGCTCAAGCTCCCCCCCACACTCAGGACATTTAACTTCATGTTTGGCTATGAGGGCTCCAAGCTCTTCAAGGCTTAAGCCTTCCCCAGAGACTCCAGCTTGCTCCTCGAGGAGGTGGTCAGCCCTCCATTTTCTACCGCAACGTTTGCAGGTGGTTATTGGGTCGGTGAAATGGGAGGTGTGACCTGAAGCCTTAAACACTATTTCAGGGGCTATAATGGCAGCGTCTATGAGGACCACGTCTTCCCGGCGGACAAACCAGTCTATCCATTTCTGCTCTAGCTTTCTTTTTAGGATGGCTCCTAGGGGGCCGTAGTCTAGGAAGCCTGCTTCGCTACCGTAGATTTCATGGGAGGGCCAGAAGAAGCCTCTACGCTTAGCTAGTTCAACGATTTTCTGATATTTGTCGGCTTCTTTCAAGACTTCCTCCCGCCCTAGGCCATCATACCTTAATGGTGGGAGGGGATAAATTATTATGGTTGGCTTCATCTTAGTAGTTTACCTTTTCGCTGGGGTTAGCCATGGTTTACGACGCCCTCCTGGCAGGCGAATGGCTAATCTTCCTTCAAGCCTTCGTCATGCTTTTCGCCATCTTCGACCCTATAGGTAACCTGCCCATCTTCTTCTCCCTTACGGCAGAGCTTTCTGAAGCTGAAAGGAAGAGGGTTGCTTCACGTTCTTCGCTTGTGGCTTTCGCCATCCTAGTAGTTTTCGCCTATGGGGGTATGCATATTTTAAGGCTTCTCCAGATAACCATCAATGACTTTAAGATTGTGAGCGGCATTATCCTGCTCGTTTTCGCTGTGGAATACGTGTTAGGCCGCGGGGAGAAACGTTATGAGAAGGCTAAAAGCCCTGAGGAGATAGCAGTTTTCCCCTTGGCGACTCCCCTGCTAGCTGGGCCGGGAAGCATAAGCGTGGTGATGCTCACGGTGAATCCTCCCTTCGGCCCTCTAACCACCTTCACCATCATAGTTTTAAATGTGGCTATTGCATGGGTGGTTTTAAGCCTTGGAGCCAGGCTTAGAGGCCTCCTGGGCTATCAGGGAGCCATAGTGATATCCAGGATTATGGGGCTCATCATAGGCGCTATAGCCATAAGCTTCATCCGCGACGGAGTTATAGGCATCTTAAAAAGCCTGGAAGCTTAACGCCTCCAACCCGTATAGCCCTTATCGAAAAGCTCTTCAGGCCTTATCCTCCTCTCGTGAATGGCTGTGGCTACAAGGGCTCCTGAAACCCCCAGCTCAGCTAGCTCCTCCAAATCTTCCAAGCTTCTAACCCCGCCTCCAACCAGGATTTCGCCGTCAAAGAGTTTGAGAGCTAGCTGAATAAGGGGGAGGTTTACACCGCTTTTAGCCCCAACTCTCTCAAGGTCGAGGATTAGAAGGCTGGATACCCCCACCTCTCCAAGCCTTTTAAGCAGTTCAGGCATGGGGAGAGAAGCTAGCTCAGAGCTTGAGGCTAAAAGTTTTCCTCCGAAGGTGTCAACGCTTGCCACCACTCTTTCACCGTAGGCCTTCACAGCTTGCTCAAGGATTTTTAGGCTTGGAAGCGTCTCCGTGGCGAAAATTACCTTGGAAGCCCCGGCTTTGAGGGCTTCTTCAGCCTCCCTAAGGCTTCGAAAGCCCCCGTCAACCATGAGTTGAAGACTTGTAAGGCTTGCGGTTTCGCTTAGAAGGTTCAAGTTTAAGGGGGCCACGCCTTCAATGGCGTCTAGGTCCGCTAGGTAGAGCTCCCTAAAGCCGTAGGCTGCTTCTAAGGCTTGAGCCAAACCCACGGGGTCCGGTTTAACCGTAAGCCACGACTTGATAGGCTGGTAGCTCTCCCTTCTGCCAGCCTTAGCGTGGACGGCAACCCCTCCCTTAACGTCGATTACCGGGATAACCCTAAAGCCTCCCAAGGTTGAAAATCCTCCTTTCAGCTAAAGCTTTAGCAACCATCTCGTTTAAGGGAAGCTTTTCCTCCACGGCTTTCACCTGTTCAAGCTTCGCCTTGGTTGCAGGTTTGCGGGGGGCAGCCCTACAGGCAGCCGGATTAGCTGTGGAAATCTGGTAGGTGCCTATTTCCCTAGCTTGTGAGGCTATTTCCTCCTTGTTAAGGCCTAGGAGAGGCCTCAACACGGGTATGCTTGAAGCCTCATCTTCAACTTTTAAATTCGCCACGGTTTGGCTTGCCACCTGGCCTAGGCTGTCGCCCGTAACTAGGGCTTGGAATCCCTGTTTTAAGGCTAGTTGGGAGGAAATTTTCAACATGAGCCTTTTACACAGGATGCACGTGAACTTTCTATCGGCTTTTTCAATTAGAAGCCTTAAGTTTTCTCCGTGGGGAATCAGGTGGAGCCTTTCTAAGTCTACTTTTTCAGCCAGCTTCAAACATACTTTTTTAACTCTTTCAATTTCGCTTTCGGGCAGGTATGGGTGACAGTTAAAGTAAGCGGCCTCCAGTTTAACGCCGCTTCTTCCAACCATGTAGGCTGCCACAGGGGAGTCTAGGCCTCCTGAGATTAGGGCTAAAACTTTTATGGGAGGCAAGGCTCGGCCAAACACCACATAATTTAATTTATTTGGAAATATATTATGTGAAGAGGAGACGCTTTTAACGGGGTTGAGGGTTCAGCTGTGACCATTGAAAGAGTTAAGACTGGAATTGAGGGTTTAGATGAAATCTTGCATGGGGGAATCCCCAAGCGAAATATTGTGCTGCTTTCAGGGGGCCCTGGCACAGGTAAAACCATCCTAGCCCAACAGTTCCTGTACAATGGACTCCTAGCAGGCGAACCAGGAGTCTATGTAGCCCTAGAGGAGCATCCAGTTCAGGTTCGAGTAAACATGGCTCAATTTGGCTGGGAAACCAGAAGGTTCGAAGAGGAAGGACTATTTGCCATAGTTGACGCCTTTACGGGCGGTATAGGTGAGGCTGCCCGCAGGGAGAAGTATGTGGTTAGAGCCCCAGACGAGTTTGAAGCTTTGGTTGACGTTTTGAGGGCGGCTGTCCGAGAGGTGAAGGCCGTTAGAGCAGTGATAGACTCCGTCACCACGCTCTACATTACTAGGCCTGTGGCTGCTAGAGGCGTGGTGATGCAGCTTAAACGGGTTCTTTCAGGCCTTGGATGCACAAGCTTCCTCATCTCTCAGGTAAGCGTGACTGAGCGGGGATTCGGAGGGCCTGGGGTGGAGCATGCCGCCGACGGCATTATTAGGCTCGACTTAGACGAAATTAAGGGGCAGCTTCATCGAAGCCTCATCGTCTGGAAAATGAGGGGGACAAGCCACTCCATGAGCAGACATCCCTTCGAAATAACTGATAAGGGAATCGTTGTTCACGCTAAGCAGACCTTGGCCGTAGCCAGGGCTCCCGGACTAGGGGAGGTGTAAGCTTTGGGCGAGGTTCCCCTAAGCCCCGTGGGTAAGGAGGAAATCCACAGGCTTGAGTCAGCCCTCCTGGTTGGAACCCTATTCCGCCCTGAAGTTTTAGCAGAGCTTCGAGACCCCACTGAAAGGCTTACGTGGGTTGACTCCCTAGCGGTGGCTGCAGCAGCCCTAGCCCGGGAAAAGGCTAAGATGCCTGTAAGCCGCATAGCCGACGAGCTTGGACGCTCCGAAGCCACCATACGAAACCATCTGACAGGCAAAACTAAGGCAGGTCAGCTGGTTAGAGAAACCTATGAACGCTTCCTCCGTGAAGGTGTGAAAATCGAGCTAACAGCCCCAGGCGAGGAAGCCGAAAAACTTAGGGAGGAACTAGAAAAGGTTAAGGCAGAACGGCAACAACTCCAGGAAAAACTTCAAAAAGTTAGGGAGGCGCTCAGCCAGCTGATGGGCGAGCTTGGCTGAAAAATCCTTCCCCATTTTTTAGCTTTAGACTGTTTGGGATAGGATTCTACCCAGCATTTTCCAGTCTTGAAATAGGGTTTCCCTCATGGGAGGCCTATGTAGGGCTGTAGCCGGGTGGAACATGGGGATCACCGTCACCTTCCCAGTTAGGGTGGAGGCTTGGAAGGGTTTCCCGTGGATGCGGCTTATGGGTTGAGGTTCAACCCCAAACATGGATAGGATTCTCTCAGTAGCATGGTTGCCGAGGGTGCAGATGATTTTCGGCTTAATCAGCGTAAGCTGCCGTTCAAGGTAGGGGCTGCAGGCCTCCTCCTCTTCAGGCCTAGGATCCCTGTTGCCCGGAGGCCTACATTTCACCACGTTCGTAATGTAAATCGAGTTTCGGCTTAAGCCTGCAGTGGCTAAGAGCTCATTTAAAAGTTTTCCAGCAGCCCCAACGAAGGGTCTGCCCTGAACATCTTCCCAGTAGCCTGGAGCCTCCCCAACCAGCATGATGGAGGCGTTAGGCGGCCCCTCACCCAGCACGGCGTTTCGACGCCCCTTATGGAGGGGGCAGCGCCTGCAGGCTTGAACCTCAGCCTTAAGTTTTTCCAGTTCAGCTGCCACATCCATTGGAAGCTTCACTTCCACAGGGGCTCAGCCCTACCTTCCCTTTCATTCCAAACCATGGTGGAAGCCTGCTTTTCCGCCGGCTCCTTTTCACCCTCAATCATTAGGTAGCGTCTGCCATCCTTAAGGGGTATAATAAAGAATTCTCTGGTGTTTCCATCCTCATCCATAAGGATGATTTTACGCTTCTGGTCCGCGAGCTTTAAAGTTTTAGGGTCAAGATACTTGCACATCACAAATTTACCTCGACTGTCGAGTGCTCGAACCTCGATTTTCCCAGCTTTGCTTCGGGTTAAAACTTCTTGGGGGAACTCCAAGCCCACCACCAATAGCCACTAGCGTAAACCCGTGAAATTAAATCTTCCTCGAGCCGCTTAGGGAAAAAATATTAGGGTTTAACTGGCACATAGTCCCTTTGGGGTGTTAAG
>CAZAJK010000025.1:9720-12713 GCA_964485425.1 uncultured Candidatus Bathyarchaeia archaeon | reverse complement strand
TTAAAAATATTTGCATGGTGGGACGGGCCGGATTTGAACCGACGACCCCACGGTTATCAGCCGTGTGCTCTAACCAGGCTGAGCCACCGGCCCTCAGCAATTCTGAAATGGGAGAATTAAGGGGATAAAGTTTTCCCTTCCTCAGATTACGTCTTCCTCAAATCTTGAACGTTTAACCTCAGCCTGCCTGGCTTCAGCTAGGATGTTAGCCCCGCTTTTAGGCTTTGTATGTTCTTCGAGGTATTCTCGGTAATCGAAGATTTTTACGGGAACGGCGAACTGGATTTTAGGCTGTGAGACTAGGAGGCCTTCCCCAACGTCAAGCATTTTCAATTCGACGTCTGAATATTCTAGGTAAGGCGTGTTTTCGGCTAGGTATACTCGGTCCTCCCGCAGGGTTGTTTTTAGGATTAGCTTGGTCCAGAGTTCTGCGAAGACATCTCTATTGATGAGGGAGGGCCTAGGTGTGACAGCGTTTAAGCCCACCCTATACTTCCGATGGGTTAAAGCGATATCGGAGAATAAGCCTCCCCTCTCCTCCAGGAATTTATGAGCCTCCTCCAGGGTTATGAGGAGGTAGGGGAGTCTAAGCCAGCTTTCATAGTCACTCCGCCAGGTTTCCCTATAATAGCCCACCACCCTACTCACAATCCAGGTTACCACCTGCCTCTGGGTTTCCTCCGAAAGCCCTGAAATGTCGACGAGCACGGTTTTGCCTTGAGCTATGGATTCAACCACCCTTCCAGCCACGTCTCCGGCGGAATCCAAACTGAAGACTGCTTCGTCGAGGTTAGCTAGCTTCCGCATAAGGGCTTCAACCACCCCTTTACTTGAGGCTGGAACAGCCTTCTTCACGGCGTCAACGTCGCCTTCCCTATAAAGTTTGACAGCCTTCTCAACCCATGATTCCCCAAGCTCCCTCACCAGTTTAACTGCATAGTGTATTTGGGGTTGACTTACATCTGGAAGAAGCCATGCAAGCTCCTGGGGGTTTAAGCCTTTCAGGCCTATGCGGAGGGGGGTGAAGCTGAGGCTGAAGCTTGGCTCGCTGACTCCAACATATTCGAGGTATTGTGGGGCTAGGGGGTGGTCGGCTAAGCCTTTCCCAATGTTTTTCCCTGTTAATAGCTCCCCATGGAAGTCGAAGATTAGGCCTACAGCTTCGCCGAGGGTTGACATTAGTTCGGCGTTTAAAACGAGTTCAGCGTTGGTTTTACCAGAGCCTATTTGGCCTACGATGGCGGACATCCTCGGAATGAAGTCCACGTTCAACCCTACAACTACATCCTCTACTACGCCTCTACCTCCCTCCCTAAGGTAGCCCAGCCTAAGCTTGCCTGAAAGCCTTAAACCCTCATAATCCTGCTTGGAGAGGGTTTCAGCTGGCCAGCCGTAGTCCGGGTTAAGGGTTGGAGCTCTAAGCCTTCCATCGGCTAGACGTTCAAGGAAAAGCACAGCCTTAGCTGAGCGGTATTGGGTGTAGGGGCCAACCGTCCGCATGGAGCCTTTAAGGTCTTGAAGCTCTTCTAACTCCTTTAAGGTGGAGCAGCTCTCAGCATTTGTAACCCTTGCATAGTAGGCCTTACCCCCCTCCGGACTGCAAATTTTAACTATCTGGCCGAAGCTTACCTCAGTGTCAGCCGTAACTATGAGTTCAACCTCGTCGCCCTTTGAGGCTCGAACCTTTCCAACCTGCAAGCTTAACCCACCCATTTAGAGTTCAGCCACCTCCTCATACATTTGATAGTCGTGGCCTAAGCCTAGGAGTAGCTTTCTGAAGCCTGCTAGCTCAACCTCGGCTTCAAGCTCCATGAGGAGGCCTGCCTCCTTTAAGACCCGCCTAACCAGCTCCTCATACTCCAGAAGTTTGGCCTCGGGGATGCTTGTATGTTGATGGGCGAGGTATAGGGGGGCTGGATACCCGTCGCAGCGTGCATCTCTCGCCACATAGGCGAGCTCTGAAGCTGTTTGAACGGTTACCTCCCTTTTATCTTCAATCCCCATGTAGAGGTAGTCGACAACGTCGCATCGGAAAACCCTTCTGCTTGAGGGGGAGAGTTTAACCGCGGAAACCTCAGCGTTCAACCTTAGGCTCCGTATCTCAGCCATCTTGGTTATTGGGGAGTAAACCCATGTGGCTGGAAGGCTTCCAAGGCTTTCAAGCCTTGAGCCTTCAAGGCTTAGGCTGGCTAGGAGATCCCTGCCTCTGCCATCCCTAAGCCTAGGCGAATTCTTAGGTATCATCACCATTTTAACCCCCCTCCTCCTAGCCTCATCGTAGAGGGGCTGGGTAAAGCTTCTTGAGCCGCCGAAGTAGGCAGCTCCATCGAGGAGGCAATAGTCTTCGCTTCCAAATCCTTTAAGTTTTTTGAGGGCTAGGTTGCTTTCGAAGGTTCTCAGTTCCTCCCAAATCTTGTAGGGAAGCTTTCTACGTTCACATACCACAGCGAACAAATGGTCTTCATAGCCTTCATCCACGATGACTGGCGTTTCACCTTTAACCTCCACTACCACGTAGGCGCAGCGGCTAACCCCAATCCTCCAGTTGTTAGCAGCCATTAAAGGGTAGGATGAAGCGTCTACGGAGAGCAGGAGGCCTGAAGGTTTAACAGGTTTCAAAGGCTTAAACTTTTCAGGTTTTATCTCCTCGTAGGCAGGCTGCTCTTCAGCTATAGGCTCGGTTTCCTTTATCCCCTCATCCAGATACTCTTTAAGCCTCTTAATGCAGTTTTCAACCTCGGCGGAGAGGCTTTCAGTCATGGGATAATCATTCCAGTTGAAGCGTTTAGCCTATTTTAAGCTTGAGGGGAGTAAAAGTATTAACCTTTCAGGGTTTCATCCAAGATTAAGGTGGGGAAGCCGGGGGTTTTCGAGGTGAAAATCCTCGCAGCCTCAGACTTCCATGGAAGGCTTGAAGCAGCCTCCACCCTAGCCAAAAAAGCTTCATCTGAAGGTTTTGAAGCCATCTTGGTGGCTGGAGATTTAACCCACCT
>CAZAJK010000025.1:0-9710 GCA_964485425.1 uncultured Candidatus Bathyarchaeia archaeon | reverse complement strand
AGGTTCAGGTCTTCCGGTGCTCCATGTTCCAGGCAATATGGACCCCCCAGGCCTCCACGAATTTTTAAGGGATGTGGGGATAAGCCTTCACGGTCGAGGTGTAACCGTTAAGGGTTTAGGGTTTGTGGGGGCAGGCTACGAATATGGGCTTGCAGAGCCTTTAAGACGTGGAGTTGGGGAGCTTGGGAGAAATCCAGATGTAATTCTAACCCATGTCCCACCATACAATACGAGGGTAGACGAGATTTGGAGTGGAGACCATGTGGGCAGTGAGGAGCTGGTGGAAGCCATTCGAAGGTTTAAGCCTAGGCTTTCCGTCTGCGGCCATATTCATGAGGCTAGGGGAACCGACAGGCTTAACGGGACTGTGATATGTAATCCCGGCCCGGCTGCTCGGGACTTCTACGCTGAGGTTGAGGTGGGAAGCCAAATTATAGTTGAGCTTAAAAAGTTTGAGATTTAAGGTGAAAGCTTTTGGAGGTAGTTTTTCTTGGAACCGGAGGCGGGAGGTTTGCCATCGTAACTCAGAGGAGGAGGACTGGCGGAATTAGAATATTAGATAATAAGGTTAATTTACATTTGGATCCGGGGCCCGGCGCCCTAGTCTACTCTATTGAGCAGGGCTTGGACCCCAGAAAGATAACAGGGGTTCTCGTATCCCACGGCCATCCAGACCACGCCAATGACAGCTGCGTCCTCCTAGAAGCCATGACTGGTGGAGCCCTTAAGAAGAAAGGCTTCCTAGCCTGCGCTAGAAGCGTAACCAGTGGAAACGAGTCCGTCGACCCTGTCGTCTCTAAATATCATAGGCAGCTTCCAAGCCAGGTGGTGGAGATGGCTGCCGGAGACAAGGTTAACCTGGGCGGGGTGGAAATTGAAGCCGTTAAGGCTGTGCATTACGACCCCGATACCATAGGCTTCAAAATTAAGCTTCCAAGCGGTGAAACCCTGGGTTACACTTCAGATACCGAGTATTTTGAGGGGGCTGGAAAACCCTATCAGGGTGTGGACCTCCTCATCCTATGCTCTATGAGGCCTAGGGGGGCAGCCCTAAAATGGCATATGTGCATAGATGATGCTGTTAAGATTCTGGAGGAAGCCAGGCCTCGTGAAGCCATTTTAACGCATTTCGGCATGAGAATGCTTGTTGAAACCAGCCCGGAGGCTGAGGCAAAATACGTGGAGAAGGTTACTGGGATACCTACTAGAGCTGCCCAAGACAATTTGAGGGTTAAAATTGAGAGGAAAACGGATTTAACCTCCTTCCTTCAGGGTGGAGGCTGAAGAGGAGCATGGCTGAACAGGAGTTTAAGCCTAAAATCGAGGAGAAACGTTGGAGCCCCCAGCTGGAGAAGGAGATTTTCGAGCTGTGGGTTAGGGAGGGAACCTACCGGTTTAACCCTAACTCTGGGAAGCCCATTTACGCGATTGACACCCCACCCCCCTATGCTTCGGGAAGATGGCATGTGGGGGGAGCTACCCACTACGCCCAAATAGACATGGTCGCCCGCTACAAGCGGATGAGAGGCTACGAAGTGCTCTTCGCCTTCGGCATAGATCGAAACGGCCTCCCCGTAGAAATCGAAGTAGAGAAAAAGTATGGGGTCTCAGCCAAGCAGATGCCTAGGGAAAAATTCCTCGAGCTCTGCCGAAGGTTCCTCGATGAGGTGGAGGCGGAAATCATTGCCACGGCCAAGCGGATGGGGATGAGCTGCGATTTCGACCACATCTATCGAACTGACAGCCCGGAGTATAGGGCTTTAACTCAAGCCACCTTCATCGAACTCTGGAAGAAGGGCTTAGTCTACGTGGATGATAGGCCCACCAATTGGTGTCCGGTCTGCGGAACCACCATAGCCGACGCTGAGCTGGAATACCGGGAAATCGACACCTACCTAAACTATATTAGGTTTCCCCTTAAAGGCGGAGGAGAAATAGTTATCGCCACCACTAGGCCTGAACTCCTATGCACATGCGCCGCGGTAATCTACCATCCTGAAGATGAACGCTACCAGCATTTGGAGGGCCGTAGGGCTATAGTTCCCCTCTACGGTTTCGACGTCCCCATCATGGCTCACCCCAGCGCAAAGCCTGAGTTCGGCACGGGCATAGCCATGATATGCTCCTATGGCGACTACACCGACATTAGGCTTTTCCGCGAGCTAGGCCTAAAACCCGTCATAGCCATCGACGTTGAGGGTAGGATGAATGAGAGGGCTGGAGCCTATAAAGGGCTGAAGGTGGAGGAAGCCAGAGAGAAGATTGTCGCAGACTTAGAGGCAGAGGGCTACCTGGTTAAGCGGGAGAAGGTTAAGCATAAGGTTCCAACCTGCTGGAGGTCTAAGAACCCTGTAGAATTCATCTCCATGCAGGAATACTATTTAAAGCAGCTTCCCTTCCTTGAAAGCCTCCGCCAAATAGCCTATGAAATGGTTTTCCACCCTCCCGAGGCGAGACAATACCTGCTTAACTGGATAAACTCCGTCACGGTGGACTGGCCTATTTCGAGGAGACGCTACTATGGCACTGAGATTCCCATCTGGTATTGTGCCCGCTGCGGTAGGCCTCACCTACCAGAACCTGGAAAATATTATCAGCCTTGGAAGCAGCCTCCACCCTTCCAGCGCTGTGAAGTCTGCGGCCACACCGAGTTTAAGGGTGAGGAACGAACCTTCGACACATGGATGGATTCCAGCATCTCCCAGCTCTACGTGATAGGCTATGGGAGGGATATGGAGCTTTTCAGGAAGGCCGCACCCTGCAGTCTGAGACCTCAAGGCGTAGACATCGTGCGCACATGGCTATACTACTCCGTGCTTAGAACCTACCAGCTTCTCGGCCAGAAAGCCTTCCGTGAAGTTCGAATCTCAGGTATGGGGCTGGATGAAGCTGGAGAAGCCATGCATAAGTCGAAGGGAAACATTATCTGGCCTGAACCCATCTTCGAAAAATTTGGGGCAGACGCCTTTAGGCTTTGGGGGGCCTCTGAAGCTAGGCTAGGCTCAGACTACAGGTTCAGCTGGGAAAGGCTTGAGGGTTCAGCCCGCTTCCTAACCAAGCTTTGGAACGTTTCAAGGTTTGTTTCAGCCTTCCCCCACGTGGGTGAGGGGGTTGAAGTAAGCCTTCAGCCCTTAGACCAGTTAGCCCTCGCAAGGCTTAACCAGACCATTAGGGAATGCCTTGAAGGCTATGAGGCCATGGACGTGTTCATACCAGCCCACGCCATTCGAAACTTCCTCTGGAGCTTCTTCGCAGACCACTATGTGGAGGCGGTGAAGGCGAGAGCCTACAATTCCCAAGGTGAATGGGCTGAAGGCGAGCAGAAGGCTGCCTGGCAAACCCTCCACACCTGTGTTAAAACCGTTTTAAAGCTTTTGGCGCCCATCTGCCCCTACATCACTGAAGCCATCTGGAGGCGCGTATATTCAGGAAGCTCAATTCATCTGGAGAAATTCCCGGAGCCAAATCCAGCGTGGGATAGCCCCCTCCTAAGCCTAGCAGGAGAATTCCAAGAATTCAATTCAGCCATCTGGAAGTTTAAGAAAAGCCAGGGGTTATCTTTAAGGTCTGAAATATCTGAGGTTTACGCGCCTGAAAGCTTGAAGCCTTTCCATGCAGACCTTAAAGCCATGCATCGGATAACTAGGCTTAGCTTTGGGAAACCGGAAAACCCTGAAGCCTACTACCAGCAGGCTGGTGTTTACATTAAAAGATAGGGTTTGCTCAGCCTTTCCCAATTTCACTTTTACGTTTGGCTATGTGAAGCAGCCTGTTTATCCCGTTTATCATAGCCTCTACGCTGGCTCTAACTATGTCTGCGTTAGCCGCCCTAGCTGAAACTATTCTACCCTCCGAATCCTCCACTTTAACAACCACCTCAGCCATGGCGTCAGAGCCTCCGGTTAACGCTTCAAGCCTATACTCCTTGAGGCGAACGTTAACCAGCTTATCGGTTATTTTCCTTATCGCCTTTATGGCAGCGTCAACGGGGCCTACACCAGTCTCAGAAGACACATACTCTTTCCCGTCGACGATAAGCTTCACCGAGGCTGTTGGAATTACCCCGCTTCCCGTGATCACCGCTAGCTCTTCCAGCTCCACAATTTTCTCTTCCTCCGGAGGCTGGCCGCAAACTAGGCTAGCAATGGAAATGAGGTCTGTGGTTGTCACGTATTTGCCCCTGTCACCCAGCTCCTTCACCCTTCTAATGATTTCCTTCATCTGCTCCTCGGTGGGGTTAAACCCTAATTCTAACACTTTCTGTTTAACCCCGTGGAGGCCTGCATGCTTGCCAGCCACAATAACCGTTTTCCGGCCTACCAGCTCCGGACCTATAGGCTCATAGGTTAAGGGCATCTGGATGACTCCATGCACATGGATTCCCGACTCGTGGGTGAAGGCGTTTTCGCCCACGATAGCCTTATTCGGCTGAACGGGGATGCCCGTGAGCTCTGAGACAAGCCTTGAGGTTTCATAGATGAGTTGGGTTTTAATGTTGGTCTTATACTTGTAGAGGGAATATAGAGCCATGACAACCTCTTCGAGGGGGGCGTTTCCAGCCCTTTCACCAAGCCCATTAACGGTTACATGGACTTGACTAGCTCCCCCCTCAACCCCAGCCAGACTATTCGCCGTAGCCATGCCGAAATCGTTGTGGCAGTGGACGCTTATGGGAACCCTCACCACCTCAGCAAGCTGACGAATCAGGCTTTCCATACGCCTAGGCGTCATAACTCCAACTGTGTCCGGAACGTTTATCCTGTCAACGCCAGCTTCCTCAACCGCCTTATAAACCTTCTTTAGAAATTCTGGGTCGGAGCGGGTGGCATCCTCAGCTGAAAATTCCACGGTTACGCCGTGGGATTTCAGGTATTCTACGGCTTCCACAGCCCTTTCAACCACCTCCTCCCTACTCATTTTAAGCTTATACCGGATGTGGATGTCGGAGGTGGCGATAAACGTGTGAACGGAGTCTACGTTGCAGGCTAGGGCTGCGTCAAGGTCCTCCCTCCTAGTGCGGGCTAAGGCGCATATCTCGGCGTTTAATCCCTCCTTCGCTATCAGCTTCACCGCTTCAGCCTCCCCCGACGAAACCACCGGGAAGCCTGCCTCAATGATGTCTACTCCAAGCCTGTCAAGCTGGCGGGCTATCTGAAGCTTATCCTCCACGGTTAAGGCTACTCCAGGCGTTTGCTCCCCGTCTCTCAGGGTTGTGTCGAAGATTTTTATCTGCCTTTGAGTCAACCCTCCTCTCTCTCCTTAACTATTCTGGGAATCTTCTCAGCTACGGATAAGCCTACTTCCAGCGTTTTACTGGCACCTCCAAGGTCAGGGGTAACCACACCCTCCTTTAAAGTTTCCACCACAGCAGCCTCAATAGCTTCGGCAGCCAGCTTACATTTAGCATCGTTCCACCGGTCGCCCAGCCACTGAAACATGAGGCTTGACGTTAAAATCATGGACATGGGGTTCGCCCGCTGGGTTCCCGCCAGATGGGGGGCTGAACCATGAATAGGCTCAAAGAGGGCGAAGTTGTCGCCAATATTGGCTCCGGGAGCCATGCCTAAGCCTCCCACCAGCTGGGCTGCCTCATCTGAAAGAATGTCTCCAAACATGTTTCCAACCACGATTACGTCGAATTCGTGGGGGCGTTTAATCAGGTTCATGGCCGCTGCATCTACATACATTTCCCGGAATTCCACGTTGGGATGCTCTTTAGCCACCTTCCTGCACTCCTCTGCGAAAAGGCCGCAGGTCAGCTTCAACACGTTAGCCTTATGGACGGCAACCACCTTACGCCTACGTTTCTCCGCCAGCTTGAAGGCGTATTCGGCTATGCGGCGTGAACCTTTCCGCGTTATAACCCTTAAGGCTACAGCTGCCTCCCCATCAGGCGTAAAATACTCGAAGCCCTTATAGAGGTCTTCAGTGTTCTCCCTCACAATGACCAGGTCGATGTCGGGACGTAGACAGGGAACCCGCGGGTAGGCCTTAGCAGGTCTAAGGTTCACGTATAAATCGAACATGAGGCGAAGCTTCACAATGACGTCTGCAGCTGTCTCCCCGACAGGGCCTTTAAGGCAGGCGTCTGAAGCCTTAACCGCCTCCACCGTTTCCTCCGGCAGGGGGACACCCCTCCTCTCCATGCAGGCATCTCCAGCCTCAGCCTCCAAGATCTCTAAACCTATTCCAAGCGAGTCCTTGACGGCTTGGATGCATGGGAGAGTTGCCTCAGCCTGTTCAGGCCCTATGCCGTCGCCTCGAATGAGGACGATTCTATAGGTTTTCATTCCTCCCCACCCAGCTGAGATTCAACATAAGCCATGAGGCCTCCAGCCTCAAGGATTTTAAGCAGAAAACTTGGCAGAGGCTTGGTTTTCAACGTTAAGCCTTTAGTTAAATTCTCCACCAAACCTTCAGCCAGGCTGACCCTAACCTCGTCTCCCTCATCAAACCTCTCTGAAACCCCCCGGCATTCAAGCACGGGAAGACCTAGGTTAACAGCGTTTCTGAAGAAAATTCTCGCAAAGGACTCTGCCAGGATACATTTGACCCCAGCATGTTTTAGGGCGATGGGGGCATGCTCCCTGCTTGAGCCGCAGCCGAAGTTTCTTCCAGCCACCACCACACCATACTCCTTAATTTTCGCGGGGAACTGGGGGTCTAAGCCTTCCATGGCGTGGGCTGCCAGCTCAGCTGGACTGGTTAAAACTAGGTATTTCCCGGGGATAATCAGGTCTGTGTTAATGTTGTCTCCATACTTTAAAACCCTGCCTTTAATCACGTCCATCTTAACACCTCTCTGGGGTCGGTTATCCTGCCTGTGAGGGCTGAGGCAGCCACCGTGGCGGCTGAAGCCAAATATATTTTAGCTTTAGGGCTTCCCATGCGGCCTATGAAATTCCTATTGGTTGAGCTTATGCACACCTCACCGTCGGCTAGGACCCCCATGTGGCCCCCCAGGCAGGGCCCACAGGTTGGAGGGGCGACCACCGCTCCAGCCTTAAGGAAAACCTGGATTAACCCCTCCTCCAAAGCCTTCAAGTAAACTTTCCTACTAGCAGGAATAACTATCATGCGAACCCCTGGCGCCACTTTTCTACCCTCAAGAATTCGGGCGGCCAGCCTTAGGTCTTCAAGCCTTCCATTGGTGCAGGAGCCTAGGAAGGCCTGGTCTATCTCAACGTTTGAAACCTCACTCACAGGCTTCACGTTAGCCGGGCTGGGGGGTAAAGCCACCTGAGGCTCAAGCCTTTCAACCGTGAAGTCTAGGTTTTCGGCGCAGGGAGCCTCGGGGTCGCTTGCCACCATTTGAAAGGCGTGGAGGCCCACCTTGCGGAGGTAGGCTAGGGTTTTACTGTCAGGTTCGATTAAACCTGTTTTGGCCCCCATTTCCACCGCCATATTGGAAAGGGTCATCCTACCATCCATGCTTAGGGCTGAAACAGCCTCACCCGTGAACTCTACGCTCATGTAGTTGGCTCCATCAGCGCCAACCCTACCTATGATGTGAAGGATGAGGTCTTTCCCTGTCAGGGGTGGAGAAAGTTTACCTGAAACCTTTATCCTCATGGTTTCCGGAACCTTAAGCCAGAGTCTCCCCAGGGCTAGGGCTGCAGCAGCATCCGTTGAGCCTATGCCTGTGGCAAAGGCTCCGAAAGCCCCATAGGTGCAGGTGTGGGAGTCTGCCCCCACAATGAGCATTCCGGGGGCAACATGCCCCTCCTCCGGGAGAACCTGATGGCATATCCCCCAGCCCACATCATAGAAATGTTTAACGTCGAATTCTTTAGCGAAGTCTCTAAGCAGCTTGTGAAGCTGAGCTGAGCGAATACTGTCGGCTGGAACCTGGTGGTCGAGAACTATGACCAGCCTGCTTGGATCCCATATCCTAGGCTTCTTAAGCTTTCGAAGAGCGTTAACCGTTAAAGGCCCTGTAATATCGTTTACCATGACTAGGTCGACTTCAGCCTCCACAAAGTCTCCAGGCTCAACTTCGCGGAGGCCTGAAGCCCTCGCCAGAATCTTCTCAGCCATAGTGTGGGGAGGCATAGGGTTTCACTTTTCCAGGCCTGAAAGCTTCCTGATGAAGCGTCCAACCCGTTCCAGCTCATGTTCTTCAAGCTCTTTGAGCAGGCGGGACATGTTTTTCCTCCCGGTTCTATGCTCTTCAAGCCATTGCTGGGTGAACTTACCACTCTTAACTTCCCTAGCCGCCCTACGCATGTTCTCTTTAACATGGTCGTCGATGATCTTAGGTCCCACTGCTAGGCCCCCGTAGCAGGCTGTCTCCGAAACAGCCTTCAACATGCCAGTTATTCCAGACTGGTAGATGAGGTCCATGATGAGCTTAGCCTCATTACAGGCTTCGAAGTAGGCTAGTTCAGGCGGGTAGCCTTCCTCAACCAAGACTTCAAAGCCCTTCTTTATCAGCTCCATGAGCCCTCCAACAAGGACGCACTGCTCCCCGATGAGGTCGCTTTCCGTCTCATCTTTAAACGTGGTTTCAAGCACTCCAGCCCTCGTGCAGCCTAGGGCCTTAGCCATTTCGAGGGCTAGGTCCCTAGCTATGCCTGAAGGATTCTGGTATACGGCGATTAAGGCTGGAACCCCGAAGCCCTCAAGGTATAGCTCTCGAAGCCTAGGCCCAGGGGACTTCGGAGCCACCATGAGCACGTCGACGTTTGGAGGTGGAACAATCAGCTTAAAGTGGATGTTGAAGCCGTGGGAGAAGCCTAAAGCCTTACCAGCCTCAAGGTTGGGCTCAATCTCAGCCTTATAAACTTCAGCCTGAACCATGTCTGGAATCAATACTTGAATAATGTCTCCCTCTTTAACGGCCTCCGCTACCGTTAGAACCTTGAAGCCTTCTTCCGAGGCCTTCTGCCAGGATTTGCCTCCAGGCCTTAAGCCTACTACAACTTTTAAGCCTGAATCCCTATAGCATAGGGCTTGAGCCCTACCTTGACTTCCATAGCCTATAACCGCTATGGTTTTATCCTTTAGATAGTTGGTTTTCACGTCCTCATCGTGGTAAACCTTCACCATTACTGTCTCACCCCCAAATCGTTCTCATCGTGGATGGTGCGGCTTCCCCTAACTAAAGCCGCAATTCCCGTTCGAGCTATCTCTTTAACTCCAAACTCCTTAATCACGTTTATGAAGGCGTCGATTTTCTCAGGCTCCCCGGTTATTTCGATGGTTAAGCTTTCGCTGGCCACATCTACAACCCTCGCCCTGAAAATCTGGGTGTAGTTTAATATGTCGGCTCGCACATCCGCGTTTGGAGCTTTAACCTTGATGAGAGCTAGCTCCCTAAGCACCGACCTGTCACTAGGGATTTTAGCCACCTTAATGGTTTCCACCAGCTTGTAAAGGTTTTTCATCACCTGGTTTACTTCGCGTTCATCCCCCCGGATAACAATAGTCATCCTAGAGTAGGATGGGTCGATTAGGGTTCCAACGGAAATGCTTTCGATGTTGAAGCCTCGCCGCCTAATCATATTGGTTACCCTGAAAAGGACTCCAGGCTTGTTCTCCACTATTACAGCGAATATCTGGTCTCCACCCTTACCCCTCAACAACCATATCACCAGCCTTAAAGATTTCAGCCGAGGAAAGAAACGTGGATGGATGCTGCTTTAAAACCCTGCAGGCTGAAAACCCTTCAGCGGAGAACGTAATCCCTCACAGCATCCACCACGCTGAAC
>CAZAJK010000024.1:6590-12881 GCA_964485425.1 uncultured Candidatus Bathyarchaeia archaeon | reverse complement strand
TAGTTTTCAGGCTTAAGAAGCCTAAAACAGCCACGTTAATCTTCAGCTCAGGTAAAATGGTTTGCACCGGGGCTAAATCTGAAAACCTAGCCATCAAGGCTGTGGAGAAGGTGGTTAAAGAGCTGAAAAGCCATGGAATAGTGATTGTGGGCAAACCTAAGATTCAGATTCAAAACATAGTAGCCTCAGCCAGCCTAGGCGGCAAAATAGACCTGGAGAAGGCAACCTACACGCTTAGTAAAACCATGTATGAGCCTGAACAGTTTCCGGGGTTAATTTACCGGATGGATGAGCCGAAAGTCGTTATTCTACTCTTTTCCAGCGGTAAGCTGGTTTGCACTGGAGCTAAGAGGGAAAAGGAGGTTTACGAGGCGGTTAATAAGCTTCACATCAAACTTGAAGAGGAAGGCGTCATCCACTATGAGGATTAAAGTTTATATGGTTTTGAAGGGTTATTCTGAGAGGACACAATTAAAAATTTAACATTTAAGGCGGGAAGGTCTGATGGGTGATAGCTTTATTAACCGCTAAACCTGAAGCCCGGAGATACAGGGTATTCGACACTACGCTGAGAGATGGGGAGCAAACGCCCGGCGTTTCTCTCACCCCAGATAAAAAACTAAGGATAGCTCAGGCCTTAGACGAGCTTGGCGTAAACGTTATTGAGGGAGGCTTCGCCAAGGTTTCGGAAGGAGACCTTGAAGCCTTAAAACTTATGGCTAAAGCCGGGTTTAAGGCTAAAGTCTACAGTATGGCTCGGGGAATAATTGAAGATATAGATTTGGCTTTGAAAGCTGACGTAGAGGGTATACATCTTGTAATCCCAACATCCCCCATCCACCTTAAATATAAGCTTAAGAAGAAGCCGCAGGACATTCTAGAAATCTCGACCCAATGCGTAGAATACGCGAAGGAGCATGGGCTGTTAGTGGAGCTTTCAGCTGAAGACGGTTCAAGAACAGAGCTGGATTTTCTAAAGGAGTTTTTCAGAAAAGGTTTAGAGGCTGGGGCTGACAGCCTATGCCTCTGCGACACGGTGGGCATTTTAACCCCTGAAAGGTCTTTCCAGCTTTTCTCCGAGCTTTGCAGCGAGTTTAGGGGGGTGCCGGTCAGCGCTCACTGCCATAACGATTTCGGGATGGCTACTGCAAATACGCTTCAGGCTTTGAAGGCTGGAGCCAGCCAGGTTCATGTAACCGTTAATGGGCTTGGGGAGAGAGCTGGAAACGCCCCCCTCGAAGAGGTGGTGGTGGGAGCCTTCTGCCTCCTAGGCATGCGCTCCAACGTTAAAATGAACAGGATTTACAAGGTTTCAAAGCTTGTTTCCAGGCTTACAGGCGTTCCTGTCCAGCCGAATAAGGCAATTGTGGGTGAAAACGCCTTCACCCATGAGTCAGGAATCCATGTTCACGGCGTTTTACGCCACCCCATCACCTATGAACCTCTAACCCCCAATCTTATCGGGGTTAAACGGCGGTTCATGGTTGGCAAGCATGCGGGGCTTACAGGCATCCGAGCCATGCTTAAGGCTTGGGGGTTAAAACCCAGCGAAGAGCAGCTAAGGGAAATCTTCAACAGGGTAAAGCAGCTAGGCGATAAGGGTAAACCTGTAACGGATGCTGACCTGCAGGCCATAGCTGAAGCGGTTATGGGGCTTCCGGCAAGCCGCCCCGTCAAGCTTAAAGAGTTAACCGTCATTACTGGGAACACCATTACCCCCACGGCCTCCGTGAAACTTGAGGTTAACGGGAGGGAGGTTGTCGAGTCTGGGACAGGCGTAGGACCTGTCGATGCAGCTATTAACGCTATTCGAAAGCTTGGGGAGGAGCTAGCTAAAATTACCTTAGAAGATTATTATGTGAAATCCATTACTGGCGGAACCGACGCCGTAGTCGAGGTTATTGTTAGGGTTAGGAGGGGTAACCGGACCGTTACGGCTAGTGGGGCTAGAGCGGACATAGTCATGGCCAGTGTGGAGGCCTTCCTCAACGGGATGAACGCTTTGCTCAGCGACTGGTCTAAAAATAGGAGGGAAGGATTAAAGGCTACTGGGAAGCAGTCTCCCTAACGAATTCCTCGTAAACCCTCTGAACCCTTTCAGCCATAGGTCCTGTTCCTTCAATCACCCCTGAGGCGGTGACCCTAATCCTGTCCATCACCGTTATAACCCCAGCCTCCTCATGCAGCTTAACCATTCTCGGGAAAACCCTGTCAAGCCTTTCAGCCAGCCTCCTCAGGTCGAAAGGCTTTTCCACCGTGTAGACTCTAGCCAGATTCCCCCCGTAAAGGAAGATTTTAGTCGCCTTCTTCCCAGACTCATCCACCGCCTCAGAGAGGCAAATACTTAAAGTGGAGGGGTCAAATCCTGCAAGGATTCCTGAAAACTCCTTGCCATCCAAGGTTACGGCGGTTACATTTCTTTGGAGAAGTGAGGCAAACTCTTCAAAGAACCTTTTAGCAGCCATCGACGACATTGTCTATTCCTCCAAGCCCGGTTTAAGAGGTTTAGGCTTAAATATGTGATGTGGCTGCTGCCTGTTAAGTCTTTTCAGCTTTAAGCCTCCTCAGAATCTGGGAGGCCTCCCTAGGCGTAGAGGCATAGGCGATAAACCTAACCTTTGCAAGCCTGTTTCTAACCCCACAATAGGCGCAAACCTTCGATTTCCTACTAGTTTCAGCTAGGTTAAGCCTCCCACACCTCCTACATTTGAAAATTCCAAAGCGCCTGCTAGGCTTCACGGCTTTGAGCCTCCAGCAACAGTTTAAGGGCCTTTTGAGGTCTAACCGCGGAGATTTTCCCTATTAACCCCTCCTTTTCAAGTTTTTTAAGCCAATTAAACCTGCCATAAGCCGGGTTAACCCTACCCCTAAGCACGTCTAAAGCTTCCCTGACAACTTCCTCCAGCCCCCTCCTAGTAGTGTCGATTTCATGGATGAGGCTGGGAGGGTAGACGGATAAAGCTTCCTGCAGCGAATAGTCTAAAATTTCAGCCCAAAGATTACTCATTATTTTGCTTGGCCTGTAACCCTTCTCCTTAAGCCTTAAGGCAAGCACCCTTGGCTCACATCTTAAGACAAATACGGCCCTAGGCTTTAGGGCGTCTTCAAGCCTAACCACGAAGGGAGCTTCAAAAACCAGGCTGCCCTTAACATGAGAGAACTTTGAGGCTAGAAGTCTCTCCAGCCCTTTAAGGTCTATGATGGCGCAGTCCCGCCTCCTATCGTAGCCTAGGGTTAAACCCTCTTTTAGGCTTAGGCTTCCAAGCTCAACGTGAAGCCCCTTAAGCTTCTCAGCCAGGCTTTCAGCCAGGCTTGTCTTACCCGTCCCTGGGGCTCCGGTAACGTAGGCTATAATCTTCCTGGCCGGTTTAAACCCTTACCACCTCTTCTACCTCAAGCCTTTCCAGAAGCATTAGAAGGTTTCTCCTAGCTTCCCCGCTTAAACCCTTCCAGTCGAGGATAGCCGTCCTACAGCCTCCAAAAGTTTTCTTGAAAGCCTCAGCTATTAGGTCTGACCTAAGCTGGGCTAGGGCATACTTCGGGAATATGTGGCCTACCGCGTATTCAGCCTCCAAGCACAGCCTAGTATGTTTAGGCGCATAGTGGCCTCCCCCAAACCCTACGGCTGGCAGCCCTTCAGGCTGCTGGGAAACCGAAGCCCACAAGGCTTTGGCGGCAGCCTCCCCAGCCTCCCTATCTGCCCACTGAGCCTGACTGCTCCCAATCTCCACAAACCATACGGGTATGGGGAGGCTGGTTGGACCGTGATGGGTGGCCTCAAGGGAAACCTTAAACCCTTCCGGGGCTTCAAGGCTTAAAACTTTTAAAGCCGCCCTCATCCTCTGAGGCCAGGCGTAGGCAAGCTGGAAGGGCCTTCCGCCGTGAGAGGCTTCACCCGTAAGGTTTCCGGGCACATGAACGGTTAAGGTTGGCTGGAGGCTTTCACTTTCATGTCTTGAGGCAAAGGCCACAGCCTCAGCTTCAGGGAAAACCCTGGCTAAACCCTCTGCTTCAACCGCTTCCCCCTCTATGATGGCAAGCCAAACCCCGTCAGCCTCATAAACCTGAATATTGCCTCTCGGGCTTCCAGGCTTGAAAGGGTAGAGGGCTAAAAGATTTTCCACAATGTTGACTGCCGCAGGATCCTTCCGGGAAGCTGCAATGAGAAAAACCATGGTTTTTCAAACCTTCAGCTTTCAGGCAGAATCCTATTTAGGAAGGCTTGAGGGTCGAAGGGTTCTAGGTCGCCGTAGCCTTGACCAACCCCCACGAAAACTATGGGCTTACCCGTCACGTAGGCTATGGAGATGGCTGCTCCACCTTTAACGTCGGCGTCAACCTTCGTCAAAATGGAGCCGTCAAGCCTAACATAGCGGGAAAACTCTTTAGCCTGAGCTACAGCATCATTTCCCGTAAGGGCGTCGCCCACGAAGAAAACTAGGTCTGCACCTGAAACCCTAACTATCTTCGCCATTTCCTCCATAAGGTTTCGGTTGGTTTCCATCCGCCCCGCCGTGTCCACCAGCACCACGTTTATGCCCCTAGCCTCAGCGTGGGCCACAGCATCATAGGCCACAGCCGCAGGATCCGACCCATACTCATGCTTAACCATTTTCACCCCAAGCCTCTTAGCATGGATTTCCAGTTGCTCGATGGCTCCAGCACGATAGGTGTCGCTGCAGGCTAAAACCACGGAGAAGCCGTGGTCGAAGAAGTATTTCGCCATTTTGGCTATGGTGGTGGTTTTACCCGTGCCATTAATGCCTATGAAAACTATGGTTAAAGGTTTACCCTGCCTACGCTTAGCCTCAGCAAGTTCAAGCAGGTTAAGCTGAGATTCGGGTTGAAGAATTTTTAAAAGAACTTGGCGGAGAGCTTGAACCAGCACTTTCCGCTTGTCTTCAAACCTTCCAACCCTCAGGCCTGAAACCGCTGTCTTAACCTCCTCCACAACCTTCTCAGCCACCTCGTAGGCCACATCGTTTTCAACTAGGTGAAGCTTAAACTCTTCCAAAGCCTCTTCCAGCTTAGCTCCCGAAAGCTCTTGGGTTGAAAATTTCTCGACTAGGCTTCCGAAGGCTCTTTTAAGCTTCTCAAACATGGATGGTTCCCGTTTAGCCTTGGCTTAGAAACTTTTGAAGCTCACCCCGAATATACTCCATGCGCTCTAAAACCTGGGTTAGCTGCCTCTCAATGTTGGAGCGGGCTTTACCCAGCTCAGCCACCCTGCTGTCCACTAGGTCCATGGCCTCCTTCAAGGTTTTCTCCACGGTTACCCCTGCACCTACCCCTATAACCACCTTCTCCCTGTCGACCAGTTTAGCCCGCATAAAGCTTCCTCCACCAATGGGCACTAGGATTTCATCTCCAACCTCAAGCTTCTCCATGTTTTCTAAAGTGGTTTTGGTCAGGGTTAACTCTCTTATAACAGCGTCGATAGCCCCTATCCTCGCCCTAAGCTCTCCAGCCACACCCTCCAACATCCTGAACTCCACGGTTAACCCTTGAATACGCCTCTCCTCCTCGGTTAGAGACTCAGGCTTACTCAAACTATTTAGCCTCCTCCACCCCGGCTAACATGCGGATTAGTGGGTTCCTAGCCTCCTCAGGCCTAATCTCCTCAACCGACAGATTTTTCAGCTGGCTGCGTTTAAGCTTATGGTTGCTTCCCACATCACTATAGAACTTTTCTAAGGCCTCCTCAACGGTTAAAGCCCTAACCTCCTTGAAAAGCTTAAGCTTCCTTACGCCTAGGTTGACGGTGGCGCTTACCCTGAAGGTTTTAACCTCCCCCAAGCCTTCCTCAGCCTCGCCTCAGGAGGCCTTCAGCCCTCAGGAAGACTACAAAATATAGGGTTCCAACATAAAAATAGTTGTCCCCTGGAAAACCCAGGGAACATCCAGGTCGAGCAGGGATTTTTAGGGTGGGCCTGAACCTAAAACTTCCTCCTCGGGAGGAGGCATCTTAATTAAGCCTTGCTTCATGAGCAGCTCTGTGGACTCCCTTGCATTCTTAATAATGGATACGGCTCTCTCCCAGAGCTCCTGCCTGCTAAGCTTAAACCTTGCAACTCCCTGCTCAATGGATTTTAAGGCGCAGGCTACAGCCTCCCTCGGGTAAACCTCCCACTCATCCATCCTAGGCACAATATCATCCTCATGGATGCCTCTTTCCTCAGCGAACCTGGCTAGCTCCTCCCCAGCCGCCACACACATATCGTCGGTGATGGTTTTAGCCCTAACATCCAAGACTCCCCGGAAGATTCCTGGGAAGCCAAGCGACTTATTCAT
>CAZAJK010000024.1:0-6580 GCA_964485425.1 uncultured Candidatus Bathyarchaeia archaeon | reverse complement strand
TTCAGGGATGGGGTTAGCGCAGGCGAAAACTATGGCGTCAGAAGCCATGGCTTTCACCCATTCAGGCTTAATGGTTCCAGGGCCTGGCTTGGAGGCTGCAATGCAGACGTCTGCCCCCTTCAAAGCTTCAGGAATCCCTCCAACCCTACCCTCAGCGTTGGTCTGCAGGCAAAGCTCCCACTTCCACCTGCCTAGGAGCGGGTCACGCCTATTCTCCTCTTCCAGGTCCTTCCGATCTTTATGGAGGATCCCCTTACTGTCAACCATGATGATGTTTCCAGGCTTAACCCCCGCCTTAATCAGCACGTGGGCCGTCTTAATGTTTGCAGCTCCAGCCCCAACCATGGCGATTAAAGCCTCACTCATCTTCTTCCCAACAAGCTTTAGGGCGTTAATTACGCCTGCCAAGATAACCGTAGCCGTCCCCTGCTGGTCGTCATGCCAGACAGGTATTTCCAGCTGCTCCCTAGCCTTCTCCAGAATGTAGAAGCATTTAGGCTTCTCAATGTCTTCCAGGTTTATGCCTCCGAAGGATGGCTCAAGCCATTTTAAAGCCTTAATGATTTCATCCGGATCTTTGGTTCCAAGGCAGATGGGGAAGGCGTCTACTCCCCCCAAATATTTGAAGAGGAGAGCCTTCCCCTCCATGACTGGCATGGCGGCTTCAGGGCCTATGTCGCCTAACCCTAACACCCTGGTGCCATCGCTTACCACAGCAACATAGTTCCACCTATTCGTATACTTGAAGCTTTCATCCACGTTTTTATGGACGATTTTGCAGGGTTCAGCCACTCCAGGCGTATACCAAATGGCAAAGTCATAATACGACCTAACAGCACATTTGGGCATAACCTGAACTTTACCCTCATAGAAGGGGTGGTAGGCTGCAGCTAGCCTAGCTGGCTTCCTAGCTTTGGCGAGAAGCTCTTCAACCGAACTTTTACCTTCACCACTCATATTTAACCCTCCAAAGCTTCCAGCCTTTAAAGGCTTCGCCGCGTGGGGAAGCTGGGGTGTGGCGTAGGCATAATCGGTGGCGGCTACTTTAAAGTTTTCCTGAAACGATAGCTTTCATATTCGAGGCTGTAGGTGAAAAGCTTAAACGGGCTGTCAAGAAGCGAGTAGGCTAGGTAGCATAGGTAGAGGCAGCCGTCACATTCAGCATACTTCCTCCTGTAACACTCTAGAAGCTTAGAGTTCCAGACTTCAGGAAGCCTCTGAACCTCTACTATGGGAGGCTTCAAATGGCAGCCGGAAACCCTACCCAGCGGGTCAACCACAAAGAAGGAGGTTAAAGCCTTACAGCTCCAAGACTTAACCCGGCCTGAAAAATAGTCGATAAGCACCTGGATGATTCGCTCATCCAAGTGGACAGGATAAACCTTCCTAAGCTCGCGGATTTTCTCTAAAAGCTCAACCATTTCTCTGCCATTTCTAAGCTGGGCTGCTGGGTCGGGCTGCCCAATCTGCACTAGGCCATCTGGGGTGGAAAAGTCGGTGTAAATGGAGATTACAACGGGAATACCCTTCAGGCCGAAATATTCTATTAGGTTGGGAAGCTCAGGCAGGTTTAGGCTGCTAACCGTCACATCCACAGCGACATTTACCTTCCTAGACTTAAGGGTTTCCAGGGATTTCATGGCGGCTTGGAAGGCTCCTTTAACCCCGTTAATTTCGTCCTGAAGCTTAGGGTTTAAAGTGTCAAGGCTTATGCAGACCACATCCGCATGCCTAAGGGCTTCAACCTTCCTCCAAGCTAGGCTTCCATTATCATAGATGGCTACCAGCGGGAAACGGTCATGAGCATACTTAAGGATTTCAGCCATGTCGGGGCGGAGCAGAGGATTACCTCCCGTGAAAACTAGCTCAACAACTTTAAGCTCCTGGAGGGCCTCAATCCCCCTTTTCACCTCTTCAAGGTTTAGCTCTGGGCTTGGAGGCTGCTTCCAAACTCCGCAGTAACGGCATCGATAGTTGCACTTGGAAGTGATGAACCATTGGACGTGGAGGGGGTGGGGGGTTGGATGGTGGAGGAGGCAGGATAAGCCGTTAATCAGCTTCCTAGCCGTAAGCATGGTTAACCTTCCCTTATTAGGCCCTTCTCCAAGGCTTTACCTATAAGCCTCCTAGTGGTGGGTGTAAGCCTATACTCAGCCAGCTCTTTAACGCTAACCCATTTAACTTCAGGGGTTTCAACGCTAGGTTTAACCTCCTCGGTGAGGGGTTCAGCCAGAAAGTCCACCAGCACATAATGATACTTTACGCGTCCCTGCTCATCGTTGACAATTAGGTCGAAGACGTCGATAAGCTCTTTAACCTTAACCTTCACCCCTGTCTCCTCAAGGATTTCCCTGGCCAAGGCTTCCCGAAGGGTTTCACCGAGCTCAGGTAGCCCCCCAGGCACAGCCCATAAGCCTAACCCAGGCTCAAAAGCCCTTTTCACTAGGAGGAGTTTCCCCTCACGGTTAACCACTAGGCCTCCAACCCCAACTAGAGGCCTCGAAGGATACATACGGCTCAAAGATGGTGCAGCCCCCTCCTAATCCCCTAAAAGTATGCGAAGAGCTTAAAAATAGCTTAGGTAATGGTTTAGGTTGGTGGGGCTGACCCTCTAGAGCGGGAAAACCTGGGGCCGTAGTCTAGCCAGGTAGGACGACGGGCTCCAGCTCGCAGAAACTACGGGTTAGCAGACCTGTGAGGGATGAAGAGGAGCTGGAGCGCGGGGAGAAACCCGTAGGTCGCCGGTTCAAATCCGGTCGGCCCCGCCATACTACTAGCTAACCCGGCTAAGCCAAACCTACGTTTAACTAATTTTTCAGAGGGGAAGGGTTAAGTTGTTGCCTCTTGGGCTGCTGCCTTCCTCCGCCTTCTCCTAGTAGAAGTCTCTCCAGCTGGTTTTCGACCCCTAGTTTTCTTTAAACCGAAAATTAAACCTATAATGATGTTTGCTGTTTCCTCGTTAACTTCTTTTTCGATGCTTAACCCTTCACCTTCAATCTTTATTTTCACCAAAACATGTGTCACCAAGCTGTAATTAAACCACGTATTTTATTTAAACCTTAGCTTTAACAAGCCAGTATAGTTGTTGTTGACTCAAATTAAACATGAATTTAAGGCCGCTTAAAACTTTAATCAGCCTTAAAGATAAGGTTAAATCAGGAGAAAAATCCAAGAATAATCTGTGGTGAGAGGCTTGGAAACCCCTAAGGAGAAAGTTGAAGACGTCAGGGTAAGGCTTAACGTGAAAAGTGGGGGCTTAGAAATCTGGCTTGAAGGCTCTGTCGAAAATATTCTATCTAAACTCGACGAGGCAGCCAACCTGTTTAAGCAGGCTTTGGAAAAGTTTTCGGCTGGCAAGGTTGTTGAAGCCGTGAAGCCCGTTGAAGGGGAGGCCGAATATCCGGCTATTAAACCTTCAAGAAGCACCATGGAAAACCTTCAAGCCCTCTTTAATACGCCCTGGGGTCAGACGCCTAGAAGTCTATCGGAGGTAACCAAAGCCCTAGAGGTTAACGGGGTTCCAGACTCGCCGAGCAACGTCACAGTCTATCTTAAACGACTGGTGGCGCGGGGGTTTCTGCGCCGCATTCCTAAAGATGGGAAGTATTATTACTATAGGGTGCCTGAAGCCTCCGGCTAGCCTAAACCTTCCTAACCTTAACAGTTAAGCCCTCCACCTCTACCACTTGAATCCTTTCGCCTGGATTTACCGTCCCGTCTAGGGCGATGGCTCTCCAAACCTCCCCTCCAATGGAAACCAAACCTTTAGGATTTAAGGGTGTTAGGGCCTCACCCCTAAGGCCCACCATGGCTTCAACTCCCACCCTAGGCGGAGCGAGAAAAACAGGTTTTAAGGCGAGGTAAAGGAAGTAGGAAACAACCGCTAAAACTCCGAATGTTAAAGCGGCGTAGGCTGGTGGAACCTTCACTCCAAGGCTTGGAAGCAAAATAAGGAGTAAGGCCACCGCCAATATTTCGTCTAGGACCGCCAGGAAGGCAGCCGCCAAAATTTTCAGTTTTCGGCTCATTCTAACCCATCTAGGGCGGGTAACAGCTTTAAGGCTTCGGGAAATCTTTTGGCTTAACCTTCGGTGGAGGGAGACTTGAGGGTTAAAACGTTAACGGTGGGCTTCCTCGCAGCCAACTGCTACCTAGCCTACTGCGAAGACACGAGGGAGGCCATCGTCTTAGACCCAGGCGGAGACGGGGACAAGATTCTTAAAACCATAGATGAGCTGGACTTAAAGGTGAAATTCATCGTGGACAGCCACGCCCACTATGACCATATTGCAGCTAATGGGGAGCTTAAAGAGGCGTTAAATGTCCCTATACTTATCCATAAGGCTGATGCGGAGGCCCTGGTTAACCCTGAACTCAACTTCTCCTCCTTCCTCGCCTACCCCTATACGTCGCCTAGGGCTGACAGGCTGCTTGAAGATGGGGACCAAATAGTTTTTGGAAGGGTTAAGTTGAAGGTTCTGCATACTCCAGGCCACACTCCTGGAAGCATCTGCCTCCTAGGTGAGGGGGAAATTTTCACGGGAGACACCCTCTTCGCTGGAGGGGTGGGTAGGACGGATCTTCCAGGGGGATCCTTCCAGAAGCTTGTCTATTCGCTTAAACATAGGCTTATGGCTCTGCCTGACTGGTTGAAGGTTTACCCAGGCCATGGCCCCCAAACGGTTTTGGGCTACGAAAAGAGGGCTAACCCCTACCTAAGACATCTCTAAGCTTGCAGACGGATTCTACCTGGAAGTCTGGGGGTAAATCTCCTTCGAAAACCCTCTTATCAGCGTTTCCAGGCTTGAAAACCAGAACCGTTTTAAGCCCTGCTTTCTTGCCTCCCGCTATGTCGTCGTGGGGGTCGTCTCCTACAAACATGGCCTCCCAAGGCTGAACCTGGAGGGCTTGAAGGGCTGCCTCAAAGATTCTGGGATGCGGCTTCCTCCAGCCCACTTCATGCGATATGGTTACCGCCTCAAGATGGCTAACTATTTTAAGGTTAGAAAGAATTCTCCTCATAGTCGGCGCATAGGTAAAGTTTGTTACAACTCCTAGCTTAAAATCCCTTTTAAGCTCAACCAGTATGCTTGGAACACACTCTATGGGCCTAACGGATTCAAGGTAGGGTTCAAAGTAGGCTTCCACAGCCCTTCTCAAGGCAGGGTCCTCCTCAGCCGCCTCAAAGCCTAGCCTGCGGAGAGCGTCAGCCACCCAAACCATGTTGGGAACCTCACGGAGCTCCTCCATTCTAACCTTCAAGTATTTGGCGTAAGCCCTCCTATAGGCCTCCATAAATTCGCCGTAGCCTGTTTTAAAGCCCTCTTCCACAAGCTTCTCATGGAGGATTTTAAGCTGGAGGCCGTGGTCAACCTCAACCCTAAACAGGGTTCCCACACAGTCGAACAGGATAGCCCTAACCATCAGACAGCCTCCGGTTAAACATTAAGTTAAGAAATCAGATAGAATATTGTGATAACGGTTGCGGCTGCCCGAGAAGCTGGAAAAACTCAAGGTTGCAGCCTTCGAGGACGGAGCCTTCCACGCGGAAGCCGGCGGAAGAGGCAAGAAGGCTCTCCTCCTAGGAGTTTTAATGGAAAACTTTAGGGTTCTCGACATAGCCTTAACCCTCATAGCTGTGGATGGGCTAGACGCCACTGAAAAACTTGTTGAGCAAGCCTCCCGCTGGAAGGGTAAGCTCAACCTGTTAATGCTTGCCTCCATAGCTTACGCAGGCTTTAACCTAGTCGACCCGGAGGAAGCCTCAAGCAGACTGGGCGTCCCAGTCCTTGTAGTCCTATCTAGGAAGCCTAGGAAAACAGCTGTTAGGAGGGCTTTAAAACGGCATTTCCCAGACTGGGAGTTAAGAGTTAAAATCGTGGAGAAGGCTGAAAGTTTCATCCCAGTTAAGCTTCCTGGAGGCCAAGCCTACATCGCAGCCTTCGGGCTTAGGGGGGAGGAAGCCTTGGAAACTGTTAAAGGCTTAACGGTTTTTGGAGGGAGGCCTGAACCCTTAAGGGCTGCTAAGCTTCTAGTCAGAGGTTTAGGCTTCTGGCCTCCTTAAAGCGTTTTAAAGTCTAAAAGTTGAACGGAGGCTGTTTGAAGGTTAACTAGGGCGGCTGTCCCGGGGGTTGGGGTTAAACCAAGCCTCTGCTGGTAAGAGGTTTGCCCCTGCCAGCAGCCTGAGTTAACCACGCGAACCCCACGGTAAACGGTGTAACCGTAAATATGTATGTGGCCGGCGTGATAGAAGTCCGGCACCTGGTCGACCACCATCCAGTCTCTTGGCTCCGGGGCTAGGGGGGTTCGCTGACCGTAGACTGGGGCTAGGTGGCGGGCTTTAAGCAGAGCCACCATAGCTTTAACAGGTTCTTCATGGTTTGCTTCTGGGAGGCTTGCTAAAACATCTTCAAGGCTTCTGCCATGGTGGAGAAGGAAGCCTACCCCGTGAAGCCTCACCATTGAGGGGTTACCAAGCGAAAGTAGGTTGTCAAGCTTGTAGAGTGGTTCAGCATATTCACGGCTTATGGCTGGCTGGGGTAAGGCTTTCCTGCAGGCGTCGTGGTTGCCGGGGATAACC
>CAZAJK010000023.1:0-13431 GCA_964485425.1 uncultured Candidatus Bathyarchaeia archaeon | reverse complement strand
GCAGCCCCCATTATTCCGGCTGCCCTAGCTTCAGCTGAAGCCGAGCAGGCCGACGGGAAAAGGCTTCTTGAAGCCGTGGTGGCTGGCTACGAGGTAGCCATAAGGATTGGTGAGGCAGTTAACCCCAGCCACTACAAGTTTTGGCATACGACAGGGACTTGTGGAACCTTTGGCGCAGCCATGGCTGCAGGCAAAATTTTCCAGCTTAACGCCAAGCAAATGCTGGATGCCCTTGGAAACGCTGGAACCCAGGCTAGCGGCCTATGGGAATTCGCCTCAGACGCCGCTATGAGTAAACATTTACACCCCGCAAAGGCTGCTTTTAATGGTCTACTAGCTGCACTACTGGCCAGGGAAGGCTTCACAGGAGCCACTAGGATACTTGAGGGTGAAAGAGGCTTCTGCCGGGCTGCCTCAGAGAGTTTTGACCTTAAAAGGCTGACGGCAGGTTTAGGCAGAAGGTTCAAGATTTGCGAGGTATCCTTTAAGCCTTATGCTTCATGTAGGCATACCCACCCAGCCATAGAGGCAGCCTTAACCCTCAAGGCCAAATACGGCTTAACGGCTAGGGACGTAGTTAAGGTTAGGGTTGGCACCTTCTCCACAGCCTTAAAAATAGCTGGAAACCCCAAGCCTAAAACACCCTTTGCCGCTAAATTCAGCATCCAATATTGTGTTGCAGCAGCCCTAGTCTACGGCAGGGTGTGGCTTGAAGAATTCTCTGAGCAGGCTCTTAGAAACCCTGATGTTCGTAGGCTCATGCGGAAGGTAGATGTTTACGTTGATGAGGAAGTTGAAAAACAGTATCCGTCAAAGTGTGGGGCTAAAGTTGAAATTAAAACTGGCGAAGGAACCTACGAGTTTAAAATCGAAAACCCAAAAGGAGACCCAGAAAACCCTCTAACAGACGAGGAGTTTAAAGCCAAATTCATGAACACAGCAACTAGAACCCTAGGCGAAAATCAAGCTGAAGAGGTGGTGCGCCTAATTGAAAGGCTTGATAAGCTTGGCAATGTCAGCGAACTAGCCACTCTGCTGCGAGGATGAAAATATGGTGGGCCCGGCCGGATTTGAACCGGCGACCAACAGGTTATGAGCCTGTCGCTCTAACCTGGCTGAGCTACGGGCCCCCTTCTCCAGCATTAATTTGGCTAGCTTTTGAGGCTTATTTAGCTTTTGACCCTGACTTCCGGCTTAAGCTCGATTGGAACGCAGCCTTCAACTGTTCGGGAGACAATACAGAACTTCTTCACGTATTCAAGGGTTTGATTGGCCTTAGACTCTTCGCCCTCAGCCACTTCAATGGTCGGCTTTAAAATCAGCCTTTTAAAGGTGAAGTGTCCTTCAGGGTTTTTCTCCACCACACCTTCAGCCTGGCAGCGGTAACCCTCCAGCTTTAACCCCAATCTTTCAGCGAAGTATAGGAGGGTGGTTAAAGTGCAGGCGTTCACCGAGGCTACAAAAAGCTCTTCAGGGTATAGGAAGCCTTCTAAACCGCCAAACATGGGCGGGTAGGAGAACTTTAAGGCGGCTTTACCGCCAAATTTTACGGAAGCCCTTTTCCCCTCCTCCCATTCAACCTCACAGGTGAAAACATGCCCCTCGGAGGTCAAACCTAACACCTAAACAAAGGTTTGCTTTAAGTCTTTTAAGCCTTAAGAAGGCTGACCCTAGTAGCTTTTCATCTCCTCAAGCCTTTTAGGCAGATACTCGTCTACAATCTTGGTTAAGCCGTAGCGGCTGAAGGCCTCCTGCTCAGCCTTACGCTGAATCTTCTTGAAAACCTGGATTTCCCTCTGCCAAAGCTCGGAATGGTAGCGGGGGTCCCTCTCCAACTCTTGAAGCCTCTTATAGTCTAAGTCGTTGAACTTCTCGCTGGGAAGCTTCCACTCCAAGATGTCGGAAGCCCAAACCCCGGCCCACTTAGCATCCGGCGTAACAAGCTCACGCACATGGGCTGCGTTGGCTGAGCCGCTAATAATCACCTGGGCAATATGCATCCCCCAGGGGTCGGCGTCGCAGAAAATGTATACGGGGAGCCCCAACTCCTCGTTGAGTCTTCGAATGAGGTGGCGGGTGGCCCTAGGAGCCTGCCCGGCAGTATGCACCAGGATGGCCTTAAACTTCTTATGGACCTCCTCCTCGAGGAAGCGTGTGAACATGGCTCCCTTCTCTACGCAGATGACAAGCTCAGCGGAGGTGGTGATAAATTCGGCTGTTGCTAGGGCTGGCCCTATAACTACGCCGTCTGGGTGCACGGTTAGGTTAAGCCTTCTCCCCTCATACCTCGGCACCGTATACTCGATTTCCAGGTCGCCGTAGATGGCTGACCTCTCCTCAGGATAAATGTTGAAGTCCTCCCTAGCATAGCCTATAACGCTTTCCAGGTCGGTGATAATGTCGTCAGATTCAGCCTGATCCTTAAAGTCGACGTCGTAGGCCTGAGACATGTAGAAGATATCCCTCAGCGTGCTTGTTTTACCCTGCTCCATTAATTGCCGAGCTGTCCACGCAAGCCAGATAAGCTGTGTGAAAGGTCTTAAATGGCGGATGTTCCTAGCGGTTCTCCTAATTTTTTTGTCGCCTAAAACGTATTGGCGTAGCTCCTCATCGTAGTGGATGTTGGTGGTGGAGCGGCTTGGCATCTCGATGACGGGGAAAACCCCTGCCTCCATCTGGCTTACCACGTTTTCCCCTAGTCTGGTTAAAAGGCTTTGAACGAGCTTTTTCTTCTCCTTCATGGAGGCTTTAGCCCTGTTCTTCCTCCTCGAACCCATATTTAACCACGCTCCTAAGCAGGGGCTTAATGTCTGGAGGCTTCTTTCCAGCAAGCTCAGCCGAAAACCTGGCAATCTTAGGCAAATATTTCTCGAAAACGTCTAACCGCTGCTTCTCCCTTTGAACGGCAATTTTACGGGAAAGGAAGAGTGATAGCTCGCGGGCTGCCTCCCTAACCCCGTTTAAAATCTCTCTTTCAATCTCCGGAACGTCGGCTATAAACTCTTTACCCACGCTGCGGTAGGGAATCTTCGTGGAGCAAACGTGGACGAAAACGGCTACGGGGTCGTTGGAGGGGTCTACCTTATAGTAGCGCCAGTTCACCAGTTGATGGACAACCTTCCATGAGACGTCGCTGGCCTCATCGTAGAGGAGGGGGATTCGATTAGCAAAACGGTAGAGAAGGATGTCGCCGGTCTTAGGTATGCCTCCACCGTAGGCCACGGCCACCTCAACGATGAAGGGGTAACCTAGGTAAACTGAGGGGGGTCTCTGTTTAACCGAAACAAATTCAGGGTTTAACTCTTTAACTATGCCAGCTCGGAAGAGCTCTTCGCCTAGTGGTGAAAGGCAGTCTGCTGAGGGGGCTCTGAAGCCGTTAAACTTCTTCATGGCTTTAACTAGGCGGACAATCTCCTCGTTGCTAAGCCTTTTAGGCCTCCTCCTAGGCGGTATCCCAGCAAACTCTAGGAATTTAAGGGCGGTAACCCGGCCTATCTTATGGAAATGCTCCCGGAGGAAGCTCACCATGTCCCGGCACCAAGTGAAAGCTATCAGCCTCTTCATGGTTTCAACGTCTATGCCGTATGGGTGAGGCTTAGTTTCCTCCGGGGGCTTAGGCATCTCCTCGGTAACTCTTTCAAACCTGTACAGCCTCCCCTTCGGGTCGACGAAGGTTAGGTTGGCGTAGGGGGCGACGATGGCTGTCTGCCTAAAATATTCGAGGATCTTGGGCATGGCTCTGCTATAGTCGCCTTCAAGCCTGGTTTCTATAATGGTTCCTCTCCAGCCATCATGGTTGCTGAAAACCTTATGCTTAAGCACGATAGGCCGATTATTTCTAATGTCAATCATTAGAGTGTAGTCGTGGACGCGTTTACCGTCAGCCGAGGAAATAACCCTAACAGGGCTGTTGGTGGTTATCTGCCCGTAAAGGATGGCCATGGTTCCCCCTAACCCAAAGGTTCCACGGGTCTGCCTAAGCCTATACTTAGAGCCATAGAAGACCTGGCCGAAGGCCTGAGGAATATGGCGTGCTGGAACCCCCGAGCCGTTATCCTCAACCCTTAAGGTGCAGACCGACGCCCCCTCCTCACCCTTCTCACCGTCACAGGTTAGGCGGACGTAAATGTCCGGAGGCCTTCGAACAAGCTCCCCAGCGTCAAGGGAGTTTTCCACAAGCTCTCTAACCGCGGAGTAGAGGGCTCTCGCAGGATTGCTGAAGCCTGCTATATCCCGGTTTCGGTAGAAGAAGTCGGCTGGGCTAATTTCATAGAATTCATCTCTACTTACCGCTACCGCCATGGGCTATCCGCCTGCCGCCTCCACGCTGATACTTCCCAAACCATTTTAATATAATGAATGGCATGCTTCAGCCTGAGATAGGCGGGTAAACGCTTTCAACATGCTTATGCATATAGACATTTAAAAGTTAAGAAGGGTGAAAGTATTCAGCCGTCTTTTCCCTGTTAAAGTCTATGCTAAACCGTGGGCTCCCAGAGGCGAAGCCTCTCCCTCTTAAGCTCATGCCTCCTTCGGCCTAGAAGCCTATAAACGGCTGAATGCTCGCTTCCTGAGATGAGCATTTGCACGGCTTCCCTAGCCACAGCCATCTCATCATGTCTCCCAATAAGGGCGACCGTATGCCCATAGATAGACACGTCAACCCCCGTGGTTTCCTCGATTATCCTCCTAGTTTTACCCTTCTCCCCTATAAGGCGGCCCTTAACCCTGATTAGGTCCTTCCTCGACCTACCCACAAGCCCCCGCAAATCTATGATTTCAAGCATGTAGTCGTCGTCTAGGAGCTTAAACGCCCGCTGGGGTGAAAAGCCGCGTCCAATAGCCAGAACTATGCTCTGAGCTTTAAGGAGGAGGGAAGGGTCCTCCATTTCCGGGGTTGAAAAAATTTCCACCTCACCTGTTTCGCTGTCGATTTGAAGTTTAACCTTCAAATGTTTTTCGATTTCAGCCTTAACCGAGCCTTTAGGCCCTATGAGAACCCCCACACGCTCTAAAGGTATTCTAACCCTGAGGCTCTGACTCATCCCTCAGTTACCCACCTGTAGATTTCATCTTCAGGTTTAACTTTGACGTTCAGCTTAGCGAAAAACCTGTTTAGGTTTCTTATATCCCGGCGGAGCAGCTGGTCGGCTAGGGGGTGGCTGAGCAGCACAGCCTGGGATAAATCGAAGATTACAGGCTTCTCCCTGTAATACATGATGTTGTATTCGCTTAGGTCTCCATGCACAAGCTCAGCCTTCCTGTAAAGCCTTTTAACAGCCTCCAAAAGGGTTAGGTAAACCTCTTCCGGACGGTCTAATTCTACCTCCCTTAGGAGGGGGGCTGGGGAACCCTTCTCCCCAATAAACTCCACCACCAAAATATTGTTTTTCACGGCGTAGGGTTTTGGAACTCTAACCCCAGCCTCATAGGCTAATGTGAGATTCTTAAACTCTTTTTCAGCCCAGGCATAGATTAAGGCTCTAGTGCCACGGCCCACCCGCTTAAACCTTACATCCCCCTGGATGTAGGGAAGCATACCCCGCTTAAACTCGGCTGTAACCGTGAGGTAAATTTTTACGGCTAACTCCTCACCGTTCGGGCCTAGAGCCCAGTAAATTTTCGCCTCCTTCCCGCTTTTTACAGCTCCAAACATGCGGTCGATGACTCCCCGGTTAATAAGGCTGTAAAGCGTCATAAGGGTGGGCTTATCGAAAACCTCTTCTAGGGCTGCCATTTCCTCAGCGCGGTCTCTAATGAGATGCCTCTGCTCCTTTTCAAGCCTCCTCTCCCTGTAAACCAGCTTCTCCCATAAATCCTTCTTCCTAACCTCCAATTCCACCAAAACCTAGGGAAGTAAGGTTTTCGGCGAATAATAACCTTGACCTGGAAAATTTAAATAGTCAAATATTTGTTCTTCCTCAGCCACTCAGCCTGATTCTTAGTATAACGCCAAACTATGTCGCCTCTAGTGTCGCGTTGGAAGTCCCAAGGAGACACTAGGACTACATCGCCCTCCCTAATCCAAACCCTCCGCTTAAGCTTACCGCTAATCCTGCACAAACGCTCCTTCCCATCATTACACAGCACCATAAGCCTGTCGAAGCCCAGCATCTTAGTTACTACTCCGAGCAGCTGGCCTTCCCCTGGAAGCACCAGCTCCTTAAGCTCCTCCTCACTTAAAACCTTACGCTTCAAGCTAAAGCCCCTTCCAGTTCTTTAAAAAATTCGAGCTAATCGGATATAACCCTATTCTTCACCTACATTTTCACTATCTGAGCGTGGGGAACCCCAGCTATCTTAATGATGGCTCGGGAGTGAATTAGGCCTGCAGTTAAGGCTTCACCCACAATTCTTGAACCCACAAGGTTGGCTATGGAGGCCCCGCGGATAAGCTTCAGCGAATCCTCTAGGCTGAGGAGGTCACCCTTATAGAAACGCTCGTTCACCTCAAGCTTTAACCCGCGTTTCTCATCCACAAACTTTTTACCCAACAACTCTTCATCGCAGACAGCCACCACCACTTCCCCGCGAACCCTCGTAACCTTAACGTAAAACCTGTCTGCCATATTGAAGCTAACACCTCACCGAAGACTTAGCCCCACAGGCTTCGCAGACTAGGAAGCGTAAACGTTCCTCCCTAACAATCCTGGTGTCGGGGCTTCCGCAGACAGGGCATAGCACACAGTCGCGCACGTAGGCGTTGAGCGCCCTAGCCAGGGTTTCAGGCGTAAACCTACCCTGGAAGATGGCTAGGTCTTCCTCAAACCCTCCTGCCGTAGCAAGCTCTTTGGCTAGGAATCTTAAAACGTGTTCTGGAGGCCTGTTTAAGGCTTCAGCTATCTGCTTCAGATTCCTGATAATGGTTCGGTTGCGCGCAATAATAGACTGGATTTCAGGTATTTCGAAACGCTCCCTTGTAGCGGAGGTCTTAGGAAGCTTTGAGTAAAGCCTATCCAGCCACCGTTCATAGTCTTTCAGGTCGCTCAGCTCCCCCAGCCTCCAAGGCTAGTTTCGCCAGTAAGGCTTTTAAATGGTTCCCAGCTCCCAGCTCTCCAAATATTTCCTCTGCTTTTCCGTTAGCTCCTCTAGGCTGACACCGTAGGCTTCTAGGGCCAGCCGAGCTATTTTCCGGTCGATTTCCTCCGGAACTCTGTAAACCTGAGGTTTCAGCTTCTCCCCCTCCCTCACCAAGTATTCGATGGACAAGGCTTGGTTGGCGAAAGACATCATCATAACCTCTGGTGGGTGGCCTTCAGCTGCGGCTAGGTTTACAAGCCTCCCCTCAGCAAGCAAGTAAAGCTTCCGGCCGTCCTTAAGCCGATATTCTTCCACGTTAGGCCTAATGGTCCGCTTAGACTCAGCCAAGGCCTCCAGGTCAGGTATGCTTATTTCAACGTTGAAGTGGCCTGCATTGGCTAGGATAGCCCCATCCTTCATCCGTTCCATATGCTCTCCGCGGATGACATCCGTGTTGCCGGTGGCTGTTATGAATAGGTCTCCTAGGGGTGCAGCTTCAGCCATGGAAGCCACGCGGAAACCATCCATGAGGGCTTCAAGAGCCCTCAACGGGTCGACTTCAACCACAATCACGTTAGCACCCATCCCCCTAGCCCTCAAGGCTATGCCGCGTCCACACCAACCATAGCCAGCCACCACCACAGTTTTACCTGCAAGCAGAATACTTGTAGCCCGGAGGATCCCGTCGATGGTGCTCTGCCCCGTCCCATAGCGGTTGTCGAACAGATACTTGGTGTAGGCGTCATTAACAGCGATGATGGGGTAGCCTAGCCTCCCTTCCCTGGCTAGGGCTCTAAGCCTAATCACCCCGGTGGTGGTCTCCTCGGTTCCACCGACGATTTCGCCTAGGAGCTCCCTGTGCTTACTGTGAACGGTAGCCACCAGGTCTGCCCCATCATCCACGGTGATTTTAGGCTTATAGGCTAAAACTTCCTCGATGCACTGGTAATATTCCTCTGTGGTTTCACCCCTCCAAGCATAGACGTTCACGCCTTCCTCGGCTAGGGCTGCAGCCACAGCATCCTGGGTTGAAAGCGGGTTTGAAGCGCAGAGGGCTACCTCAGCCCCTCCAGCCCTAAGCGTTCTAACGAGGACCGCTGTCTCCTTGGTAACGTGGAGGCAGGCTCCAATTCTCCAGCCTTCTAGAGGCCTTCTCTCCTCAAACTCTTTTCTAAGCCTCAGTAGGACGGGCATGCGTGATTCAGCCCACTCTATGAGTTTCCGCCCTTCCCCGGCCAACGATAAATCTTTAACTTTGAAGGGTTGCCTAGCCAATTCCTCCACCTGTTTAAAGGCTAGGTTAAGAATAGTTGCTTAAGCATACTTAATTAGGGTTGCCTATGCTCTTTATGTTGAACGGCTAGAGGGCTTCGCCATGGCTAGGTGGCTCCTAGGCTCAGCTTGGCCCTACATTAACTACGTGCCCCACCTAGGCACCATCATAGGCTCAGTGCTCTCAGGAGACGTGATAGCCCGCTATTTGAGGCTTAAAGGCGAGCAAGTGCTCTACGTGAGCGGTTCAGACGAGCATGGAACCCCCATTGAGGTGGAAGCCATAAAACGTGGAACCACGCCTAAAAAGCTTACAGACGAAAACCATGAAAAGGTTAGGAAGCTCTTCGAAGCCTGGAAAATATCCTTCGACAACTACACGCGGACGGAAAGCCCAGTCCACATCGAGTTTGTCCAAAACTTCTACTTGAAGGTTTATAGGAACGGGTATGTTTTCGCTAGGGAGGAAGAGCAGCCCTACTGCCCCAAATGTAAAAGGTTTCTGCCAGACAGGTTCATCCAGGGAACATGCCCCAAATGCGGCTATCCAGACGCCTATGGCGATCAATGTCCAGCCTGCGGTTCCCCCCTAGACTCGAAGGAACTCCAGCATCCACGCTGCTCCATATGTGGAGAGCCCCCAGAATTCCGCACCACAAAAAACTGGTATTTCGATCTGCCCCAATTCGCTGATAAGCTTAAAAATTACGTGGAGAACAATTGGAGGCTGCCTGAAAACGCTCGGAATTTTTCCCTTAAACTTTTGAGGGAAGGCTTGAAGCCTAGGTCGCTTACCAGGGATATTTCATGGGGGATACCTGCACCCTTCCCCGGAGCTCAGGGAAAAACCATCTACGTTTGGATGGAAGCTGTGCTGGGCTATATTTCAGCCACCATTGAGTATTGGAGGCTTAAGGGTGAGGAGGAGAGGTGGCGGGAGTACTGGTTTAACGGTGCAAGAACCGTCTTCTTCATCGGGAAAGACAATATCCCATTCCACGTGTTAATTCTCCCAGCTCTCCTCATGGCTTCGGAGGAGGGCTATGAACTTCCATGGACGGTGAGCTCCACCGAATTCCTCATGTTTGAGGGGAAGAAGTTTTCGAAAAGCCAGCGTATAGGCGTTTGGATTGATGAAGCCCTTGAAATGTTCCCCGTGGACTATTGGCGTTACACGCTGCTGAGCATCCGCCCAGAGCTCAGGGATACCAACTTCACCTGGGAAATCTTCCTTGAAAAGGTGAATGCAGACTTAAACGATACGCTTGGAAACCTCGTCCATCGAACCCTAACCTTTATCTGCCGATACTTCCAATGCCAAATTCCCAAGCCAGGAGAAACAAACGAATACGATAGGCAAATGTTGGGTGAAGTTGAGAAGGCTAAGGAAGAGTTTACCAGGCTCCTAAGCGAGCTAAGAATCCAGCAGGCTGTTCAAACGGTTATGGAGTTGGCTAGGAAGGCCAACAAGTATTTTAACGATAAAGCGCCTTGGAAGGCTGTCTCCACCAGGAGAGATGAAGCCTCTACTACTCTTTACGTGGCAGCTCAGGCTGTGGCAGCCCTATCAGCCATGTTGGAGCCTTTAACCCCAGAGACAGCTGCGTCTATCAGGGGGATGCTAAACCTCAACCTTGAGGAAGCCTTAAAAGAGGCTCCAGCAGGCCGTGGAATAGTTAAGCCTAAACCGCTCTTCAGGAAGATTTCCATGCAGGAGGTTGAAGGTAAGCTTAGGGGTGGGAGGTTGGAGGAGGCTGGGCTTGCCACCCCCGAAGACCTAGCACGCTTAGGGCTTAGAGTGGCTAAGATAATTGAGGTTGAGGAGGTTCCAGGCGCAAAAAAACTTTACAAGATTAAGCTTGACCTTGGGGGAGGGTTAACCAGGCAGACCGTGGCAGGTTTAAAGCCCCACTATAAGCCTGAGGAACTTCTCAACAGGCTGATAGTGGTGGTTTCAAATATGAAGCCCGCAAAGCTTATGGGGGTTGAATCCGAAGTCATGTTGTTGGCGGCTGACGATGGAGAAACCGTCGCCGTTTTAACCCCTGATAGGCCTGTAAAGCCTGGAAGCAAGGTCTACTAGGGGTGGGCGAACCCATAGTGGTGAGGCTTAAAATCGACCTCCACGTGCACACAATTTATTCAGGTGATAGCTCCATAACTTTGGAGGCTGCCATTCAAGCTGCTAAGACCGTTGAACTTGACGGGTTAGCCCTCACCGACCACGACAGCTGCCAAGCCTGGAAGCATATTGGCAGGCTTGAAGGGCAGGGTGTCCTCCTAATCCCTGGAATTGAGGTTTCCAGCGCCGGGGGACACATATTGGCTTTGGGGGTTATGGAGCCCATTCCCCCCGGACTTCCAGTTAGGGAAACGGTTGAGGAAATATGGAGGAAGGGGGGTATAGCCGTAGCAGCACACCCCCTCTGCCCCTTCAAGAAAAGCCTTGGCGAGGAAGTCTTAAGGGAGGTGAAATTCGACGCCATTGAAACCCTTAACGCCTCAACCATCCCCTTCCTATACGGTTCAGAGCTGAAAAGAGCAAGCATGATCGCGGAGGAATTAGGACTCCCCCAGGTTGGGGGCAGCGATTCTCACACACCCGAAACTATTGGAAAAGCCTACACCATCGTTGAAGCGGACGAGCCTAGCGTAAAAGCGGTTTTGAAGGCAATTAAAAACGGTAGATGTATTCCCGCTGGAAGCCGGATAAGCCTTCAGGACGCATTAAACAGGTTAGGTTTGAGGCTGAGAAGGAAGCTGGGAATATAGGAGGAGAGGGAAACCCCCTTAAAAGGCGGGGTCAATCTTCCTCCATCTGCTCTAATCCCAGCTCATCGAGGAAGTCTAAAACCACTCCTTCCTCCAAACTGGATTCAACTTCCTCTAGGTTATGCAGGTCCAAACCCCCCGGGATATGCAGCGTTTTTGCTGTCTGCGGGGTAAGCGGGATTACTTTCATCAACCTCTCTCACCTCCGGCACCCCCTACTAGCACATCCAGAAAATTTATGCACTATGTATTTACAGCGTATTTAAGGCGTAATACTAATGCTCAAACCCTATATAAGCTATTTCACAGAGCTTAAAAGACCTCCCCTCTAAAAACTGTTAACTTTCACCGCTGAAAGGCAATACTTTTACACGTCCATACATCTCAAAGGAAAAGGCGTCAACTAGGAAATTTCACCTTCCAAGTAGTTTTGGAAACTCTTGGAAATTTTCACTCTGACCGTTTCCCCAAGTTTCAATTTTTCATTAACAACTATCGGCTTGTAGGCGTAGTTTCTGCCAACCATTGTGCCGTGTAGGCCATGCTCGTCTATTAAAATTTCACCCTCCCAGCCTAGCCACCGCCTATTCCTTTCCAAAGCAATTTTCCCAGCCAAAGCCGTAAGCGTTCGACTCCTCTCCTTCACCAATTTCGTCGGAAGCTTCTCCATGAGTCTGGCTGGAGTTCCAGGCCTTGGATAAAACTTTGAAACATTCACTATGTCTGGTTTAACCTCCTCTAAAAGTCTTAAAGTGTTTTGGAAAGCCTCCTCGGTTTCGCCTGGGAAGCCGCAGATAATGTCTGTTGCCAGAGTTAAATCTGGAACCTTCCTGCGGAAAACGTTTACGATGGCTTTGAAGTCGCCGCTTGTATACCCCCTATTCATAAGCCTTAAAACCTCGTCATCCCCGCTTTGAACCGGGAGATGGAGAAACTTGAAGATTTTCGGGTGCTGGAAGGCTTCAGCCACCTCCTCAGCCTGAGATAGGAGGAAGCGGGGATTCATCATTCCAACCCTCACGTAAAAGCAGCCTTCAACCTCAACCACTTCCCTAAGCAGTTGAGCCAGGCTTAAACCCTGGTCCAGCCCATAGCAGGCTAGGTCTTGGCCTGTAAGCCATATTTCGCGGACACCAGCCCTAACAGCCCGTTCAACCTGGCCTTTAACCTCTTCAATGGTGTAGCTTCTAAGCCTCCCCCTAGCAATTCTCACACAGCAGTAACTGCAAGAGCTTAAGCAGCCATACGCCACCGGTATTATTCGCCTAACAGGATTGGAGGGCTTGAAGGGCAGGTTAACTTCGGGCTTCGAGTTGAAGTTTAAAATTATAGGCTTCTCACCCCTCAAAATCCTGTTAACAGCTTCAACGATTTCCGTGGAGGCTGCAGGCCCAACAACCCCGTTAAAGTCCACCTCCCTCCGAAGCCTTTCAAAGTTGATGAGGGGGAGACACCCCGCCACCAAAACCTTCTTATCTTTAGGGGCAGCCTTAAGCAGGCTTATCATCCTGTCTTCGGTTGGCCCCTTCACAGCGCAGGTGTTGTAGATTAGGATGTCAGCCTCCTCCGGCGTTGAGGCCTCCGAATGGCCGGCCCTTTCAAGGCAGCCTAGCATCCGCTCTCCGTCAGCCAGGTTGGCTGAACAGCCAAAATTGTAAAGGTAAACCTTCGCCATATTCCTTTCACAGCTTTCAGGGGTTTCTCGCCTCTCAGCCTCCGCCAGTCGGCGGGAGAATGGCGACGGTTACCCCGTCTCTAAGCGTGGTTTTTAAGCCGTCCATGAGGCTTATGCTCCTCCCACCCACCATAACGATTAGGTAAGGCCTAAGCTCACCCTTATCGAAAAGGTATTTCACGAATTTCGGGCCGAAGCGTTTGGAAAGCACGTCGAGAAGCTCGCCTACCGTAGCATTCTTCGGAATCTTCACGTTTAGCTCGCTTGTTCCAGTAAGCTCTCTCAGGGTTGTGAAGAATTTCACCTTGACATTGATGGCGTCTTCGGGAAGCTCAGCCACGGCGTTTATCCCCTAAAAATTTTTGAAAAACGCCTCTTATGAGCATTATTCTTAGAGGCCGAAGCAGAAGTATGGTTGAACCTTACGTTTAACCTCGATTATCTCTTTAAGGCATTCTTCCTCATCGGGAGAAAGCATGTCGCGGTAGGTTTGAAGCAAAGTTTTAACATGGCTTTCAGGCGTGTCGACATACAGGGTTTCACCCTCCCTAATATGTCTCCCCACTATGGGCTCTTTCATGGAAATGGCTACCTGCATGCCTTTAACGGCCTCCCTCAAATTTTCACTCCGCTCCTGGATCTGAAGAATCCTGCCAACCGGGCTTCCATCAGCCTTCATCAGAGGGTAGCCC
>CAZAJK010000022.1:0-13580 GCA_964485425.1 uncultured Candidatus Bathyarchaeia archaeon | reverse complement strand
TGCTAATATGGGGATTTTAGACGTCCACCACCCAGACATCCTAGAATTCATAACCTGTAAGCGTGATGGTAAACGCCTCACCAACTTCAATATTTCCGTGGCCGTGGACGACGCCTTCATGGAAGCCGTAGAGAAGGGTGGAGAATTCGACCTAATAAATCCGAGAAACGGACAGAAGGTTGGAAAACTTAACGCTAGAGAAGTCTTCGACCTCATAGCTGAAAACGCCTGGGCAACCGGCGATCCAGGCTTGATTTTTTTGGATGAGATTAATAGGTGTAATCCCACACCTAATGTTGGGAGAATTGAGGCTACTAATCCTTGTGGGGAGCAGCCGCTGCTTCCCTACGAATCCTGCAACCTAGGCTCCATAAATCTGTCTAAGATGGTTAAGGATGGGAAGATAGACTGGGACAGGCTTAGAGAGGTAACCAGGATAGCTGTCCACTTCCTCGATAACGTTATCGACGTAAATAAGTATCCGCTTCCAGAAATCGACAAAATGACCAAGGCTAACAGGAAAATAGGCTTAGGCGTAATGGGCTGGGCTGACATGCTCATTAAGCTTAGAATACCCTACGACAGCCAGAAGGCTTTAGAGGTAGCTGAAGCCGTTATGCGGTTCATCCAAGAAGAATCCAAAATTGCCTCTGAAATCTTAGCTGAAGAACGTGGAGTGTTCCCAAACTATAAGGGGAGCATTTGGGATGGTGTTCGAAAGCTGAGAAATGCCACAACCACCACCATTGCCCCCACTGGAACCATTAGCATTATTGCGGGATGCTCCAGCGGCATCGAACCCCTCTTCGCAATCTGCTATGTTAGGAACGTCCTGGAGGGGCAGAAGCTTATCGAGGTTAACAGCCTGTTTGAGGAGGAGGCTAAAAGACGCGGCTTCTACAGCGACCTCCTCATGGAGAAAATCGCTAAGAAGGGAAGCCTGAAAGGTATAGACGAGGTTCCAGAAGATGTTAAGAGGATTTTCGTAACAGCCCACGACATAGACGTTGAATGGCATGTGCGCATGCAGGCTGCCTTCCAGAAATACACAGATAACGCCGTTTCCAAGACCATTAACCTACCCAACCATGCAACCGTAGACGACGTGAAGAGAGCCTTCATGCTAGCCTGGAAGCTTAAATGTAAGGGAATAACCGTTTACAGGGATGGCTGTAGGGAAAGCCAGGTATTGGAGACCGGCGAAACTAGGAGGGCGCGCAGATGGATTAAGCCTAGGAAGAGGCCTAGGAAAACCTACGGTGTAACCGTGGAGATGCCTACGGGATGCGGAAGCCTATACATAACCATTAACGAAGACGAGGATGGAATGCCCTTCGAAGTCTTCGCGAGGCTTGGAAAGGCTGGAGGCTGCGCTTCAGCCCAGACGGAAGGCTTAGGCAGGGCTGTGTCTCTAATGCTCCGTTCAGGCATAGACCCCGAACACATTGTAAGACAGTTTAAGGGTATAAGCTGCGACCGCCACTACGGCGTTGGCATAAACAAGATTTTATCCTGCCCAGACGCCATAGGGAAAGCCCTGGAAGAATACCTGCGTGAAAAAGGCTTGATAAAAGGCGAAATACCAGCCATCCCGGAAACCACAAATAAGCAGAAAGAGAAGATCCTACTGTCTAATGGCGCCTGCCCGTGGTGTGGCTCCCCACTAATCATGGTTGAAGGCTGTAAGAGCTGCCTAGCAGGCTGCGGCTACTCAGAGTGCGACTAAACCTTTTAATTTTTCCACGTTGAATGGTAGGTTTGCTGGTAGCTGCGAGGGTTAAACTTGACCATCGAAGGTTTAAGCTCAGAGTTGCTCACCCCCTTGGTGGTTCAGCTAGGATTTGGAGGACTGGCAGGCTTCGCCATAGGCTATGCTATTAAGAAGCTGCTTAAACTCGTAATAATCCTGATAGGCATCTTCCTGCTGGGAATGGCATACCTCGACTACGTAGACTTTATCGAGGTTCACTACGAGAAGCTCGCTGAAGCCTTCAGACAGCTGGCCGAGAGACTTTTAAGCGAAGGAGGCTTCCTCCCAGGCTTACTCTCAGCCAACCTACCGGCGATGGGAGGCTTCGTCGTAGGCTTCGCGTTGGGCTTTAAAAAGGGCTGAAGCCATGGAGAGGATACCTTCAGGCTCCCCCTCCCTAGACAGGCTTCTCCATGGGGGGCTTCCGCCAGGCCAGCTTACCCTCATCTATGGTGAAGCCTCCACGGGTAAAACGGTTCTAGCCCTCCAATTCAGCCTTCAAGCAGTAAGGAGGGGGTTTCGAGTAATCTACGTTGATGCTGACGGAGAATTCCCCGTGGAAAGAGTTAGAAAGCTTGGGAGGGAGGCTGAAAACCTCATGCCCAACATAGGGATCTTCACCCCAAGAAACTTTTATGAGCAAACCATCCTAGTGGAAAACCTCGACCGGATTCTCCATCCGACGGTGGGTCTACTGGTTTTCGACACCATTAACAGCCTTTATAGGCTTGCTGTTTCAAACCCTGAGCTAACCACCCCAGCCAACAAGGAACTCAACAGGCAGCTAGCCTACCTGGCCAGGCTAGCGAAAACAACGGGAATCCCTGTTCTTCTAACCAGCCAGGTTAGAGGAACCCTTGAGGAAGACCGGTTTCAGGCAGAGCGTGTTGAGCCTGTAGCCCCACGCATCCTCAGATTCTGGTGTCCAAATATTCTCCAGCTGAAAGCCACCGCTAGGCCCAACGTTAAGGCGGCATACCTTGAGAGGTTTGAGGGGAAAGACAGGGAAAACCTCTTCTGCCATTTCAAAATAACCGACTGGGGAGTAGAATGAGTCAGGCAAACTTAACCATAAACAGAAGGTAGATGCTAGCTGCAGACATGGTGAGCAGGATCATTCCCACAACAGTCTTCACTATGGAGGGCCTATGGCCAAGCCTTGACTGAAGGCCGCTCCAACCCATATAGGCTCCTCCAACCCCAGATGCCAGGAAGATCATGGCGAGAATGCTCTCACTCATGGTTTGAATGGCAAGCTCATGCGGGATCAGCGGGTAAACTCTGCCGTGGAAGGCTATGGCTGGGATGGAAGCCTCAAAGAAGAAATATGGTCCCCCACCCGCGAAGAAGATGGTTACTATTAGGAGGGCTAGGACCGTTAGGGGTTGAAGCTCTAGGGCTGGAAATCTACTCCTCAGAGGCTTCTTCCCCTTAAATTTCCTCTCATACTTGGAGGGTTCACGCCTCTTCCTTAGCAAGGTGAGCTGCCACCTCTTTAACCCAGAGGCCTGTGTTAGGATTCTCCCTTACAGCCTTCAAATATTCGCTCCAACCTATCTTCAGGGCTTTCCTCCACAGTTTAAAGCCTTCCAGGAGGCTTCGGTATGCCGCCGTATGCCTGTCGCAGAAGCTCCCTCCAGGTATAACTTCCCTACCGCAGATGGGGCACTTCAATTTTCCTCCCCACGTTTGCTGGAAACTTTCTTAGATGGGCAGGAGGGGTTTATGCAGAAGGTGAAGGGCCTTCTACCCGTAAGCTTGAGGCTTAAAACAGGCCAGCCGCATTGCTTACAAGTTTTATCGGTCACGGTTATTCTCCCCTTCTGGGGGAGGGGGAAAGCCTGCCTACACCTACCCTTAAAGAAGTTGGTGCAGCCTACAAACCGTTTACCTGTACGCCTAGATTTTAAAATGACGAGTTTCCCTGTCCCGCAGCCTGGACAGTCACCTATAAGTCTGCGTTTAAAGTTTTCAGCTTCAATAGCCTTCGAAAGCCTGCTTCCAATCCGGTCTTCAGCCCTCCTAAGCCTCTCCAACGCTGGCTTAAGCTCCTCCACAGCCTCCATGAGCACCGATTCACGGCGTTCAAGCTTCTGCTCAATGGAGTTAAGCTGCCTTTCCAGCTCCCTGGTAAGCTCCACTGAAATGATGGATGGGCAATATTTCGACAGAACCTCAACCACCGTGAAACCTATGTCTGTAACCGTTATCCTCTCACCCGTGATGTATCCGCGCTGGTAAAGAGTTTCAATGATTTCAGCTCTGGTAGCCTTGGTTCCCAGCTCCAACTCCTCCATGGCCTTAAGCAGGCTGGCAGGGTTAAACCTTGGAGGAGGCTCCGTAAACTTTAAAACGCTTTCAACCTCCTTTAAAACCACTTCTTCACCTTTCTTCAGCTTCGGCAGAGGTTTCTCCTCAAACTCCACGTAGGGCTTGTAAAACCTAATCCAACCCTCAGCCAGAGTTCTACGCCCACTTAAAAGGAAGCGGTGGCCATCAACATCAATTAAAACCTTAACCGTAAGCCTGCGCGAAGGCTCTGCAAAAGTTGCTAGAAACCTCCGAACGATTAGGTCGTAAATTCTGGCCTCATCCTTGTTTAAAGGCTTTTGAGGCTGCTCTCCAGTTGGGTAAATGGCTGGATGGGCTGGGTCATCCTTCCTGCCCTGCCTAGGTTTAAGCTCGCCTAGGCTGAGGATTTCTTCAGCCATTTGATGGTAGGAGGGGTTTTTAGCTAAGCCTTCAAGAATCGCCTGGTAGTTTATGGTTGGAGGAAGCTTTTGACTGCTTGTTCTAGGGTAGGATATTAGCGCGTTAAGGTAGAGTCTCTCAGCTATATCCAGGGTTCTTCTCGGAGTAAAGCTGAAGAAGCGGTATGCCTCCCGCTGCAGGCTTCCAAGGTCGAAAGGTTCGGGGGGAAGCCTTCTAACCTCCCTTTCAGAAACCTGAACCACCCTTCCAATCTTACCTTTACAGGCTGAAACTACGGCTTCAGCCTCCTCCCTACTCCAAAGCCTATCCACCTCATACTCAAGCTCGAAAATGGAGCCTCCAACGGAAGCTTTAGCCTTAATCTCCCAGTAGGGTGTTGGAACAAAACTGTTAATCTCGTATTCACGCTCGCAGAGGAGTTTGAGGGTTGGACCCTGAACCCTCCCAATGCTCAGGGTGAAATGCTTATTCGTCTGCTTAGTTACCGAGAGAATTAAGGCCCTGGAAAGGTTTACGCCGTAAAGCCAGTCGACTTCATGGCGGGTTCTACCGGCTTCAGCCAGTTCAAAGTCAAGTCTCGGCATAAGATTTTCAAAGGCTTGGTTAAGCTCTTCAGGTGTTAGGGTGGAAAACTTCATCCTCTTAGCTTCATGCTCCTTTCCTCCGCAGGCATATTTTAAAACCATATAGCCTATCAGGCTTCCCTCTACATCGTAGTCTGTGGCGTTAATAAATTCGGAAGCCTTCTTTCCAAGCCTCTCAATGGCCGCGATAACCGTTTTAACCTTCCTAGCCCCCCTCTCAGCCAGATGTCTAGGCGCCCACCTAAAAGTGAAAACTGGGTAATAGTCTCGGCCGCCCCTCTCCTGGGTAACCGTGTAGAGGTGGCCCATGGCAGCGGCCACTACAAACTTCCGGCCGTTCCGCCTAAACTCGAAGTATGGGATTCCCCGGTAGGTTTTCTTAACCGGGGGGCCGTCAAGACTTAGAGCGGAGGCAATTCTTTCAGCCGCATCAAACTTTTCAGCTATGATGAGAGTATGGCCTCTCGCCATAGCGGTTAGACCTCTCCCCCTAAAAACGCTTCACACAATATATGTTATGTGGTCTAATGGATGAAAGAAAACAGCAGGCTGAAAGCCGATGCTAGCAGAATCGCTAAAAGCAGGTTTAGACATGCTGAGGCTAAAGCTGTTTTCCAGCCCAATTCCCGCCACATAACCATTATAGACGAGACACATGGCACATAGAAGGTTACGAAGACGGTGAAAACTAGGATTTGGAGGCTTGAAAGCACAGCCTCAATGTCGGTGGTGCCCAAAGCCTGGATAAGCATAACCAAGGTGAGCTCCTTCCTTAAAACCCCAAAGATTAAGGTTACGCCAACCTTCCCAGGCAGACCCAGCAGTCCCACGGTTAAGGGCTCCAAAAATGTGTTAAGAAGGTTTAAGGCTCCAATGAGCTGGAGGGCTGACATGGCTAGGCTGCCAGCTACAAGAATAGGCCAGGCGAAGAAAACGAATTCACGAAGGTGAAGCCAGGTTTTCTTGAGGAGGGAGAGTGGCGGAGGAAACTTATAGGATGGTATTTCCAGGATTAATCCCGGCGACTCTGCTGGAAGCCTTGCCGAAAGCAGTTTACTAACCACAGCCACCACGATGAGGTTGAAAAGGTAGATGAAGAGGGCCCATAGAGGACCAAGATAGAAGGCCACCAAAGCCAGGATTACGGCGGTCCTGGCCGAGCAGGGAATAAAGTTGACGAGAACGGCTGTGAGAAGCCTGTCGCGGGGAGACTCTAAGATTCTTGTAGCCATGATGGCTGGAACCGTGCAGCCATAACCTAGAATGAAGGGGACCACCGACTTCCCATGGAGGCCAAGCCTGTGCATGAGGGAATCCATGAGGAAGGCAACCCTGGGCAGGTAGCCTACGTCCTCTAGCAGCGAAATCATGAAAACCAGCGGGATAAAGTATGGGAGAACCACCGCAACTCCCCCGGCAACCCCTAGGAGCAAACCTTCAAGAAGCCTAGCCTGAACTGTGCCTTCAGCTGCAAAATGCTCCATGAGGCTTTCAAAGGGGGTTAAAGCTAGTTCTTCGAGAGGCTGCCCCACCGAGAAGACCAGGTTGAAAAGCCCGTAGAAGACTAGGGCGAGGATTAGGTAGCCAAGTAAGGGATGCATAACATAGCGGTCAGCGAGATCTTCAATCGTAATCTTTGGAGCTCTAACCACCCTAGCGGAAGCCTCAAAAAGCGTCATGGCGATGTGATGGCGCTCCCCAGCAATGGCCTCCGAAACCGTGACACCCTCATCAGCCTCAAGCTCAACTCTAAGAAGCTCAGCCTGCTTTAGAAGCTCCGGCGCCGCCATCCTCACCCTTGAAGACACGTAGGGATCGCCTTGGATGAGTTTCAGGGCTAGAAAGCGTCTGGAGGCTTTCAGAGGCCTCGTGAGGTCTTGGGGGATAGCCTCCTCAAGCTTGGAAATCCTCGACTCAATGTGCTTCCTATACTTCAACGGTTTAGGTTTAACTCCCTCCTCAAACACTTTGAAGGCTGCTGTGAAGAGCTCAACCACTCCGCGTCCACGGTTAGCTATGGTGGGGATGAAGGGGAAGCCGAAAATCTCCTCAAGTTTTTTAACGTTTATTTTTATGCCTTTCCGCTCAGCCTCATCCATCATGTTTAAGGCTACAACCATTGGGATTCCAAGCTCAGCCAGTTCAAGTGTAAACTCTAGGCTCCTAGCAAGAATGGAGGCATCCACCACGTTAATTATCAGGTCAACCTCGCCTGAAAGCAGGTATTGAACGGCAACCCTTTCAGCAGGCTCATCAGCCTCAAGCGAGTAAGTTCCAGGAAGATCGACAAGTTCAAAGTGTTTTCCTAGGAAGTGAACCCTACTCCTCGTATATTTCACGGTGGTTCCAGGGAAGTTTGAAACATCCACTTTGATGCCTGAAACCGCGTTGAAAAGGGTGCTTTTACCGGAGTTAGGCTGACCTAGGAGAGCGATACGTATCATGGCTCGTTCACAGGTTCCACGAGGATTCGGCTTGCAACCCCCCGACCTAACGCTAGTCTAACTCCTGTGGCGAGATTCTCAACGTAAACAGGCCCTCTTAGAGGGCCTGAACTTAAAACTCTAACCAAATCACCTATATTTAAGCCTCTACGCATAAGCCTTAGCCTAACCCCAACTCCGCCTACAACGTCTACTATGCGAACCTTGCCTCCAGGGGGCACGTCAGCCAAGCTTAAGGTTGACAGGCCTTCAGCCTCCAAGTTTGAGGGATAGAGGGGCTGAATGGGCGAAGACTTAAGTTCATATAAATGTTAGGCTTGGTAAACATTAACCTTTATAGTTTTATGAGGCCATTAAATATTTTCACGTTAGCCTAAAAAGGGTTAAGTCCTCCTAGCTCGGAGGGTTAAAGCTTGCTGAAAGGCTATGCAGGTAAAAGGGTCCACGTAAACCTCTCTACGGGTAAAATCTCGGAGAAAGAGCTAGATGAAAGCTTCTGCAAAACCTATCTGGGCGGTAAAGGTTTTGGGGCGAGCATCCTCTACCGGGAAACCAGGAGAGGCCTAGACCCTTTAAGCCCTGAAAGCCTGCTGATTTTCGCCGTTGGACCTTTAAACGCCACCCTTGCACCTGGAGCTAACAGGTTTGCAGCCTTCTTTAAATCGCCTTTAACAGGTATATGGGGTGAATCCTACTGCGGAGGTTATATTGGAACCCAGTTTAAGCGGGCAGGCCTAGACCTCCTAACCATTACGGGGAGAAGCAGGAAGCCCGTATATCTTCAGGTCGACGATGGGAAGGTTGAGATTAAAAGCGCCGACCACCTCTGGGGTAAGGACACCTTCGAAACAGAGGACATTTTAACAAGCGACCTGGGAAGGGAGTTTCAGGTAGCAGCCATAGGTCCGGCAGGCGAAAACCTAGTTCGCTTCGCCTGCGTCGACCACGCTAAGGGCAGGCAGCTGGGACGCTGCGGTATAGGCGCTGTCATGGGTTCGAAGAAGCTTAAGGCTTTAGCCGTCCGCGGAAGCAAAAACCCTGAGGTAGCAAACCCTGAAGCCCTAAACGAGATTAGGAGGAAGATTTTGGAGGACTCTAAAACAAAGCTTCAAAGCCTAGCCAACTATGGAACCCCAGCCATGGCGGCTTTAACCAATTCGGCTGGTGTGTTTCCAACCAGGAACTGGACTGCAGGCTACTACGAGAAGTATGAGGATATTTCCGCCGAAACCTTGAAGAGTAAGCTTTATAAGCGGAGGAGAGCCTGCTACGGCTGCCCTATTGCCTGCTGCCAAATATCTGAGGTGGCTGAAGGACCCTACGCTGGAACCGTGGTTGAAGGGCCTGAATATGAAACCCTCTTCGCCTTGGGCTCCCTCTGCGACAACAACATGCCTGAGGCTATAGCAAAGGCTAACGAGCTATGTGATAGGCTTGGCATGGATACGATAAGCGCTGGAAACGTGGTGGCCTTCGCCATGGAATGCTACCAGAGAAAAATCTTAACCAGTGAGGATACGGGTGGAATTCAGCTTAAATTTGGAAACCATGAAGCCATAATGGCTATTCTGCCTCAAATCGCCTACAGGAAAGGCTTAGGCATGGTGCTGGCTGAGGGGATTCGCAGGGCAGCCGAGATCATTGGGAAAGGCTCGGAGCGCTTCGCCATCCATGTTAAGGGGCTTGAGCCTCCAGGCTATGATCCCAGAGGCCTTAAAGGCATGGCCTTAGCCTACGCGGTAAACTGTCGGGGGGCCTGCCATCTTAGACACATGGCCTATAGGCCTAACCTAGTGGGTAAACACGCCTTTAACCCTGAGAAGCCTATAGATAGGCTGTCTTACGAGGATCAGCCTTCCATGATTAAGGAGCTTGAAGATTATTATGCGGCTGTCGACTCCATGATTTACTGCCACTTCTTCTGTCTACCCGTTATAGGCCCCATCCTCTGGGAGGAATTCACGCAAATATATAACGCGGTTACAGGGGCGGATGCCAGCAGGGAAGCCCTGCTTGAGGCTGCCGTAAGAATCAACGACACCATTAGACTATACAATTTAAGGGAAAACGTTCCAAAGGACACCGTTTTCCCTGAGAGATGGCTTAGGGAGAAGCTTAAGACCGGAGGCTCAGCCGGTCAAATAGTCCATAGGGCTATGCTTAGGAGGATGCTTGCCCGATACTACCAGGAGAGAGGCTGGAGTAGGACGGGTAGGCCTAAAACAGGGAAACCTAAGGCCTCTTAAACCCCTTAAGGGAGAAGTTTATGGCCTCCCTCTCCCTTCTAATTTTTGGCTAGAAGAGAGGGGAGAAGAAATTTTGAAGATGGAGACCGTTAAGGTGGAAGTTCCTGAGGGCTGCAACCTCATCCTTGGAATGTCCCACTTCATTAAGTCGGTGGAAGACCTTTACGAGGCTGTGGTTGGCTCGGTTCCTCAGGCAAGGTTTGGCATAGCCTTCTGCGAGGCTTCCGGGGAATGCCTTATCCGCCATGAGGGGAACGATGAGGAGCTTAGAAGGGTGGCGGCTGAAACGCTGCTGAAGATTGGAGCAGGCCACAGCTTCCTAATCCTGCTTAGAAACGCCTACCCCATCAACGTTTTAAATGCCATTAAGCATGTGCAGGAGGTTTGCAGCATTTTCTGCGCCACCGCCAACCCTATTGAGGTAGTCGTGGTGGAAACTGAGCAGGGTAGAGGCATCCTAGGCGTCATAGACGGCTTCAAGCCTAAGGGCATAGAAAAGGAGGAACATGTTAAGGCTAGGAAGGAGTTTCTCAGGAAGATAGGCTATAAGCTTGGCCCTTGAAAACCGGAGGGCTTCAAGCTGGCTGAACCCTTAAAGGTGGCGGTTGGCTCTAGGAACCCGGTTAAAGTTAAGGCTGTCAGGAGGGTTCTAACTAAAATTTACGGTAGGGGGAAGGTTCGAGTCCGCGGCTTTAAGGTTCCATCTGGGGTTCCAAGGCAGCCTCTAGGGAGGCAGACGGTTGAGGGAGCCATTAATAGGGCTAGGAACGCCTTAAACCGCAGTGGGGCTGATTTGGGCGTAGGCATTGAAGCCGGCCTATTCCCAGTGGAAGGAACCATCACGGGCTACATGGATTTTCAGTGGTGCGCTATCATAGATAGGGATGGCTGGCTTACCTTGGGATGCGGCCCAGGCTTTGAAATGCCTCCCAAGGTGGTGGAAGGTGTTCTGAGGGGTGAAGGGGAGGTGGGAGAACTTTTAGGCCGAATGTTTAAGGTTGAAAGGCTTGGGGAAACCATAGGGGCCATAGGGCTGCTTTCCCACGGGGTTTTAGACAGGGTGAGGCTTACGGAGCAGGCTGTGCTCATGGCTATGGTTCCAAGGCTAAACCTGAAAATTTATAGGCCTGCCTAATCTTCCTCGTGAAACTCAACGGCCACCCTAGCTTCTTTACTCGACTTCAAATGTCCATGAAGCAGGTATGAGCCTTTAGTTAAAGTGAAAGTCGTGGTGTGAGGGCCCCTCCCAAAATGGGTTATAACCCTATGGTAGAGGCTGTGGGGCAAGAAAACCTTATAGACGTTGCCTTCAGCCGGAGATAGGTCTAGCTCGTAAACTTCAAGGTGGCCTGTCCGCATGTTGTAAAGCAGAAGCTTAAGCTTGTCTCCGGCTGAAGCCGCCAACCGCCTCCACCAGCCCTCATACTCAGGGCAGCTCAGCTTCCATAGGTTATTTGAGCCTCAGCGTAGTGAGCTATTTCCTCGGCGATTCGCCTAGCTTCTTCAAGCGATTCATGGAAGGCTACTGCTAAGCCCATCCTCCTGCCGGGGTAGGCTGAAGGCTTACCGAAATACCAGATGTCGCCTTCATAGCCTTTCGACTCTATGAAGCGTTTAACCTCGTAGGCCGCCCAGCCTTTAACCGGAAATTCCACCTGACTCTCCCTTCCAGGAGCCAAAACCACGTGGGCTACGCCGTAAACGTTTCTCCTCGAAAATTCCAGGTCGCTTTTAAGGATGGGGAGGCCTAGGGTTGAGAGAAGCTGGATGGCCCCCTCATCCAGGTTTAACATCCAACGGGTAATCATCCCTGTGTCATGGGGCCTGTTAGCCACCTCATTATTGTAGACCCTCCCCCTAATCACGAATTGTTCAACCGCGAAGACTCCTATACCCCCTATGCACTCGGCAATTTTCCTAGCACTCTCCTGACATTGTTTGACGGCCTGCTCTGGGATGGTGGCTGGAAGCCAGCTTTCATGGTAAGTGGCGCCTGGACGCTTATGCTCCACAGGCGGCAGCATGGAAGTAACTATTCGACCTCGGCTGTCGAAATGTCGGACTACCAGCTGGGTTATCTCAGTTCCTTCCTCCTTTAGCTCTGGGAGGAATCTTTCCACGATTACTTCGCTACCCTTCCCCCTGGCATGTTCAACAGCGTAGCTGTAGGCTTTCTCCACGTCGCTCCAGCTTCGGGCGATGGTTGTCCCATGACCGCTAGAGGTCATAATGGGTTTAATTATGACTGGGAGGCCGAAATCCTTGGCCAGCCTTCTAACTTCCTCCTCGCTTCCAGCGTAAGCCCATTCCACCCGTGGGAGGCTTAGCCTGTCAAACATGAGCTTGGTGAGGTGGCGGTCCATGCAGATGAGCGGGCCGTAGGGGGTGGAGGCCACCCTATAACCTTCCTCGATTCCAAGCCTGCAAACCCTAAGCGTATCTACTCGCTCGATTTCAAGGTAGATGGCGTGGGGTTCACCTGGGTCTGGAATATGCCTTCTAATGGCTTCCTCAAGCCTATCCCCGTCCAGCATGTCGAAAACTTCGTAGGCGTCAGCTACGTCTTGAGCTGGAAAACCCTCATACCTGTCGAAAACCACGGTTTTCACTCCGCCGTTCACGCCTCCCAGCATTCTCTTAGCCGCCGTTATGGCTAGGTCACCTAGCTCCCCTCCCCCAACCGAAATGAAGACAGCTGGATTCCTCAGACTTAGAAATTCTAGGGGTCTAAGCCTCTCTTCAAAGGGCTTCTTGAAGGACTCGGCCTCCTTTAGAAGTTTAAGCCTCCCTTCTGTGGGATCTGCAGCCAAAGAGCTCCCTCCAGAAGCTGCCCTCCCCTTAAAACGTGAAGAGGCAGCCCTGCCTTTAACATTAAACTTTACCCTTCACGGCTTATGAATTTAAAGGTGGCCTAGGCCAACCCTGCAGAAAGCCTTCACCGGACACTGGCTACAGCGATGCTTCCTGCAGTAGTCTCTTCCAAGCCTTAGCAGGGCTGCCCTGAAGTCGGCTAGGGTTCTGGGTTTCCCCGCCTTCTCCCAGACCTCTACAAGCCTGGCTAAAGCCTTTTTGAGGGCTGCCCTATCCCGGCTTTTCAAGGTGAAAATGTTGAGGTTTGAGGCTGCCAGGATCTCGTAGGCTGAGGGTAGGGGTTCAGCTTTGGGTAGAGCCTCCCAGGCTTCTCTAAGGAAGATGGAAACCGTTGTGGGCCCGATACCCTTAGCAAGCTTCATAAGCCTATTTTCCAGGTCGACGGCGTTCTCAGCCTCCTCGTGAAGTTTAAGTAGGCTTCCACCGTAAAGCTTCTCAAGGTTTCCAGCCATTTCCAACAGTTTATCGGCTGTTTTAAAGTCGTAGCGTGTGTAGCCTCCAGCATCTAGAAGTTCAACTAGCCTATCCCATCCAGCCTTCAAGATTTTCTTGGGAGCATCTAGGCCTTCAGCCTGGAAGAGGCGGAACGTTTTCATGGCAGCCTTCTCAGATATTGGGGCTCCGAAGAGAATGGAGGCTAGAAACCACTGGAAGAGTTGACGCTCCCCACTTAACGGCTCTAAGCCTAGGAGGCGGCTATAAGAACCTCCAAACTTTTCGATTAGAAGCTTTAACCCTTCAGCCCTAACCATAAGGCTTCGCCGAGGGTAGGTGGGTGGTGGGCCCTGAGGCTCGACGCCCATACCCGGCTTATTCCTGGCAGCCTCCCTCAGGCCCGCGCTCCCCCAAGCGCCAAACGTCCGGGCTTAGGTTGCTCCCTCCCGGGCCTGGCCAGGTTCACCCGGCAATACGGCACACCCACCCCTACGGGTAGGCTGGCCGCTCCGCCGGCCCTGGGGGACAGGCCTCCATT
>CAZAJK010000021.1:0-14288 GCA_964485425.1 uncultured Candidatus Bathyarchaeia archaeon | reverse complement strand
CCTGGAAAGACTGGCGGAGGGAGGGTTACTGGAAGGTTTAATTGTTATAACTGCTGATGGAGCTACAACCGCCCTGCTTAAAGCAGGCTTCAAGCCTTCAATCGTGGTTTCGGATTTAGATGGGCGGGTTGAAGACCTCTTAAAGGCTGAGCGTGAGGGCTCTCTCCTAACAATTCACGGGCATGGAGACAACTTGAAGGCTTTGGAGACCTGGGTTCCGAGGTTCGAAAGAATCCTAGCCACCACCCAGGTTGAGCCCATTGAAGGATTAGTGTATAATTTTGGGGGTTTCACCGATGGGGATAGGGCTGCCTTCCTGGCTGAAGCCCTAGGCGCCCAACGCATAGTTCTAGCGGGAATGGACCTAGGCGAAACCGTGGGGGAATATTCTAAGCCTTGGCTTAAAGGCGAGGCTAAGGCTTCGAAGCCTAAAAGGGTTAAGCTTAAAATTGCGGGAGAACTCCTAGCATGGCTGGCTGCCAACGGTAAAGCTGAAATTTTAAACTTCACCTGGAAGGGGAGACCCATACCAGGAGTGAGAAAGGTGGATGTTCAGGGGCTTAAGAGCCTCCTAAAGGTTTAGCTTTAACATCTAAAACTATCTGCCACCATCTAGGCCCAACGCTGCGCACAATCCGGCTGTAGGCAATTTCAAGTTTAAAGCCTTCCAAACTTGAGGGAATAAGGTTTCCACCCTTCCCTAAAGCTTCAAAACTTTTAGCAGCCTGAACGAAGTCGTAGTAGTGAATCCACCCCCCGGAGGCTTTGAGACATTTTAAGGCGGAAGGCAGGTATTGGCGGGCTAAGGCTGGAAGAGGCAGTAAAACCCTATCCGCCACCCCACTCAGCCTTTCTTCAACCACCCTGGCCGCGTCGCCTAAGATAGGTTCAACCACCCCCATCACCTTGTTCAGCAGAATGTTTTCCACCATAAACTGGTAAGCCTTAGGGTTAAGGTCGATAGAGTAAACCTTTGCAGGCCTAGCATGTTTCGCAGCCAGGATGCTGAAGCAGCCTACCCCAGCAAAAAAGTTAACCACTACTTCGCCTGGGCGGATCAGCCTGGCAACCCTAAGCCTCTCATGTTGGAGGCGGGGGGAGAAGTAGGCTTCAGCCAGATTAACCTTGAAGAGGCAGCCATGCTCCCTATGAACCGTCTCCAGCCTATTCACGCCTGCTAGATGCCTAAGCTTTCTAAGTCTAAACTCCCCTGAAACTGGTGAAGCCTGGGCGAAAACACCCTTAACATTCCGGTGGACTTCCATGATGGCTTCAGCGATGCGGCGTTCAACCTCGGAGCTGAGTGGGGGAAGCCTAACTACGGCGAGGTCACCTATAATGTCTAAGCCTAACGTTAAAGGCCTGCCTGCCAACTCTTCAAGTTTAGCTTTTAACCCTTTAGCCCGCATTTTCCAGCCTATTGGAGGCTGGAAAGGTTTATTAGAATTGTTTGAGGAAATTCAGAAGCCTTTGGGGGAGCCTTTAAATGGCTTCAATCGATAAGGCTGGAATAGTTTACCGTTGTGTCCGCTGCGGTAAAACCACCACCTATGAGTCGATTATAGGTATGCCTGAGTTTAAATGCCCCCACTGCGGTTATAGGATTCTCCAGAAGGTGAGGCCTCCCATAGTTAAACATGTTAAGGCAAGGTAGCCTCTGAAGCACCTAGCCCCGCTAGGGTTCGCCTAAGATTTTCCAGCCCCCTATCACTCCAGGGTTCTTCCCACCCTGTAAGCTTAACCTTCAGCCTCGCCGCTTGTTCCAGGGTTAGAAGGGATGGGTCTGGATGTAGGATAACCGTTTCAAATCCGGATTTCTCAACGTATTTGGCTAAGTATTCAGCCATGTCTTCAAGCATGTTTTTACTGTAAGGTTTGGAGACTTCAAACTGGGAGAGGGGGTAAACGTCGCAAATCTCGACTGGTGTGACTCCGAACACGGGATTATAAAAGCAGATTTGAATGGCTTCCCCTAACCCCAGCTGGGAGACCATGCTTAAAACTTTGAGGCAGCCTTGAGCCTGAACGTATGGTTTAACCTCCGGCTCCGGGAGAAGTAGAAGAATTTTCCTGCCTGGAAGCTTAAAGCCCCCCTCTAGCATCCTCGCTCTATGCCTCTGAACCTCAGGCCTTCCAAGGCTTATCTCGTCGAAGATGAATAGGCCTCTAGGCTTCCATCGGGGTGTGGTTCGCTCCAAGGCTTCCCAATGTTTAGCCAGGATTTTTAAGGCTTGGTGGAGGGCTGGATGGCTTCTCGCCCTAATTTCAAGATGCTCCCAGAGTCTACCCTCAGCTATGCTCTGCTTAATCTGCTCCACCTCAGCTAGGCAAGCATACAGGTTATGCTCCATTAGGAAGGCTTCAACCTCCTGGCGGGGGGCTTTAGCCAACTCCTCTAGGGTAACCCTCCTGCAGGCTGGACAATTGCAAGCCAGATGTCTAAGCCTTTCAAGCTTCACGGTTCCATGCTCCGTTATGTAGCGTCCATCCTTGGCGTAAAGGGCGTAGGATGCGGAGTCAAAGGTGTCGCAGCCTAGGGCAACGGCCAAAGCGAAGGTGAGGGGGTGCCCCGCCCCAAAGAGGTGGAAAGGCTTATTTGGGGGGATTTCAGCCTTAGCCGTCAAAATCATTTCGGCTAGGAGGCTGAAATGGTAGGCCTCCATAACTCCGGTGGGGCTTCCAAGCGCATAAGCGTCGAAGTCAAGCTTAGCCATCCTCCTGGCTGCGGCGGAAACCAAGTCTAAATATTTGCCTCCCTGGATGGGGCCAACCCATAAAACCCGGCTTTCAGGATGCTTCTCACGAAGGTAGCTTAAGGTGAGTTCAGCTCTCCGCATGGTTTCCTCCACAGTCCATTCCGCCCTCCTCCTTGAGGCGTTCCAGCCGGTGGGAACATCTAGGATTACGGCCATGTCAGGTTGGAGGCGGCATTGGTATTCCGCTATTTCAAGCGGGTCAACCTCAACCTCCCCATATTGGAGAAGCTGGTAAGCCCCTGAATCCGTTAACACAAAGCCTTGAAAGCCTAGAAGCCTATGCACACCCTCCCCGACAGCCTCAACTCCAAAGTTTTTCCAGATAAGGTAGGCGTTGGTTGTAAGCCCCCCATAGCCTAGCTCCCAAAGCCTCCTAGGCGGAAACTCCAAGGTTTTAGGGTTCACAACTGGAAGCAGGGCTGGCGTTTCAAGGCTTCCACCTTTAAACCTCAGTTTTCCTATTCGCCCGGCTAGGTCCTCCTGTTTAACCTCAAAGGACAACCCTACTCTACCCTTGAAAAGGCTAGGGAGATCTGCAGAAAATAGTTAGAAGGGTGAAAGTTTAAATTTCCAGATTTAAAAGCGGTTTACCTCATCATGGCTTTAGCTATTTCCTCTCTAAGCTCCTGCTCGCTTTTACCTTCGGTTTCGATGCCCAGCTCCTTGGCAATCCTCACTAGCTTATCTTTCTCGGTTTCCTCTGAGCTTGCTTCAGCCTTAGCCTTCTCAAGCTTCTCCCTTAAGGCTTTAATTTCCATTTCAGCCTCAGCCTTACCCTTCTCATATTCGCCAGTAGCCTTCCCTATGCTTCTGGCTAGTTCAGGAAGCTTCTTTGCCCCGAAAAGCACAACGACGATTACGGCTATTAGGATAATCCATTCCATCCCTTGAATCGATGGGACGAAGTTGGCGAGACTAGACATCTCACAGCCCCCTCTTACCATTAATTGCTAACCTATTTTAATCTTGTGGCGTGAGGATATGAACCATCCTGCCAGGTATAAGCCTATCATCGGCCCTGCCACCATAAACATGGTTACCCCGCTTCCATCAGGCGTAATGACAGCCCCAAAAACGCACATAACAACGAAGGCTAGGGTGAAATGTTCCTTCCAAAAATTGGCGTCAACCACCCCCAGTGAGGTTAGCAGAATCATGATGAGTGGAAGCTCGAAGGCTATTCCGAAGGCAGCCATGAAGAGGAGGACGAAGGAAATGAAACTGTCAATGGTGAGGAAGGTGGTAAGGTTTATGGCGATGGCGTAACGGAAGAGGAAGTCGATGGTGAAAGGTAGGATGAGCAGGTAGGCGAAGACGCAGCCAGCTACGAAAAGGGCGGCTGCAGGGCCGCTGAGCTTGGTGATAAGTTTTTTCTCGTGGGGGTATAGGCCTGGAGCCACGAATTTAACCATCTGGTAAACTATCATGGGCATACCTAGGGTGATGCCGATGAAGATTGACGAGTAGAAGAGGGCGATGAGGGCGTCCCAAGGCGTGGTTACGATAACCTCAACATAGGAGGGGAGTAGGTCGTGTTGAAGCTTCCTAAGCAGGAGGGAGGCAATATTGTTGAAGGGGTCGGGGTAAAGGTAATAGATTGGGTAGCCGTTTATCACCGTCTGCCTAATGGTGAGGGTGAAGCTTGCAGCGACGATGATGGCAACGGTAATAATGGCCCTAACCGCTCTATCCCTAAACTCTTGGAGGTGTTCAAGCCAGGTCATCCGCGGGCCTAATTCGTCGCTGTCCTCGGACATCAGCCCAACCTCAAAGAGAGGGGAGCCCTAAGCTTCCATAAAAATATTGGGAATGCCGTCTGAAATTAACTTTGAGGCTACAATATTTTTAATGGTATTAGGAAAAAATTAATAAGGCCAGTGAAACCAACAAAACCTATCTATGCTTGCTGTCTTAAGATGGGGGTTATTTAACTCCCAAAGGTTTCCCGGCAACGTGTTTGGGTAGGGCTGAAGGGTGGTAGCCTTTGATGGAAGATTTGCTGGTGGGTTTAACTGTTGGTTTTCCAGTGGTGGCGGGTTTAGCCTCCCTAGGCCTAAAGGGAGGAACTGCTAGGAGAATTCTAGTCACCGTCACGACTCTCGTTTTAATCGCGTCAGCCCTACTCTTCCTTTGGAGAGGTCAGTTCACCTATACGCCTGGAGAGCTTTGGGACGACGTTGTCGTCATTTTAGACTTCGCACTTCTCTTCTACTTCCTCTACATAGGCTTTAGGATTAAGCATCCTCTAGTTGTCCTGCTAACGCTGGCTCAGCTAATCCCCTTAATCTACTTTGAGGCGGCTGCTGGAGCGGTGCATGTGGAGCCTACGCTGGTGATAGACTACCTTGCCATCATCATGTGCTTTATCATCTGCGTTATCGGCTCCCTCATCTGCGTTTACGGGTTAAGCTACATGGATGAGCATGAAGAGCACCTACATCTTAAGGTGACCAGGCAGCCCCGCTTCTTCCTCTACATGATACTTTTCCTGGGAGCCATGAACGGGCTGGTCTTTTCCAACAACATTTACTGGCTTTACTTTTTCTGGGAGGTAACCACCCTATGCTGCTATCAGCTTATAAGGCATGATGAAACACCGCAGGCTGAGCGGAATGCGGCCTTAGCCCTATGGATGGGGTTAATCGGCGGAGTAGCCTTTGTTGCATCTCTCTTCATAGGCCACTACCAGCTTGGAACCCTAGCCCTCCAGGAAATGCTTAAGCTTCATCCAGCCTTCTTCATGCTTCTAACCTTCGCCTGTCTGGCCCTAGCAGCCTTCACCAAGTCGGCTCAGGTTCCCTTCCATAGCTGGCTTCTTGGGGCGATGATTGCTCCCACCCCCGTTTCAGCTCTGCTACACTCAAGCACCATGGTTAAGGCTGGGGTTTACCTAGTGCTTAGGATTGCCCCAGCCCTGCAGGGAACACCTTTAAGCCTGGCTATAGCCCTAGTGGGAGGCTTAAGCTTCCTTGTTACGGCTGTTTTAGCCGTAAGCCAGCGGGAGTCTAAACGTATCCTCGCCTATTCGACGATTGGCAACCTAGGCCTAATAATCCTCTGCGCCGGGGTTAATACGCCCCTAGCCATGGTGGCAGCCCTGCTACTCCTAGTTTTCCACGCCATGTCTAAGGCTCTTCTCTTCCTCGGCGCTGGAATAGTGGAGAATAGGGTTTACAGTAGGAATATTGAGGACTGGGAGGGCTTAATTGCTAGGTTCCCCATGGTTTCAACCATCATGCTGGTAGGTATGGCTACCATGTTCCTGCCGCCCTTCGGCATGCTGGTGGGGAAGTGGGCTACCATGGAGGCTGTGGCAGCCTCCCCGGTTGAGTGGGCTCTAACCCTCATAGCCATCCTAGCCGTAGGAAGCGCTGCCACCACCTTCTTCTGGGCTAAGTGGATGGCCCACCTGCTTTTCCATCCGCCTACAGCCGGGGGTTTGAAGGCTGAAAAGCTTCAGGCACCCTACCTGGCTTCCACCTTAACCATTACCGCCCTTGATATAGCCCTAAGCGTAGTGGCAGCCTTAGTGGTTAGCATGCTGGTTATTCCAACCGTTAAGCCGTGGTATTCGGTGGAGCTTTCCCTCCCCATGCTAAACCTCTCCACGGCGGTTGGAGCTTTCCCCATCTGGCCTCTCTTCCTAATCCTCGCCATAGCGGTGGCTTTAGCGTGGGTGGTGGCTAAAGGGAAGGGTGGAATAGTTAAACCTCCATACCTCTGCGGCGAAAACGTTCCCGAGGCTCCAACTCCAACGTTTAGGTCGACAGCCGACCTAGAGTTCCCCTTTGAGGCTTCCGGAATGTTCTTTGATAGGGCCTTAGGAGAGCCTAGAACCAACCGGTTTGTGACAGCCGTAGGCATCCTGCTTGTTCTCGTGGTTTTCGCGGTGGTGGTGATATGATGGACAGCTGGATGTTTAATGCGGCTGTAGCCGCGATTTTCACGGTTCTAGCGCCTTTTATAGGGGGCCTTCTAAGCGGGGTTGACAGGAAGCTCACCGCCCGCATGCAGAATAGAGTTGGCCCCCCCATTATTCAGCCTTTCTACGACCTCATCAAGCTCTGGAGCAAGCAAAGCTTCATAACTAGCAGTTTCCAGGCCCTCCTAGCCTTCGCCTACATGGTTTTCGCGGTTGCGGCTTTCACCCTGCTTGTTTCGCTTCAAGACCTCCTGGTTGTTGTTTTCATGGCTTCCCTAGCCGATGTCTGCCTTATCCTTGGAAGCTTCAACGCTAAGTCGCCTTACAGCTATCTTGGAGGGAGAAGGGAGCTCCTTCAAATGCTAGCCTACGAGCCAGTTCTAATCTTGACGGCTGTAAGCATCTTCATGGTGACTGGCAGCTTCCTAGTGGACTCCATTTTAAAGCTCGGCTTCCCCTTAATTTCTCTGCTCCCAGGAGTGTTCGCCGCCCTCCTAGTGGTTTTCCCGGTGGAAGCTAGGAAGTCGCCCTTCGACATCTCAGCCAGCCACCATGCGCATCAGGAGCTGGTGAGAGGGGTTTTCACCGAGTTTTCAGGCTTTACTTTAGCCCTCATAGAGTTCGGCCACTGGTTTAAACTGGTAATGTTTCTGGCTCTCTTAACCCTCTTCTGGGCCCCCTACCTCTGGCTTGGCGTGGTTTTAGCCTTCATCTTCTACTTCATCCTCATCATAGTAGACAATGTTTTTCCAAGGCTAACCTGGCCCTTCATGCTTAAATTCGTCTGGACAGCCGGGTTAACCCTAGTGCTTGGAAACCTTATCGCCCTAGCCATTCTCAAGGTGATCTAACATGGGGCTTATAGCTAAGTCTAGGTTTAAGTCCCCCTGGATCCTCCACTTCAACTGTGGAAGCTGTAACGGCTGCGACATCGAAATTTTAGCATGCCTAACTCCCAGGTTTGACGTGGAAAGGTTCGGCATGCTCCACATGGGCAACCCTAAACACGCCGACATTCTGCTTGTCACGGGGCCAGCTAACCGGAGGAACGCTAGGGTTTTGCGAAACCTCTACGAGCAGACTCCTGACCCAAAGGTGGTTGTCGCCGTTGGAACCTGCGCCTGCACAGGGGGGATGTTTCACAACTGCCCGAACGTGCTTGGGGGAGTTGACAAGGTTATCCCGGTTGACGTCTATGTGCCTGGCTGTGCAGCCAGACCTGAAGCCATCATCGACGGCGTGGTCTTGGCGCTGCGAAAGCTGGCTGAGAAGGAGGTTAAGCCTGTTAAAGCTTTAGGGGGAAGCTGAAAATGTCTACCCAAGAATTTAAGCTGACAGCCTCGGAGCTTATCCCGAAGATTTACGAGCTTTCCACGGCTAATGCAAGGTTCATAACTATAACCTGCCTCGACCTAGGTAGGGAATTTGAGGTAATCTATCATTTTGAGCAGGACAGTAGCGTGGTGAACATTAAGGTTAGAGTTGGGAAAGAAGGCAGCCTTCCAAGCATCACCAGCATATATCCCTGCGCCTTCCTAGCTGAAAACGAAATTAAGGATATGTTTGGCCTTAAATTCGTAGGGTTAACGCCCGACTTTAATAGTAGGCTCCTCCGCACCGCAGACGCTGTGCAAACCACTCTCCTCAAGCCCGCCCTAGGTGTAAGCCCACCTATCTTTCGAACCCCTGGCAGGTGCGCCCAAAACTGTCCAGCCCAGATTGATGTTCCCAGGTATGTTAGGCTTATTGCTGAGGGCAGGTTTAAGGAAGCCTTGGAAACGATTCTGGAGCAGAATCCTTTACCGGCTATTTGTGGGAGGGTTTGCTTCGCCCCATGTGAGGAAGCCTGTAGGCAGGCTAAGAAGGGTGAGCCTATCTCCATTAGGCTGCTTAAACGCTATGTTTCCGATGTGGTTGGAATCCAGCGTAGGGATGTTAAGCGGGCTAAGCCTACAGGGAAGAAGGTAGCCGTCATCGGCGCTGGGCCGGCTGGAGTTACTGCAGCCCACTACCTCGGCCTCCTAGGCCACGACGTAACCGTTTTTGATGAGCTTCCCAGGCCAGGCGGCATGATGCTGGTGGGCATCCCCCAGTATAGGCTTCCTAAAGACGTGATGGAGGCTGAGATTAGGGCTAGGCTTGAGGAGGCTGAGGCTGACCTCAGATTGAACACGCGGATTGAAAGCTTAGAAGACCTGTTTAAGCAGGGCTTTGACGCTGTTTTTGTGGCTACGGGAGCCCATCAGGGGGCAAGCCTCCGCATTGAGGGGGAAGACCATCCTAGGCTTTGGGACTGTATAAGCTTCCTCCGCGAGGTGAACCTTTACGGGCGGAAGCCCGACGTGGGGAGGCGTGTAGTAGTTATTGGGGGTGGAAATAGCGCCGTAGACGCGGCTAGGGTTTCCCTCCGCCTAGGAGCCGAGGAGGTAGCCATGTATTATAGGCGGACTAGGAGCGAGATGCCTGCAACCCCCTCCGAGGTGGCTGACGCTGAGGAGGAGGGAGTTAAACTAGAATTCCTCGTAGCCCCGGTGAGAGTCCTAGGTGGGGGAAGCCCCGTCAAAATGGAGTTTATCAGGATGAGGCTTGGCGCCCCAGATGCTTCGGGGAGGCCTAGGCCTGAACCCATTCCGGGAAGCGAGTTCACCGTTGAGGCTGACACCTTCATTAAGGCTATAGGCCAGGTGGTAACGGTTCCAAAGGGCTTTAGGCTCCAGCTAACCAGCAGAGGGCAGATTCAAGTTAACCCTGAAACCTTAGAAACCAGCATGAAGGGTGTGTTCGCGGGGGGAGACGCCGTAACCGGGCCAGCCTCAGTGGTGGAAGCCATTGGAGCCGGTAAGAAGGCTGCAAGCGCCATAGACCGCTACCTAGGCGGGAAAGGCCTGCCTGAACCCGTCTTCACCGAAGAGCTTGTTCCACGAGTCGACGTGGAGGAGGTCTTAGCTATGCATAAGATTCCAGTGGCCAAGCTTCCCTTGGACAGGAGGGTTAAAGGCTTCGAGGAGGTGGAGTTAGGCTACTCCGAGGATGAAGCTGTTAGGGAGGCTAAGCGTTGTTGGAGGTGTGACTGGTATGAGTAGGCAGACTTCCACGAGGAAGTATACGGTTTTCCCATTCGGCCCTCAGCACCCCGTGCTCCCCGAACCCATCCAGCTACGTTTCACGGTGGACGAGGAGAGAATAGTCGACGTAGGCGTTAACGTGGGGTATGTTCACCGTGGGGTTGAAAGGGCTTGCGAGCTTAACGACTACAGGCGTAACATCTACCTGTGTGAGCGTATCTGCGGCATATGCAACTTCATGCATGCCCTATGCTACTGCATGGTTATTGAGAGGCTTCTAGGCTTGGAGGTGCCTGAGAGGGCTAAATATTTAAGGGTTATTTGGGCTGAGCTTAACAGGCTGGAAAGCCACCTTCTATGGCTAGGTCTCTTCGCCGACGCCATGGGTTTTGAAAGCCTCTTCATGCAGTTTTGGAGAGACCGGGAACTAGTGATGGACATGCAGGAGCGCACCGGAGGCAATAGGGTGATAATCTCCACCTGCGTGATTGGTGGGGTTCGAAGGGATATAGGGCGTGACCTAGCCAGCGAGCTTGAGCAAGCCATGCTTAAGCTTAGGAGGCGGATGGACGCGGTAGCCCCAGTAATCCTTAAGGATTCTGCCTTAAAGAAGCGGACGGTAGGTAAGGGTGTTCTAACCTACCAGGATGCGGCTAGGCTTGGGGCGGTTGGACCCACCGCCCGTGGAAGCGGGGTTGCCAACGACGCTAGGAGCACAGGCTATGAGGCTTATGGAGCCCTAGGCTTTGAGCCAATACTAGAGAAGGATGGGGACTGCTATGCCAGGCTTTTAGTCCGCTTCTACGAGGTTTACCAGGCTATAGACCTAATTCTTAAAGCCCTCAAGCAAATGCCTGAGGGTAAGATTAGGGTTAAACCTGAAAGCTGGCCTGAAGGTGAGGCTGTAGCCAGGGTTGAACAGCCCCGCGGAGAACTCTTCTACTATGCGAAGGGTAATGGGACTAATAGGCTTGAGAGGCTTAAAGTTAGAACTCCAACCCTCGCGAATATCCCCTCCCTCCTAGCCATGCTTCCAGGCTATGAGGTGGCTGACATCCCGGTGATAGTGCTGTCCATCGACCCATGCATAGCCTGCACCGAACGTATAACCTACCTGAAGAGTAGGGGTTGATGAAGTATGGTTCGCATGCTTCCAAACATCCTGAGAAACCTTTTCTCTAAACCTGTCACAGTTAAACATCCCTTCGTCAGGAGGGAGCCTTACCCCGAACATCGCGGCATGATAATTTTCGACATGGAGCGCTGCGACCTATGCCGGGACTGCGAACGCCTATGCCCACCCGCAGCCATAAAAGTTGACCCTGAAGCTAAAACCATAACCTACGACCCCTTCAAATGTATCTACTGCCACATCTGTGTTGAAAACTGCCTCCAGCAGGCCATAAAGGCTGAGCCAGCCTACACCCCGCCAGCCTACCAGAAAGAAATTAAATATTTTAAGCCTGAGAAGTAGGGCTTTGAAGCCCCTAAAACCTTAACTCCTCTATTGGTACACCCCGGCTTTTCCTTAGCAGCGCCAGTGAGGCTGCTGCAAATACCGCTATCCACGCGAATAGGGAGGCTGCGGCAACCCTCAAGTTAACCGCCTGAAGCATTTCGACCCCCATAAGCCATTTTAGGTAGGCTCCGGTGGGCGGTATGGCGCCCGTTGAATGGTATATGGTGAGGGCTGGGAGGGTGGATAGAGGCACTAGGTAGACGAGGCTGCCGAAGTCCACCCAGAGCTGGGCGTAGGCGACGAAGGCCAGTATGAGCGGGATGAAGCCTGCCATGGTTAGCGCCCTAGTCCGCCTGGTGACGATTATGGTTAGGGCGAGCATGTAGGAGAGCCAGTATAGGGCTACCCCGCCCAGCAGTAGGTCTGCGAAAACGCCGGCGGGGTTTTCCACGCTAGGCGTAACCCCCCACTTGGCGTAGGTTCCCCCAATGACTGAGAAAACGATAACGGCGACTATAATCAGGATGACCGTTAGGCTGGCTGCGAAGTCCTCGGCTAGGAAGGCCGCCGGCCTAATCCTCGTAAACTTGGTCATGTAGCGGGCTGCCCTCGAAGCGTAGAAGATGCTGTAGGCCAGCCCTATTGCAACGGAGGCCATGGAGAGCAGCCCGAGAAAGCTGTATGCAACAGCCATATTCGTGTTGATGAGGTATGTGCGCCAAACCCCTTCAGCCTCAAACTCAGGTGTGAAAACGAAAAGCCACATGAAAACCCAGAACTCGATGAAGCCCACACCCCAGCCTAGGAGCTCAGCATTCGTCAGCAAATCCTTGATTTTAAGCCTTAGGTAGAGGGTCAAAGCCTACCCGCCCACCGCGAGCTCGTAAACCTTGTCGAGGGTTGTAAGCTTTGACAGGGGTTCCCCAGCCTCCCCCCGAACGATACTGTAGGTCCGGCCTGAAACCTCGAAGGTTAGCAGGGCGTTTGAGGGCTTCCCGGCGGTAAGCCCAGCCTCGAGAAGTTCACCCGCAACCAGCGGGCCGTAGAGTCTCCCTTCAAACATGAATACGGCGTTCCACTCCCTAAGCGCGGGGAGAAGCCAGGTCTCATGGGTGTTCAGGAGGATTACGCCCCGGAAGTTTTTGAAGTAGTTTAGGAGTCTCCCCTTCTTGGCCGGGTCAAGCTGCTCGAAGGGCTCGTCGAGCAGCACATGCCTAGCCTTCGAGGCTAGGGCGACAGCCGTTGAGAAGGCTTTACGCTGGCCGGCTGAAAGCTCCCAAGGCTTCCTCCGCCTGAGTAAGTCAACTCCAACGCCTAGGCCTTCAAGGATTTTCAGGGCTAGGTCTAGGTCGCCCCCCGCCAAATCCATGAACAGGCGTATATGGTCTAGGGCGCTCAGGTGGAAAACCTCGTAAACCTCACCCATGTTAACCGCCAGAAGGCCGGGCCTACCATAAATTGACGCCAAATCCATGCCGTCGATTAGGATTTTCCCAGAGGCCACTGGGGCGAGGCCGACTATAGCTCTGAAAAGCGTGGTTTTCCCCGAGCCGTTGGGCCCGAGGATTAGATGGCAGCGGTCAAACCTCGCCGAAACATCCTTAACGACGGGTTCCCGACGCCACCCATAGCCGACGTAGAGGCTGCTAACCTCTATCAAGCCTAGCCAGCACCATTAGAAGGCTGCAGGCACAGCCAAATAGTTTAACCTAAAAATGTATTTAAGGGCTATTTTATTCCGTGTCAGCCCCTAAGCCTAGGAGGGGCTCTGAAAAAGGCTTTGAAAGTTTAGCTGGAGGCTTCCCTCATGGGGCGTGGGTTCAGCACTACGGCAGCAGTCCTCACCGTTCTGGTGGTTGCGGCGATGGCTGGCTACATACTTACCCTGCCTGAGACAACCCTGGAGAAGACGAGTTTATGGTTGAAGTTCAGCCACGACTACATGGTTAGGGAATACCAGCCGGAATGGCTTACCAGGGCTGATGTGGGCCCATACCCGCCAAGCGCCCATGTAGAGGGGGTTCCATGGATAAGCTATAGTAAGGCTTACTGCGCAACCACCTGCCTCCAAATGGTAGCCTACAAATACGGGATAAAGGAGCCCATAGGCCTCTTCAACCTAATCTCATGCTTCACCTACGGTGCAGTGCTCATAGAGTTCGGGGAAGGGGGCGAATGCTTCTTCATACCTGGCGGAGACCCCCAAGCAGGGTTTAGGGTCGCGGCGAAGCCGCTCGGCTTCGAATATCATATGCTGGTGACGAACGATGAGGAGCTTTTCCTCGACGCATGCCGCTTCCTCGTATCGCAGGGTAAGCCCGTGATTCTCCCGGTTAATGGGGCGAGGCTCTACGGCCATGAGGGCTTCATGCCGCACTACGAGCTCCTCGTAGGCTATGAGGGTGAAACCTTCTACCTGTATGAGCCGGTTGAGGCTAAGCCTAGATTCGCCTATGGTGAGAGGGGGTTAAACTTCCCCTCAAGCCTCGTCGCCCAAGCTGTCAGGGAGCTTTCAGAAAACTTCTACCACCCGTGGAGGTACGCCCTAATCTACTTGGATAGGGTGGGCAGCCCGTCGCTAGAAGACCTGAGCGAGGTGTTTATACGAGTGGGGGAGGCGCAGGTGGGCTTCACCTTCCACATGGTTTACACGGGCGCGAAGGCTGTTGAGGCCTTAGCCGACCGGGTGGCTGAAGGGAAAATCAGCCTTGAAGTCCTCGAGCTGGGGTTGAAGATGGCTTCAGCCTCGCGGGCTGACAATGCGAGGTTCCTTAAAACGCGCTTCGACAGTAATGAGCATGTTCGGCTGGCGGCCAGCGAGCTGGAGGAGGCGGCTAAGCTTTACGCTGAAGGTCTTAGGCTGGTTGGGGGAGGCCTAACCCCAGCTGAAAAAGTAAGGCTTGTGGAGCTTTTAAGGGAGGCTGCTGGCCGCGAGGCGGAGGCCGGACGCCTGCTGATGCATGCTGGGAAGCCTGAAGCTTGAAGGTTAAAAGGTGGTGGGGATTCTATGCTTCGAGGACTTTTGCAGCTATGGCTTCAGCCATCTCGCTAGTGGTGTTGGAGCCTCCAAGGTCGTAGGTTTTAAC
>CAZAJK010000020.1:0-14355 GCA_964485425.1 uncultured Candidatus Bathyarchaeia archaeon | reverse complement strand
GGCTATGGCTAGGCCTCCCTTAGAGCAGTCGTGAGCCGCCTTAACCCAACCCCTCCTAACAGCTTCCATCACTGTTTTAAGCGTAGCCTTCTCCCTGCGCACGCTGGCTTTAGGAGGCTCCCCACCATCCAACCCGTGAATTTCATGGTAATACTCGGAGCCCCCAAGCTCGGGGAAGGTTCTCCCCACGAGGACTAGGGCGTCGCCTTCAGCTTTAACCCCAAGCGTGGTTACCCATTCCATACGTTCGATAAGCCCAACCATGACGATGGTGGTGGTAGGCTTCACAGCCAGCCTGGTTTCCTCATCTTCATTGTAGAAGCTTACGTTTCCACCTACGCAGGGTATTTTTAAACCACGACTCATGTAGGCTAAGCCTTCGATTCCCCGTTTAAACTGCCAGAAGACTTCAGGCTTCTCAGGGTTTCCGAAGTTGCAGCAGTCGGTGTAGGCTAGGGGTTCAGCCCCCACGCAGGCTACGTTTCTAGCCGCTTCGGCTAGGGCTCCAGCATGCCCGTTGAAGGGGTCTAGAGCGGAATGCCTACTGTTGTCGTCAAAGGTTACGGCTATCGCCTTCCCAGTCTCCATTATCCTGAGCACCGCGGCATCTCCATCGCCGGGTTTAACCACGGTTCTAATTCCAACCTCATGGTCGTATTGCCTGTAAACCCATTCCCTGCTCGCAATATTCTGGGAGCCTAAAAGTTTGAGGAAGGCTTCCTCGAGATTTTCCGGTTCAGGAGGCTTAGGAGCCTTAAGTTTAACCCTAAGCTCCCTAGGCTTTCTAGCCTTCCTTCTTATGGTTGGAGCCCTAGCCACGAGTTCTGCTGGAAGGTCTACCACCACCTCGCCTTTAAACCAAGCTTTAAGTCTACCACCCTCCACCACCCTGCCAAGAACCGAGTAGGGAATTTCATACTTCTCGAAAACCTGTAATACCTCCTTTAAACCTTCAGGCTTAACTGCAAATAGCATGCGCTCCTGAGACTCGGAAAGCATAAGCTCGTAGGCGTTCATCTCCTCCTCTCTAACGTGAACTTTGTCGAGATCTATTTCTACGCCAACTCCTCCCTTAGCCGACATTTCGGAGGTAGCGCAGGTTAAACCTCCTCCGCCCAGGTCTTTAAGCCCGCTGACATAGCCTGTTTTTAAGGCTTCTAAAACAGCGTCGATAAGCAGCTTCTTCATGAAGGGGTCTCCAATCTGAACCGCCGGCCTGTCAGCCTCAGACTCTTCACTCAAGGTTTTAGAGGCGAAGGTTACGCCGTGAATGCCGTCCCGGCCGGTGGAGCCTCCAACAAGCACGATGATGTCGCCTGGATTCTTAAACTCAGCTAAAACTATCTCTTCTCGACGGGCTACACCCACGCAGGCCACGTTAACAAGGCAGTTCTTCTCAAAGCTTCCATCAAATTCAACCTCCCCAGCCACCGTGGGGATCCCAATGCAGTTGCCATAGTCGGCAATACCCTTAACGACGTAGCGGAAAAGCCAGCGGCTGTGAGGGCTCTTTAAATCTCCGAAGCGTAGGGAGTCAAGCAGCGCGATGGGTCTAGCTCCAACGCATAGGATGTCTCGGACGATGCCCCCTATCCCTGTAGCTGCACCATTGTAGGGTTCAATGGCTGAGGGGTGATTATGGCTTTCCACCTTGAAGGCTACTGCGTAGCCGTCTCCAATGTCGACGATGCCGCAGTCGTAGCCTGGCCCCACTATTACCCGCGGCCCCTGGGTTGGGAGAATTTTCAGAATTGGCCTGCTACTCTTGTAGGAGCAGTGCTCCGAATACATGATGTCAAACATTCCCCACTCTACGGGGTTAGGCTCTCTGCCAAGCCTCTTCCTAACCCACTCAACCTCCTCACGGGTTAAGCTTACGCCTTCAGGAATTTCAGAGGAAACCATACCACCCTACCTTTTCACGTATCTGACCATAGACTGGAAGAGGAGGAGGCCGTCAGCATCACCATACGGGCTTAAAACAGGTTCAGAAGCCCTTTCAGGATGAGGCATAAGGCCGAGCACATTTCCCCCCTCATTACATATACCAGCAATATTGCGAACTGAACCGTTGGGATTAGCCTCTGGAACGGCTTCACCCTTCTCATCCGTGTAGCGGAAAACTATCATTCGCCTACGGCTCAGCCTTTCAAGTTCAACCTCCTCATTGAAGTATCTGCCCTCTTTATGGGCGATGGGGATGTGTAAAACCTTTCCTTCCGGGATGCCTTGGGTGAAAGCCGTCCTAGCATTATCGCAGCGAATGCTCACCCACTTACAGATGAATTTCAAGTTTTCATTTGGGAGAAGAGCACCCGGGAGCAGACCTGCCTCCACCAAGATTTGGAAGCCATTGCAGATGCCTAGGACAGGCCTTCTATCCTCAGCCATCACTCGAACCTCTTCCATAGCTGGGCTCCAAGCCGCAATAGCCCCGCTGCGGAGATAGTCTCCATAGGAAAAGCCTCCAGGCAGCACAACGCCATCATAGTTCTTGGCTTTAAACTCTTTATGCCAGACTAGGTCGCATGGAACCCCAACTACGTTTCTTAGCACGTGGACTACGTCAAGGTCGCAGTTGGAGCCTGGAAACCTGATTACCGCGAATCTCACCTAGCTTTCCACCACCCTAACCCTATAGCTGTGGGCTACAGGGTTGTAGATTCTAAGCGAATTGCAGATTTCGAAGGCTATACGCTCAGCCTCCTCAGAGCTATTAGCCTCAATAACCATGCGTAAATACTTGCCAGTTCTCACGGAGCGGACATTTACATAGCCGCCCTTTAAAATCAGGTCTCGATGGATGGTTTCCCCTTCAGGGTCTCGGGCCGCAGGCTTATTCTCGATGACAACCTCAACCGTGTAAGACTTCAACTTTAAAGCTCCTCCCCGACGATGCGTCGATAACCTTCCCGATAGATGGATGCCACCTCCTCTAGGCTCCCACCCTTCCTGTAAACATCTTTATCGATGGAAGCCCCTGTTTTCAAATCCCAAAGCCTCATAGAGTCCTGGTTTAATTCGTCTCCAACGCGGAGTTTACCTTCGCTGTCCCGGCCAAACTCAAGTTTGAAATCCACTAGTCTTAAGCCTCTCTTCCGCAGGTAGGCTTTAAGCACCCGATTAGCTTTTAAGGTAAGCCTTTTCATGTAGGCTATTTCGCGGGGAGATGCTAGGCCGAAAACCTTCATGTGCTCCTCAGACAGTAGGGGGTCGTGGTGAAGGTCATCTTTCAGAAAGAATTCCACCAAGGGCTTCCTAAGCCTTTCACCTTGCTTATAGAAGGGGTAGGTTTTCACCAGCCTCCCAGTAGCTATATTCCTGCAAACCACCTCCACCGGAATCATTTTAAGCTTCCTAACGCGTAGGGAGGCTGGCGGCTCAAAGGAAATAAAGTGGGTTGGAATTCCATTTTCCTCTAGGAGGCGGAAGAGGAAGGCTGAAACCCTCGCGTTTACTCGACCTTTCCCAGGCACCTTATCCTTCTTTGCCCCGTCTAGCGCGGTTATATCGTCCTTAAATTTGAGGAGAACTTGGTCTGGCTGAGGTAGGGAATAAACTATTTTGGTTTTCCCTTCACCAAGCTTCTCCATGGAGATTCTACCTGAAAAGGTTTTGTCCATGTTGATGTTGGTGGGAGGCCCTTTTAAATATTTTTTGCTAAAATTCTTGGAAATACAAAACTCTATATTGACATTTTCATGTTAAAAAGGTAGAATTCCGTAACGCTTAACCAAAACCTCCAAAACATACTTCTTCAACTCTTTCTGCGACATATTCCTAATCCAAAAATAGTTGTTAGGCTTTCTCGGGTGGGAGGCCACCCACTGGTAAATATACCAACGCAGCAGGTTTAATTCATAGAAGCTCAAACGTTCATCCCTAAAGAATTTTCGAATAGCCTCTAGGAGAGGCTCAGCCCTGCTCTGAATAATCTTGTGGAGCGGGACTGGCAGAACTCCATCTGGAGCCATGGCTATCCTTATGGCGGATTAACCGTTTAAACCTTAAAAATTTTATAGCTGAACTTTCTAATTTTAGGCTTGAAGCTCTTAAAAGGCTAAAGGGGTCGAAGGAGCGCTTGGAAACAGGGAAGAAACCTTTGGCTTTCCTCTTCAAAAATGTTAACAGCAATGTTAGGGTTCGGCTGAAAAACGACACTGAATATCGAGGAGTCCTAGTTAAATGTGACAACTACATGAACCTCATCCTTGACAATGCCACCGAATACAATAGTAACGAGCCAGTAGCCGAGTATGGCAGCGTCTTCATCCGCGGGAACAACATTATTTTCATAAGCTTCGAGTGAACATGGGAAAAATTTACCAATTAGTGGGCGAATCTGATAAATCAGCGTATTTGATATTGGGTGAAAAATGGGTTGGTGAAATTTTCTATTGAAAGGTTGGGGATTAAACCTGTCTCGGAATATTCTGTGGAAATGGTTGAAAGGAAGGGTAGGGGACACCCAGACTATATTGCCGACGCCGTGTCCGAGGCCTTAAGCCGCGAGCTATGCAGGTTTTACCTTAAAGAGTTCGGAGTAATCCTCCACCACAACGTGGATAAGGGTTTGGTGGTTGGGGGGAAAGCTAACCCAAGGTTTGGAGGAGGAGAAATCCTAGAGCCAATCAATATTATCGTGGCTGGGAGAGCGGTAACCGAGGTGAAAACTAGGGAAGGCATGGTTTCAGTTCCGATAGACGAGCTGGTCGAGAAAGCCGTAAAGAACTTTATCAGGGGGAACTTCAGATTCCTAGACCCCGAGAAACACGTGAAGTTTTCGGGGATGATTCGAAGCGGCTCCGTAGACCTTGTAGGACTTTTCGACCTTCGAAGGGGTGTCCCCCTCGCCAACGACACTTCCTTCGGGGTTTGCTTTGCACCCCTAACCATAACTGAAAGGCTTGTGCTTGAAACTGAGAAGCTTTTAAACTCGGAGAAGTTTAAGAAGGAGCTTCCCGAGGTTGGCGAAGACGTTAAGGTGATGGCTCTGAGGCTTAAAAACAAGGTTAGGCTAACGATTTCAGCCGCTATGATTAGCAGTTTGGTCCCAGATAAGGATCATTACCTAAACGTTAAGGAGGAGGTTAAGCGGAAGGTTGAAGACTTCGCCTCTAAGCTGGCGGAAGACTTGGAGGTTGAGGTTCAAGTTAATGTGGGGGACAAGCCTAGAGCAGGCATATTCTATCTGACTGTTACCGGAACCTCAGCTGAAATGGGGGATGACGGCAACACTGGGAGGGGGAACAGGGTTAACGGGCTTATTACGCCTTGTAGACAGATGAGTTTGGAGGCTACTGCCGGGAAGAACCCTGTAAGCCATGTGGGGAAAATCTATAATGTGCTGGCTAGGAGGGTGGCCGAGAAAATTTACGGTGAGGTGCGTGGGGTTAGGGAGGCCTATGTGAAGATTCTAAGCCAGATTGGGAAGCCAATTAATAATCCCATGATGGTTAACGTTCAGGTGGTTCTCGATAAAGGCTACACGCTCACCAACATTAAGGCTGATGTGAAATCCATCGTGGATGAGGAGGTTGCCAACGTTTCCAGGCTAACAGACCTCATCTTGAAGGGTGAAGCCCAGCTCTTCTAACCCTTAACCTTCCTTAAAACCTCCTCCAGAGACATTTTAACCCTAAATTTTTTCCAGAAAAACTTTAACAGGTTTTCTAGGTCCCTTTTAAGTAGAAACTCGGCGTTTGGATGGTTTACCGTTACATGCTGAGGCCAGTCGATGATTAAGATGGAACCTCCCGTCGACACTAGGACGTTAAACTCGCTGAGGTCGGCGTGGATTATCTTCGCTTCCCGGTAGGCTAAAGCCACGTTTTCGATTATGTGTTGAAGCACCCTACGCGGTTCAGGGAGCTCTTTAAGCTTGGCTAGGGGCACCCCAACAATCTTATCCATTAGAATGGCGTGGCGGTTGTGGGCCCTAGGCCTGGTTACAGCTACACCCACCTGGTGAAGCTTCCTTAAGGCTTCATATTCTCTTCGAGCAGCAGCCTTAGAGCGAATAAGCCACTGCGCCTTCTCAGCCGTGTAGCCTCTAACCCTCGCAGTCTGCCTGAAACTCACCCTCCCAAGCCTGTGGAATTTGACAGCCACCTGCTCCCCCTCAGGGGTTAAAGCCTCATAGACGTCGGCCTCCTTACCAACCCCTAAAGCGTCTCCAAGAGCCTCTAGAAGCCCAGCTGAAGTGAAACTATTCAAGGCCAGAAAGTCTAAGCCGAAATAGTTTAAACTGTAGCCCAGGTAGGGTGAGGTGGATCTCCGGGCAAGCCTAAACCTTTCAGCCCTATCAAGCCTATAGGTTACTTCCTCCCTCGGGAGGCCTGTGAAGGCTTCAACGAAATCTACTGGCACTATTTCATAGCGCTCCATCCCAGCTTCCAAGGCTGCTAAAACCTTGAAGTCCCTAGCCTCCATCTCCCTGAAATTCCGCATAATCTCTTTAAAGGACATGGAAACTCCTCAGCTTCCATTCGAAGGACAGAAGGCGCTATTATTCTCCGCCAACCTTCCTCCTAAGACAGGCCTCAATGAAGCCTAGGTAGGCGGGGTCGGGTTTTCCAGGCCTACTCTTAAACTCCGGGTGGAATTGAACCCCCATATAGAAGGAGCTGCCCGGTAGCTCGAAAATTTCTATTCTCCGGCCGTCTAAACTTTTACCTGAGAAAACCATGCCACCCTTCTCAAGGGTTTCCCAGTATTTCGGGTTTACCTCAAACCTATGCCTATGCCTCTGCCTTATAATTTTGCTCTTATAGAGGCTGTAGGCTAGTGTTCCCGGCTTAACCATTATTTCATGGGCTCCAAGCCTCATGGTTCCTCCAAGCTTATCTATCTCCCTCTGCTCAGGCATATAATCTAATACTGGGTGAGGAGTTTCAGGGTTAACCTCAGTGCTATTAGCCTCTTTAAGGCCGCAAACATTCCTAGCAAACTCCACCACAGCCATCTGAAAGCCGAAACATATGCCTAGGAAAGGTATCCCCCACTCACGAGCATATTGAATGGCTAAGATTTTCCCTTCCGCCCCCCTCGAGCCGAAGCCAGGAGGAACTAGAAGACCATCATAGGCGTTTAGAACCTCAAGCTTGCCTGGGTCTTCCTCGAAAATTTCAGCTTCAATCCAGTCGATTTTCACAGCCGTATTTAGAGCGGCCCCCGCATGCTTTAAGGCCTCGTTTATGCTGATGTAGGAGTCGGCTAGTTTAGCGTATTTTCCGCAGAAGGCTACTTTAACCTCACGACTTGGATGCTCGAAGCCCTTTAAAATTTCAAGCCACCAGGACCAGTCGGGCTTCCGCTCTGGCAGATGCAGTCTTCGACATACATAGTCGCCCATACCCTGCCTGTCGAGGAGGACTGGAAGCCCGTAAATGTTTTTAACTGTTGGGGAGCAGAAAACCGCCCTTTCCTCCACGTTGGCGAAAAGGGCTATTTTCTTCTGAACCTCCGGCTCAATCATCACGGTGCATCGGGCTATCACAATGTCAGGTTGAATTCCGATTCTTCTAAGCTCGTTTACGCTGTGCTGTAGAGGCTTAGTCTTCTGCTCCTTGGTGGTCTCAAGTATGGGCACTAGGGCTACATGGACGAATAGGGTGTTGGTGAAGCCTTCCTCAAGCCTCATCTGCCTAACGGCTTCGAGGAAGGGGAGGCCTTCAATGTCGCCTGTGGTTCCACCTATCTCCGTTATTACCACGTCTACGCCTGTTTTGGAAGCTACCCTCCGAATTCTGCTTTTAATCTCGTCTGTGATGTGCGGAATTATTTGGACGCACTTGCCTAAATATTCACCTTTCCTCTCCCTCTCAATTACCGTGCTGTAAACCTGACCTGTCGTGATGTAGTGGTCTCGACTCATGTTCACGTCTAGGAAGCGCTCATACCAGCCGAGGTCTAGGTCTGTTTCCCCGCCATCCTCCGTTACGAAGACCTCGCCGTGCATGTAGGGGTTCATGGTTCCAGCGTCTACGTTTACGTAGGGGTCGATTTTGATGGCGGTAACGGTGAAACCCCGAACTTGAAGCATTTTTCCGAGAGAAGCTGCCGTGACGCCCTTCCCCACGCTTGAGAGCACACCGCCTGTTACGAAGATGTATTTGGTCAAGCCTTTGAGCCCGGTAGAATATCTTTAATAGCCTCGTCTTATATTTTATCGTCGAGTTGGGGGAGCAGCATCCCTTTGAAAGCCGTCTACCTCAACGTTTGCCCAAACTGCGGCGGGGAAGAAACGGATGAGAGGCTTCTGAAAGGCCTCCCCTGCCCAGCATGCTTTCCCTCAGAAGCAGAGCCATGTCAAACCCCGGAAAAACTTCAGAAACTCCGGGAATTCTGCGATTTTAAGGGGAAGGTTAAGGAATTTGAAAGGTTCTTCACGGAAAGATTTGGGTCGAAGCCTTGGAGCCTTCAGGTTTACTGGGCTAAACGGCTCATTTTAGGCCGGAGCTTCAGCATCCTAGCGCCCACCGGGATAGGTAAAACCACCTTTGGGGCTGTGGCAGCCCTCTTCCTTGGAGGAAAAACCTTCATCATGCTCCCCACCTCCATCCTCGTAGTTCAGGTGGAAAAGCTTCTCCACAGGCTTGGAGCCGAGGGAGTTGTCGCCTACCATGCTGACCTCCCGGATAAGGCTAGGAGGGAGGCTAAGGACCGCATAGCCAAGGGAGACTTCAAAATCCTCGTAGCCACCAGCATGTTCCTATCTAAAAACTTCAGCCTCCTAGAGGGGCAAACCTTCGATTTCATCTTCGTCGACGACGTTGACTCCCTGCTTAAAAGAGCTAAAAACGTTGACAAGGTTCTCATGCTGCTCGGCTTCACCCCCGAGGAAATTGGGGAAGCCTTAAAGCTGGCGGAGGCCGCTCAGCCGGGGCAGCCTCAAATCGTCCGGAGAAGGAAGAAGCATAGGGGAATCCTGGTTGTATCTTCAGCTACGGCTAAGCCTAAAACTAGGCGTGTTAGGCTTTTCCGCTACCTCTTAGGCTTCGAGGTTGGAATGCCTATCGGGGGCATTCGAAACGTTGAAGATGTAGCTGTTCTCCCCCGGCGTGGCGTGGTTGAGGAGGCTGTGGAGCTTGTTAGGAGGTTTGGCGGTGGAGCCTTAGTTTTCATCTCCTCGGATATGGGGAGAGAGCGTGTAGGCGAGGTGGTGGAAGCTTTAAGGAAGGCTGGTATTGAAGCTGAGTCCTATGAGAAGCTTGATGAGAAGCTTATTAGAAGGTTTGAGGCTGGGGAGGTTCAAGCCTTAGTAGGCATTTCCAGTGCTAGGAATCCTTTGGCTAGGGGTTTAGACCTCCCCCAAACCATACGTTACGCGGTTTTTGCAGGTGTTCCGAAAAACCGCATCCTACTTGACTTCGAAAACCTTACGATTCCCCAGTGTTTCGCCGTGATGATTGCGGTTAAGGCCTTCCTCGACCCAAACAGGGCTAACAAGTATCTCTGGGAACTAAGACGCTACCTAGCGGTCGACCCCTCCAAGCATGAGAAGGCTAGGAAGCTGCTTGAGGAGGTTAGGGGTTTCCTAGCTGAAGCCCTATCAAACCCTGAGGTAATTAGGCGGATTGAAGAAAGCCCCCACATATGGCTTGACAGGACGCCTGAAGGCTTCGCCATCCTAATCGCTGATGCAGCCGGGTATTTGCAGGCTTCAGGGCGGACTTCAAGGCTTTTCGCTGGGGGGATTTCTAAAGGCGCCTCCTTCCTGATAGTTGACAATGTTAAAGCCTTTAACGATTTGAAGCGTAGGCTTGCCTGGTTCCTTGAGGAAGCCGAATTTAAGCCAATTGAGGAAGTCGACTTAAAGGGTCTTTTTGAAGCTGTTGACAGGGATAGGGAGAAGATAGGGAATCTTAGGGCTGGAAAGGTTGCGGAGGAGGAGAAGGGGCTAGTTAAGCCTATCCTCGTTGTGGTTGAAAGCCCGAATAAGGCTAGGACTATAGCCAGCTTCTTTGGGAGGCCTGCCAGGCGGAAGGTTGGAGGCTTAACCGTCTACGAGGTTAACGCTGAAAATCAGGTTATCAACATTGTGGCTACCGGAGGCCATGTTTTCGACCTCACGGTTGGACGCGGCTTCCACGGGGTCGAAGTAAACGAGTACGTGGTCCCGGTTTTTGAAACCATTAAAAAGTGTGTGAAGTGTGGGGAGCAGTTCACGGGTGAAACAGTCTGCCCCAGATGTAAAGCTGAGGAATATTCGGATAAGCTCGCCGTGGTGGAGGCTTTAAGGGAACTAGCGAAAGAGGTTGAAGAAGTAGTTTTAGCCACAGACCCTGACACTGAAGGAGAGAAAATAGCCTATGATGTTGCCCTTATGCTTAAACCTTTCAACGAGCGAATTAGCAGAGCTGAATTCCACGAGGTCACTAGGAGAGCCTTCACTGAAGCTTTAAAGTCCACTAGGAGCCTCGACCTACACCTAGTTGAGGGGCAGACTGTTAGGAGGGTGGCTGACCGCTGGGTTGGCTTCGAGCTAAGCCAACATCTGTGGAAGGTTTTCGGCAGCCATAGGCTTTCAGCTGGCAGGGTTCAAACCCCGGTTTTAGGCTGGGTTATTGGGCGGGCTGAGGAAGCCAAACAGAAGCATGGCCTCCTAATCCTGTCAACCGACAGGTTTAAGGTTAAACTCACCATTCCAGACGCGGGAGAGGCTAGGAAGCTGTTTGAAACCTTGGAAACCTTAACCGTTAAGGTTGAGGGGGAAAGGGTTGAAACGGTGGCTCCTCCGCCCCCACTTTCAACTGACGCACTCATCCGGGAGGCTTCCAGGCTCCTAGGCTTCGACGCCACTCTAACCATGCAGTTAGCCCAAGACCTTTTCGAGGCTGGGGTTATCACCTATCATAGGACGGATTCCATAAGGGTTTCCACGGCTGGAATGGGTGTAGCCCAACGCTACATGGCGGAAAACGGGTTGGAGGAGCTTTACAAGCCTAGGAAGTGGAGTGAGGCTGGAGCCCACGAGTGTATTAGGCCCACTAGGCCTCTCGACGTGGAGCAGATTAGACTTATGCTCTACACTGGAGCTTTAAAAGGAAGGCTTACAGGGAAGCATCTACGCCTCTACGACCTAGTCTTCAGACGTTTCATGGCTTCCCAAGCGGTTGAAGCTGAGGTTAAAAAGAAAACCGTGAGGATTAGGGCTGGAAGCCATGAAGAGGTTAGAGAGTTAACCACTGACCTGGTTAAGAAGGGCTTCCACCACTTCCTCCCAGCTAGGTTGGAAGACCTCCCTGAAGGGGAATTCAAAATAACGGATAAGGCGTTGAAGCTTATCCCCTCCAAGCCCTACTTCACCCAGGGAACTTTAATCGAGCAGATGAAGGAGCGGGGAATCGGAAGGCCCAGCACCTACGCGGTCACAGTTAGTAAGCTTCTGGAGCACCACTATTTGGTGGAGCGGAAAAGGTTCCTATTCCCCACAAGCTTAGGCGTTAAAGTCTACGAGTATCTTTCAGAGCGTTTCGGAGACCTAGTCTCCGAGGAGTTCACTAGGAGGCTTGAGGAAATCATGGATAAGGTTGAAAGGGGGGAAGTGGACTATAACGAGAACCTTCTAAGGCTTCATGAAGAGCTCAGGGAGCGGCTTTCAGCTATTTCTTAGCCTTCCTAATGAGGTAGTCGGCTATAAGCCCTGCAATATCAATTCCGCTGGAAGTTTGAAGCCCCCGGAAGCCGGGCTGACTATTAACCTCGTGAACCAAAATTTCTCCCTCACCATTCTCCATGAGGTCTACGCCTGCGATTTCGCAGCCTAGAGCCTCAGCAGCTTTAATGGCTGCCTCCTCGACGGCTGGGCTTGGCTTAAAGGGCACGGGTGTCCCGCCCCTGCTCACATTAGTCTTCCAGCCTCGCCCAGCTAGCCTAAGCATGGAGGCTACAACCTCGCCTCCAATAACGAAGCACCTAATGTCTTTACCCCCATGTTTAACAAATTCCTGCTCGTAGAGGACAAAGTGGTTGTAGGCTAGTAGCCTGAAAATCCGGCCTGCAGCCTCCTGGTCGGATGCTCTGGTTACCCCTAGCCCCCTAGAGCCAAAAACAGGCTTAATGACCACGTCTCCCCCCAGCTGAGGGAAGGCCTTAAAGGCTTCTCCAGGTCTCTCCGTAACCACGGTCTTGGGAACCTTGAGTCCAGCCTCCTCAAGAACCGTTAGGGCATAATATTTATCGACTGCTTTCTCGATGGCTGAGGGCCTATTCACTATGGGGACTCCAAGCCTCTCCAGCTTGTGAAGCATATCCATACGGAAAATTATTTCGTCTAGGCTTCCAGGCCCGATGGGGCGCACCAGGAGAGAGCCAAGCCTAGAAAGGTCTACGCCTTTCGCCTCTAGGGCTGGGGCCTCTCCGTCGAAGCCAACCCTCGCAACCACTTGGGAAAGGGAGAAGGCGTGCACCCGGACTCCACGCTTCTTTAAGGCTTCGATTATTTTGCTTGAACACCAGGATTCAGCGTTTTTGGTGGCAACTCCGATTAGCAAGGTTACCCCAACCTGAGCTTTGAAAGGAACCTGTAAGTCTCTGTGTGGAAGCCTGTTTTAAGCCTTAAAAACTGGTAGACGTCTTCAGGTAGGTCTAGGTCAAGCATAACCCTAGCTGAAAGGTAAACTTTAGCTTTCAAACCTAAAGCTTCCGCAGCGGTCAAATGGCCTCGAAAACTATCAGCATCATAGCAGGTTTCAATGAGATTTGGCGGATGAAGCAAGAGGGCGTTTGTGCCGTTAAACCTTTGGGACGGCGTCAGCACGAGGGAGGGTTTTCGGCTTCCAAGCCTAACCATAACCTCCAAGTCTTCCACGGTTACGAGAGGAATATCGGCTGGAAGCACTAGGACAGCTTCAGCCCCCGAATCTAGACTATGCCGGATTCCAAGGGCAACTGCGGCGTTAACTCCCCGGTCAGCATCCTCAGCCAAAGGTTTAAAGCCCAACCCGCCTGCTCGGCTTAAAATTTCTCGATCCGAGCTGATAAGGAGTCTTTGCTTAACCGTTTTTGCCTTGGTGAGGGTTTGGGCTAGGTCAGCCAGCATGTGAAAAGTCAGTCTTCTACGCTGTTCCTCGCTTAGGATGGGAGCTAGTCTACGTTTCGTTTCTTTAAGACTTTTCACCGGCGTTATGGTGTGGAGGTTCAAGCTTCATGCGGCCTCAGCTTGAAAACTTCCTCGAAGAGCCGGGCTAAATATTCTCCAACCTTCAACCCATGTTTCCCAGCTTCAGCCTTTAAAGCTTTAATAGTTCCAGACCCATACTGCACGGCCTTCTTAGGTTTCCAGGCGAGCCAGGCTGGCAGGCCAAGCCTTTCAGCGGCAGCTCTCAACACCCTTTTCCTAAGCCCGTCGCAGGGCCCTGAGACCTTAAAGTTTGTTGGGACGGCTAGAGCGAAGCCCACTAAGCTTGGCTCGGCTGCTGGAAGTTCGAGCCTCACTCCAGCATGTAGGGCGGTTAAAACGTCTCTTTCTAGGTTTGCTTCTGCCAGATTTAGCATGTCGGCTTTCATGGCTTCCTCGAGGCTTCCCCAGCCCTCCTTCGCTAGTAGGTTAGTGTAGCGGGCATAGCCTCCGAAAAGCTCGTCGAAGCCTTGGCCTGCAAAAAGTATTTTCACGCCTTCCCTTGAGGCTAGGCTTGCCGCCGCGTGGAGAGGCAGGGCTATCCCAATGTCGGTTGGGGTAAACCTTTCAGAGGCATAAATGGCTTGCTTAATCTTCTCCTCGAAGCCTTCAAGCCCAATAATTCCCACTTTCAAGTTTAAGTTTAAGGCTTCAGCCGCCTTCTCTGCAGCCTCTAGGTCCCTAGAGGCCTCAAGCCCAGCCACGTAAAGAACGACTTTAAGTCCTAAACTGGCTAGGAGGTGGGCGGTAAGCGAGCTATCTAAACCCCCGGAGAATAAAACGCCAACATGTCCGTCTAAACCTTCAACCCTAAGCCTAAAAGCCTCCAACAGCCTTCCAACAAGCCTCTCTACGGCCTCCTCGAAGCTCACTAGGTGGTTGCATGGCTCTGGAGTTGGGAGCGCCTGGAAAACCCTGAGTTTTCCGGCTTGAAGCTGGCAGAGCCAGCCGGGCTTTAACCTCTGTAAGCCTTTAAGCCCAAGCTTCCAAAGCGCCTTCCTGCACGTGGAGAAGCCTGACACGCTAGGGGTTTCACGGTAGAAGAGGGGTTCACACCCGATGGGGTCCCTTAAAGCCCAGCAGGCTTCCCCCACCATTAACGCTAGCAAATAGTTTCCTTGAAGCTTCCTCCCCGCCGAAGCTAGGAAATCGGTTGGAGGCTTTGAGGCTTCCTGGACAAGTTGGCTGGCTAGTTGACGCCAGTTTTTAAGTTTTGATGGCCGGCCTAACCC
>CAZAJK010000019.1:12861-14540 GCA_964485425.1 uncultured Candidatus Bathyarchaeia archaeon | reverse complement strand
TTTTAGGTGTCCCCCTGGAGGCTTGAAGGCTATGCCTATTCTCCCCATAGATTCAGGCCGATATTTAACGTCGGAGATGGCTAAAATCTTTGAGGAGGAGGCTCGCCTCCAATACATGCTTGATGTGGAGGCTGCCTTAGCCTGGGCTTTAGCTGAGGTGGGTTTAATCCCGAGGTGGGCGGCGGAGCAAATAGCTGAGAAGGCCTCCACCCGATATGTTAAGCTTGAAAGGGTTAAGGAGATTGAGGCTGAAATAGGCCATGACATTATGGCTGTGGTGGAGGCTCTAGCCGAACAATGTGGTGAAGCCGGCAAATACGTGCACTACGGTGCTACTAGCTATGATATCGTGGACACGGCTACAGCTCTTCAGCTTAAAGAAGCCTTGAAAGTGCTTGAAGACAGGCTTAACAGGCTTGAAGAAACCCTATTGGAGCTGACAAGAAAATATAAAGACGTCTTAATGGTGGGGAGAACCCACGGTCAACACGCCCTCCCCATAACTTTAGGCTTAAAATTCTCGGTGTGGCTTAGAGAGGTATCCAGGCATATTGAAAGGCTTAACCAGGCTAAACATAGGATTTTGGTGGGTAAGCTAACCGGGGCTGTTGGAACCCAGGCAGGCTTCGGCCCTGAAGGCTTAAAAGTTCAAAGGCTTGTAATGGAGAGGCTTGGCCTTAAGCCTGTGGAGGTTTCAACCCAGATTGTTCAGAGGGATCGACATGCAGAGCTAATCTGCCTCCTAGCCATTCTAGCTTCAACCCTAGATAAGTTTGCCACGGAGATTAGGGAGCTTCAGCGAACCGAGATTGGCGAGCTAGCTGAGCCTTTCAGGTTTGGAAGGCAGGTTGGAAGCTCCACCATGCCTCACAAGGCTAATCCGGTTCGCTGCGAGCGGATTTGCAGCCTGGCTAAGCTTGTCAGAAGCCTAGTTATCCCTGCTTTGGAAAACGTGGTAAGCTGGCAGGAGAGAGACTTAACCAATTCGGCTGCCGAGCGCTTCATCATCCCTGAAGCCTTGATTTTAACAGACTACATGGTTAATCTGATGGTTAAGGTGCTTCAGGGCCTTCAGGTTAACGTTAAGAGGATGAGGGAAAACCTGGAGCTCACCCGAGGCCTCATCATGTCTGAGGCTGTTATGCTGGCTTTGACTAGGAAGGGTATGGGGAGGCAGGAGGCCCACCGCCTCCTCAGAGAGCTGACGGCTAGATGCTTCCAGGAGGGCAGAACGTTCAAGGAGGTTCTTTTAGAATCCGTCGAGGTGATGAAGTATCTGAGTAGGGAAGAGGTTGAGGAGGCTCTTAAACCTGAAAACTATCTGGGAACCACCAGCGAACAGGTTGAGGCAGCCATTAAAATAACGTTGGAGGAGAGAAGGGCGAGAGGTTTAGCTTAAGCAGGGTAAAGGGCTGGCTGCTTCAAGCCCAAATCTTCGCTGAAACCCAGCATAATGTTCATGTTTTGAACGGCAATGCCGGCTGCCCCCTTCATGAGGTTGTCGAGGGCTGAGAGGGCTACCAGCCTATTGGCGTGAGGGTCTAGTTCGAAGCCGACATCGCAGAAGTTTGAGCCTATGACGGACTTGGGGTCCGGAAGCTTGCATACGCCCTTCCTATCCTTAACGATTCTGATGAAGGGCTCCCCCTGGTAGAATTCCCGGTAAATTCTCCATAGGT
>CAZAJK010000019.1:0-12851 GCA_964485425.1 uncultured Candidatus Bathyarchaeia archaeon | reverse complement strand
TGTTTACAGCGTGAGCTGAAAAAGCCACGCGCACGTTACCCCCTGAGAGGACTCGAAGCTCCTGCTCAATTTCAGCCGTATGCCTGTGGCCTGAAGGCTTGTAAGGCCTGACAACGCCGTAACGTTCAGCATGGTGGGTTGAACGGGTTGGCTTAGCCCCGGCCCCAGAAGAGCCTATTTTAACGTCTACCACCAAGTGTTCAAGGTCGACAATACCAGCCTTAACCGGAGGTGCAAGAGCCAGGATTCCAGCTATGGCCATGCAGCCTGGACAGGCTACCAGCTTAGCCCCCTTAATCTGCTCCCGGTAAAGCTCCGGCACCCCGTAAACAGCCTGCCTTAAAAGTTCAGGTTTGGGGTGGCTCCACCCATACCACTTTGGGTAGTCTTCAGGGTTTCTAAGTCTAAAGTCGGCGCTTAAATCGACGACGCGGAGACCTGACTCAAGCAGGTGGGGAACCAGCTTAGATGAAACCCCATGGGGTGTAGCTACGAAAACTAGTTCGCAGTTTTTCAGCAGGTCGTCTAGGCTTGGCCTGTCAAACTTCATGCTGGTTATTCCTCGGAGATTGGGGTGAACCCGGTAAACATACTCCCCTGCATATTCACGGGAAGTAGCCTTAACGATTTCAACCTCAGGGTGGGTAAGCAGCAGCCTTAAAAGTTCTCCTCCAGTGTAGCCCGAAGCCCCTACAATGCCAACCTTAACCAAGCTCTCAACCCCAAACCTAAACCTTGAAAGCTTACAGTTAAACCGTAAGCCCGTTAAAAATAAAGATTCTCCAAGCTAAAGGTTTGGGCCTAAGCCCGGAGGACCTGTTTACCTCCTAGCCTTCCTCAGCAGATAACCTAGGATGTGCTTGGGTATGTTTACACCGGTGGCGGAGACCGTGGCCTGAAACTCTATGGTGTGGTTTATTTCGTGGACAACGTAGCCTCCATCAACCTCCATCAAGTCTACTCCCAGGATTCCGCCTCCCACGGCGTCAGCCGCCTTCAAGCTTATTTCCCGAAGCTCATCGGTGATTCGGCAGGCCTCAGGCTTCCCTCCCCTAGCAATATTCGTTTTAATATCTTGGAAGGAGTAGCGGTAGATTCCGGCTACAGCCTCATCCCCTATAACGAAAACCCTTAAGTCTCGTGGAGGCCTCCTAACAAGCTCCTGCAAATAGTAAACCTGGTAAAGCGGGAACATGTAGAGGCGCTCCTCAAAAACGGCTTCCGCGGTTTCCCTATCCTTAATGGGGATGATCATGCGCCCCCAGCTTCCAATAACGGGTTTAATGAGGAGGGGGTAGCCCATTTCCTCCGCAGCCTTCACCGCGCTTTCAGGGGTGAAGGCTACATAGGTTTTGGGGGTTGGAACCTTAGCCTTAGCTAGCACAAGGCTGGTGAGCAGCTTGTTTCCGCAGATGTTGGCCACCTGATAGGAGTTCACCACACTATAGCCCTTATTTTCGAGGATGGCTGTGAGGTGGAGATTTCGGAAATAGCTTACACAGCGTTGGAGCACCACGTTTCCAAAATCTATTGGCTCTTTCTCCTCCCCCACAAGGTTGAAATAAATCTTTTTAGCGTCTACAAGGTTTACGGGGATCCCCCGGGCTCGGGCAGCCTCCAAAATTGCTTTTTCTTCCCACCTAATCTGGTCGTAGAGAATTGAAATGGTTGGAGGCATTATTCTCCCCAGTCTTCACCTGAAACCTGGAGCACCTTAGCTTTCACCACGTCGCCTTCAATCTCAACTACTTCGAGTTCTAAGCCGCAATCAGGGCAGCTAATAACCTCTCCAACGATGACGTCGTCTGGGACGTCAAACTCTACACCGCATTCGACGCACTTCACCTTCTTCATGGGAATTCACTCCGCGCTTCCTTTACTTTACCTGAATTATCTACCTAAAATAAATATTTTCTATGTTGTGGTGAGCTGCCTTATCTCGACACGTTTAGCCACGCCTTCCCTCACCAGTTTATCTTTCAAACTTGAAGGCTTAACCTTACATTTGGATAGGTCGACGAGGGCCAGCCACTCAGCCACCCTCCCACGGTAAATGGTTCTCGACTGGGTTGAGAGGAGGTCAACCCCCATTTCAGCCAGCTTGGTTGCAGCCTTGGCTAGAGCCCCGGGAACGTCATCCAAGATTATTCGGAACTCATAGAGCTTGGCTTCAGGATCCGCGAAGGGTATAAGCCTTATTTCCCTTGAGTCTAGGTCTGCAATAAGCATTACATAGGCTTCCTCTCTCAGCGTAAGGGCGCTTCTCACCGAGGAGGGAATTAATATTCTGCCTCTTGAGTCTACCCTTACAATTTCCGAGATCCTCATGGTTCCCTAGGGAATCGTTATGGTGGGAAAGGCTTATATATGTTGTGTGCATTATGTGGGATGGTTCCCACAAAATTCCCACATAGGCGGGCAAAATGCAAGCTAAACCTAAAATAACTTTCGCCATCCCCAGCAAAGGCAGGCTGCGAAAGCCTACTTTACGCCTCCTCTTAAAGGCTGGGATAACACCTTTAAACGAGCATTCAAGAGCCCTCTACGCAGCCACAGCCATCCCCTGGATAAGCTTGGTAGCCGCTCGATCCGCTGATATTCCGAGGCTTGTGGCTGAGGGAGCGGCAGACCTAGGTATAACAGGCCACGACTTCGTGGTTGAAAGCGGAGTTAAGGTTAAGGAGCTCCTAGACCTAGGCTTCGGCTTCTCCAGGATGGTCCTAGCAGTCCCAGAGTCTTCAGGAATTAATTCTCTGAGAGACTTTAGGCCCCAAATGAGGGTGGCCACAAAATTCCCGTCAATAGCCAGCCAATACCTTAAAGAGAAAGGTGTTAACGTAAAGATTGTAACGGTTTCAGGGGCTGCCGAGATAGCTCCAACCCTAGGGGTTGCAGACGCCATCATCGACATTACCAGCACGGGTTTAACCCTCCGCCTTCACAAACTCCGCATACTTGACGAAATTTTAACCTCCACGGCTAGGCTTATCGCCAATTTTAAGGCCTTAGAGGAGAAGAGGGAGCAAATAGACGAGGTGGTTACAGCTCTCCTAAGCGTGATGAGGGCTAGGAGGAAGAAGCTTATCATGATGAATGTCCCTGAAGACAGGCTTCAACAGGTGGTTAAACTTATCCCCTCGATGGGAGGCCCCACCATCGCTAGGGTTGAATCCGAACCTCCCATGTGGGAGGTATACTCGGTAATCGATGAGGAGGAGGTCTACAGGGTGATAAACGCGGTTAAGGCTGCGGGAGCCCGAGATATTTTAGTGCTTCCCATCGAGCGGATAGTGCCCTAGGAGGCTTAACCCTTGAAGGTAATCCCCTCCGTGGACATTAAGGATGGAAAATGCGTTAAACTTGTCAGGGGGAAACCTGGCTCAGGGCGAATCATATCAGAAAACCCTGTTGAGGTAGCCGTTAAATGGGAGCAGGCTGGAGCGGAAATCCTCCACATCATCGACCTCGATGCAGCCATTTACGGTGGGAGAGGAAACCGAGAGGTGGTTAAGGAAATCTTGAAAGCCATTAATATTCCGGCTGAGGTGGGGGGAGGCATTCGAAGTCTTCAAGACGTTAAGGAACTGTTGGAGGCTGGTGCAAGCTGGGTAATCCTCGGCACAGCAGCCTTCAAAGACCCCAACCTACTATTTGAAGCTGTAAATCGCTTTGGAGCTGAGAGACTCATGGTGGCTCTAGACTCTGCTAAAGGGAAAATCCTAGTGGAGGGGTGGACTGAGGCAGCTGAAACCCAGCCTCTTCAGGCAGTTAGAAGCTTTGACGAGCTTAGCCTTCACGCCTTCCTCTACACGGATGTTGAGGTTGAGGGAACCCTGGAGGGTGTTAGGCTGGAAATGGTTAGGAGGCTTGTAAAGGCTGCTAGGACCCCTATCATTTACGCTGGGGGGGTAGCCTCCCTACCAGATATTGAAAGGCTTAAGAATGTTGGAGTTATGGGCGTGGTGGTGGGAAGAGCCCTCTACGACGGGAAGTTCACCTTTGAGGAGGCGAGGAAGGCTGCAGAAGACCCGTGAAGCCAGAGTTAGAAGGAGAACTGAAGAGACGGATGTCGAAGTTTATCTTAACCTGGATAGGGTTGAGACCCCGAAAATCAAGATGGAGAGACGTTTTTTCAAGCACATGCTTGCTTCACTAGCCCTACATGGAAAGTTTGAATTAAGGGTTGAAGCAGAGGAGTTTGAGCCTCCAGACGACCACCATTTGGTTGAGGATGTAGCCTTAACGTTTGGAGAAGCCCTGTTGAAGGCTTTAGGAGATAAGCGTGGGATTGAGAGGTTTGGCTGGGCTGCGGTTCCCATGGATGAAGCCTTAGTTTTAGCTTCCATAGACCTTTCAGGCAGACCCTACTATAAGTCGAATCTATCCTTTAAACATTTAAGCCTGGGAGACATGACAGCTGAAATGGTGAACCACTTTTTCCATTCACTTTCCCATGCAGGCAGATTTAACCTGCACCTACTGGTTTTCCGAGGCTCCAACGACCACCATAAGGCTGAGGCATCCTTTAAGGCGGTGGGCCTTGCCCTAGCTCAAGCCGTTAGAAGAATTGGGGATAGGATTCCAAGCCTTAAGGGGGTGTTGTAGATGCCTCTCGCCAAGCGTATTATACCCTGCTTAGACGTGCTTAATGGGGTGGTGGTTAAAGGTATAAACTTCCGCTATCTGCGCTATGCTGGAGACCCGGTTAAGCTCGCCCAAATCTACGAGGAGCAGGGAGCGGATGAAATAGTCTTCCTCGACATTGGAGCCTCCCCCGAAGGCAGAAAAACCATGGTAGATGTGGTTAAGAGGACTGCTGAAAACCTTTCCATCCCCTTTACAGTTGGAGGGGGGATCAGAAGTCTTCAGGATATGGAAACCCTGCTTAGGGCTGGAGCCGACAAGGTATCCATAAATACGGCTGCCGTCCGAAACCCTGAAATCGTAAGGCTTGGAGCTGAAAGGTTTGGAAGCCAATGCATAGTTGTGGCTATCGACGCGAAAAGCGTTGGTGAAGGCCGATGGGAAGTCTATGTTAATGGCGGTAGAACCCCTACGGGGATAGATGCTGTATGGTGGGCTAAGCGTGTTGAAGAGCTTGGAGCAGGGGAAATCCTGCTCACCAGCATGGATGCCGACGGAACCAAGATGGGCTACGACCTAAAGCTCACCAGAACCATCGTAGATGCAGTAAACATTCCAATCATAGCATCAGGCGGAGCTGGAACCATTCAGCATATTTACGAGGCTTTCACCATTGGGAAAGCTGATGCAGCCCTAGCAGCCTCCATCTTCCACTACAGCGAATACACTGTGGCGGATGTTAAAAGGGAGCTGCTTAAAATGGGGGTTCACGTGAGGCCTCCACCTAAAACCGAGGTTTCAAAGCCATGATAGGGCCTGTAAGGCTTAAGGAGCTACCCCCAAGAGAGCTTGAAAGGCTCATGGGCAGAAATAAGGTTAACCTTGAGACCGTGAGAGACCGGGTGATGGAAATTTTAAGAGATGTGCGCCTCAGAGGGGATCAGGCTTTAATCGAATATACGGAGAGGTTTGACGGGGTTAAACTGGGAAGGGGGAGCCTAAGGGTTGAAAAGGAGGAGTTTGAGCAGGCCTTAGGGGGGCTTCCTAAAAGCCTCTTAAAGGCTTTAAAGGCTGCTTATAGGAGTATCCGCTTAGCCCATGAGAGGCAGCTTCCGAAGAAGAGGGTTTTGGTTAAGCGCCCCGGACAGATGGTTGCACAGATTTTTGTCCCTTTAGATTCGGTTGGCCTATACGTTCCTGGGGGGAGAGCTGCTTACCCATCCACCGCCCTCATGCTTGCCGTGCCTGCAAAGGTGGCTGGGGTTCAACGCATCGCAGTCTGCACTCCTCCCAGCAAGGATGGAATCGTTAATCCGGCGGTGCTAGCTGCCCTAAGAATTGCAGGGGTGAGAGAGGTTTATCGGGTTGGAGGGGTTCAAGCTATAGCCGCCCTAGCCTATGGGACAGAAACCATCCCAAAGGTTTCGAAAATCGTGGGGCCTGGAAACATCTATGTAACCGCTGCTAAAATGCTGGTTTACGGCGAGGTTGGAGTAGAGTTTCCAGCAGGCCCAACGGAACTCATAGTTTTCGCGGGGGAAAACGCCGACCCGGAGTTTGTGGCAGCCGACATCCTCTCCCAAGCCGAACACGACCCTCAGGCTGTCCCAATTCTTCTAACCACCTCTATGCGGCTTGGAGAGGCCGTTCTAAGAAGGCTTGAAAGAGCCGAGGGAGCTGTGAAGGAAGCCTTAGAGAATTGGGGGGCAATTCTGCTGGTGGACAGCTTGGAGGAGGCGGCGGACTTCATTAACAGGTTTGCCCCTGAACACCTAGCCTTACACATGGCTAAGCCTTGGAAGCTTGTTTCTAAGCTTAGAAATGTGGGTGCTGTTTCGCTCGGCGAATATACTCCTGTGCCCGTATTAGACTATGCTATGGGGCCGAGCCATGTGCTTCCCACTAGTGGCGCAGCCCGCTACGCTTCAGGAGTCTCCGTATTCGACTTTGTAAGGTTTTTCACCGTTCAAAGGCTTACGAGGAGAGGGTTAAAGCGCCTCAGACGTGTGGTTGAAATCCTTGCTGAGGCTGAAGGTTTGAAGCTTCATGGGGAAGCTGTTAGGGTTAGGTTTAGGCGGAGGCGTGAGAAATAGTGGTTGGATGCCAGATTCTCGAAGAGGTTTTCCACGTAATAGAGGACAGAAGAGACCATCCCAAACCTGAATCCTACGTTTCAGGTTTAATGGCTAAGGGGTTAAGAGGAATCCTCGAGAAAATTTCCGAGGAGTCCGGAGAGCTTTTGGAGGCTGCAGAGTTTAAGGATGAAGGCGAAGTGGTCCATGAGGCTGCAGACCTAATCTTTCACGTAATGGTTCTCTTAGCCTTCCGTAGAATTAGGTTGGAAAGCGTTTTCGAAGAGCTGGCTAGGAGGAGGAAGCCTAGGTGAAGCCTCCTAGGGTGGCTATTGTCGACTATGGCGTGGGAAACCTTATGAGCATCAGGATGGGGGTTGAGAGGGCTGGAGGCCTGCCTAAGATAACAGCCAACATGGATGAGGCGTTAGAGGCAGATGCTATCATTCTCCCGGGGGTTGGAGCCTTCAAACCTGCCATGCGTTTCCTCCAGCCCTACAGAGATAGGCTTATCGAGGCTTTAAAGGGGGGAAAACCCCTACTGGGTATTTGCCTGGGTATGCAGCTGCTGTTCGATGAGAGCCTTGAGGGGGGGTTAACTAAAGGCCTTGGAATCTTTAGGGGTAGAGTGGTGCCTCTCCCGAGGGGGGTTAGAACACCCCACATGGGGTGGAACAGCCTGAAAATTTTGAGGGATAACCCCCTGCTTGAAGGGGTTGAAAACGGCGAATACTTTTACTTCGTTCACTCCTATTATCCGGATACCGTGGGAAATCATATCCTAGCCCTAACCGAGTATGGGGTAGAGTTTCCAGCCGTGGTGGGTGAGGGGAAAATCTACGGAACACAATTTCACCCGGAGAAAAGCGGCCCCCAAGGCCTTAGAATCCTGAAGAATTTCGTTGGGAGGATTGCTGTTGAAGGCTGAGCCTTTAATGTCGGCTGAAGACGCTAGGAGGGTGGCAGGCCTCCTAAATTATAGGCATGGAGGCCTCCTCACGGTAGTGGTTCAGGAGGCTGAGACAGGAGAAGTTCTCATGGTGGCCTTTGCCAATAGGGAAGCCGTAGAGAAAACTTTAACCACAGGCCTAATGCATTATTGGAGCACGTCAAGGAGGAAGCTGTGGCTGAAAGGCGAAACCTCAGGAAACTACCAGCTGGTCAAGGAGATTTTGGTGGACTGTGACGGGGATGCCTTGCTAGCTAAAGTTCACCAGGTGGGTGTAGCCTGCCACCTCGGCAAAAAATCCTGCTTCCACCGCACAATTAAGGAATTAACGTTAAAGGAGGGGGAAACCAGGGTTGAAGACTAGCGATTTAGGTAGAAGAATAGACCTTCACACGCATTCACTTCTAAGCGATGGAGTGCTGCTTCCAAGTGAGATTGCTAGAAGAGCTGAAAGCCTAGGTTTTAAGGCTATAGCCATAACCGACCACGTCGACCACTCCAACCTTGAATGGGTGTTAAACAGGGTTCAAGCTTTCCAGAGGGAGATTGAAAGAGAAAGCCGTGAAATAAAGGTTTACATTGGAGTTGAGATAACCCATGTTCCACCCGCAAGCATCCCCCTGCTTGCTTCAAGGGCTAGGAGGCTTGGAGCCCAAATAGTCGTAGTTCACGGGGAAACCCTAGTTGAACCCGTTACTCCAGGAACAAACCATGCGGCTGTAAACTCGCCTGACGTGGACATTTTAGCCCACCCAGGACTCATAAGCCTTGAAGACTGTGAGAAAGCCTCTTCAAACGGTGTTTACCTGGAAATTTCAGCCAGGAAGGGACATTGCCTTTCGAATGGACACCTAGCAGTTCAAGCCCTAAAAACCCATGCCAAACTTGTTGTAAACACTGATTTCCACGCGCCGGAAGACTTCATAGGCCAGGAAGAGGCTTATAAGGTGGCTTTAGGCTCAGGGCTCCCCCATGAGGTTGCGGTTAAGGCCGTGAGAGACTGGCCTGAAGAACTTCTAAAACGAATTGAAAGGGAAGGTTAGCCTTCCTCTCCAAGCTTAAACTCCCTGTGAAGGGCTCTCACGGCTTGGGGGCCATCCTGCTCCTTAACCACAAAGGAGATATTAAGCTCGGAGGAGCCCTGCGCGATCATCCGTATGTTTATGCCTTCCCGGGCTACTGCTCCAAAGACCCTTGCCGCAATGCCGGGAGTACCCTTCATCCCAGCTCCAACCAAAGCCACTATGCAAACATCATCCTCCACATCGATTTGCCTAATATTTTTCCTGCCTAGAAGCTTCATTTCAAGTAGGGGGACAAGCTCGTCTACCATGTCTCTTGGAACCGCGAAGGATATGGTGGCCTCCGAGGAGCCTTGAGAAATCATAAGCATGCTTGCCTTCTTCTCGCTTAAAATGTGGAAGAGTTCAGCTGCAACCTCCGGGGCTCCAACCATGCCAGCCCCTCCAACGGTTATCACGGCTACCTTAGGTATTAGGGAAACTGCCTTAGCCGCGAAGCCTGGAACTATTTCCGCCTCCCTAGTTATGAGGGTGCTAGGCCCCTCAGGGTTGAAGGTGTTTTTAACCCGGATGGGTATACCCTTATCCATGGCGATCTCAATAGCCCTTGGGTGGATTCCTTTAGCCCCAAAGAAAGCCATTTCCATGGCCTCCTGATAGGAGAGCTGCCTGATAGTTTTGGCTGAAGGCTCAATCTTGGGGTTCGCCGTCATAACGCCATCCACATCCGTCCAAAGCCAGATTTCATCAGCCTCCAAGGCTGCCCCAAGCAGGGAGGCTGTGAGGTCGGAGCCTCCACGCCCCAGCGTGGTAATACGGCCGTTCTGGTCTGAGGCTATGAAGCCTGCCACCACTGGGACTACTCCTTCCTCGTAAAGTTTACCCAGCCTAGTCCTAACTTGGTGTAGGGTGAGTTCAACTAGAGGCCGGGCGTTTCCAAAGTTGGAGTCGGTTACTATTCCAGCCTCCTTCCCCGTAAATTTCTCAGTTTTCAAGCCCTTCGAGCTTAGGCAAGCCCAGAAAATGGGGGTTGAAAGTCTCTCCCCAAAGGAGAGTATGTAGTCTCTGATTTTCGGGGTTATCTCACCTAGGTGAACCACCCCTATGAGAACATCCCTAAGCTCATCTAGCAGTCTTGAAACCTCCTGTCCAGCTTCCACCTTGACGGCTCCACAGGTCATCGCCCAGCTGCAAACTCTCAGATGCCTAGCCTTCAAATCTTCCACAAAGTTTTCCACAGCCCTCTTGTCCCCGCTGACGGCGAGATCGCAGGCTTGAAGCAGGAGGTCGGTGGTGTTACCTAGGGCTGAAACCACCACTGCAACCTTGTCTCCACTCTTAACCCTGCTTTCAACGATGTTGCAGGCGTTCTTTAAGCCTTCAGCCGCCTCAAGTGAGCTGCCGCCAAACTTCATTATAAGCCTCAAAAGCTTTCACCTTGGAGAGGCTACTACCTTCTCCATTCCGTTCAACATTAATGTTTCGCTAGGATAGCTGGACTGCAGCCTGCTTAATATTTATCAAGTCTCTCAGGATGGCGCTGGCTGTCTCAGGCCCTCCAGCCCCCTTCCCAATAATAGTTTCCTCACCCGCATGCTGGGTGTGGAAGCATACAGCGTTCAGAACGCCGCTAACGCAGAGAGGATGCCCCATAGGCACGAGTTCAGGTGAAACTCTAAGCTCCCTTTCATCCGCATAGGCAATAAGCTTAATTTGACTTCTCCGCTTTAGGGCTTCCCTCACATCTTCTAAGGTTACCTCTCTGATGCCCTTAACCCGAACATCTTTAAGCCTAACCTTTCTCTTCAAAATCCAGTTGGCTAGGATGACAAGCTTACAGGCTGAATCCCAGCCATCAACATCCATGGATGGATCTGCCTCAGCGTATCCCGCCTGCTGGGCTTCCCTTAAAGCCTGCTCGAAGCTTAAGCCTTCCTCGGCCATCCGCGTTAAAATGTAGTTGGTGGTTCCGTTCAAAATTCCCTTAATGGAAATTATTCTGTCGCCTAAGAGGCATTTCCCGGCGAAGTCTAAGATGGGGGTTCCACCTCCAACGCAGCCGCTAAACCTTAAGAAAACACCGTTGTAGTCGGCTAGCTCCATGAGGGCTTGGAAGGCTAGGGCCATAGGCCCCTTATTGGCTGTCACCACATGCTTACCCGTTCGCAGAGCCGCCATAATATGGCTTAACCCGGGCTCACCATCCACAATGTTGGTTGGAGTTACCTCAACCAGAACCTCAGCCGGAGTCTGCTCAATTACCTCTAAGCCCTTTAAACCCGGCCTCCCAAACTCTGGGTAGGCTGCCACAGTTCCCTTTTCAGCTTTAACCTGAAGAATCTTGGAGGCGTCTAGGCCCCTAGGATTCAAGGCCGCCCCACCCTTATCAACCACGGCTACAAGCCTAGGCCTAATCCCATAGGAGGATAGAAGCCTACCCTCAACCTCCTGAAGAAGTTTAACGAAGCTTTGGCCAACCGTTCCAAAACCTACAAGTATAATCCGCATGGACTACACCTCCAAGACCCTGTCAACAGCCTCTAATGTCGCTTCCACCTCTACGGGCTGCCCTCCAAACCTAACGGGGGTATCGGGGTCTTTAAGCCCGTGGCCCGTGGCCACACATACGACTAGGCTATCCCTGTCTATGGTCCCGTTGTCAACAAGCTTTTTAAGCCCGGCGACGCTAGCCGCGCTGGCAGGCTCAACGAAAAGCCCCTCCATTTTCGCAATAAGCCTCTGGGCTTCAACAATTTCTCTGTCTGAAACCGTTTCAACGGTTCCACCCGACTCCCTAACCGCGTTTAAGGCCTTCCTCCAGTTTACAGGAGACCCAATCCTGATGGCTGTAGCAACGGTTTCAGGCTTCTCAACAGGCCTAATCCTCTCCAGACCCAGGCGGATAGCCTCGGCGATGGGTGCGGCTCCCTCAGCCTGAACACCCATCATTTTGGGGAGCTTATCTGTGAAGCCTAGGCGCCTATACTCTTTAAAGCCCTTCCAGATGGCGCTAATATTCCCGGCGTTTCCCACGGGAACCACTAGGAAGTCCGGTGTAACCCCGCCAAGCTGGTCTACAACCTCGTAGGCGAGGGTTTTCTGCCCCTCCACCCTATACGGGTTCACCGAGTTAAGCAGGTAAATTTTCTTCCTCCAAGCTAGCTCCATAACTATGCGAAGCGCGTCGTCGAAGTTTCCGCGGATCTGAACTATTTTAGCCCCATAGGCCACGGCTTGAGCTAGCTTGCCGAAAGCTATTTTCCCTGCTGGAATGACGACGAAACATGGTATTCCGGCTCTAGCCGCGTAGGCGGCTAGGCTAGCTGAGGTGTTGCCCGTAGAGGCGCAGATTACGGCTTTCAACCCATATTCCAAGGCTTTAGTTATTCCTACGGTCATCCCCCTATCCTTAAAGGAGCCCGTAGGGTTGTCACCTTCAGTCTTAACATACAGGTTTCGAAGGCCTAAGGCTTCCCCCAAACGAAGACAGCGATGAAGCTTGGTGCCTCCCTCCTGGAGGCTCACAATTTTACTGCTGTCAAGGACTGGGAGAAGTTCCCGGTAACGCCAAACCGAGAGAGGCCTCTCCTTAAAGTCGATGTTTGAAATGGTTTCTTTAAGAATTTCATAGTCGTATTTTACGTCTAGGAGTTCACCGCATCTGCGACAGGTGTAAACTATTTCCTCAGCTTCATATCTTTGACCGCAAACTATGCACTCCAAATGAAACATTAAGCCTTCGCCTTCACCCTTTCCAGCTATCATGAGGCCTTCAGCCGTGGAAACATTTAACTTTTTATCCAGCCTGTTTTAATCGTATTAGGCTCAGGCTTAGGGGACTCAGCCTTGGCAAGCCTAGAACGCGTTAGAACCATCGCCATGGAACATCATAGGTGGAGGAGCCGCTGCATAAATCTCGTAGCCAGCGAAAATCTGACAAGCCCAGCGGTGAGGGAAGCCCTAGCCTCAGACTTCGGCCATAGGTATGCTGAGGGGGAGCCTTTCAACCGCCTCTACGAGGGGACAAAATACTTCGACAGGATTGAAGCCTTAGCCCTTAAGCTTGCTAAAAAACTCTTTAAAGCCGAATATGTGAACCTTAAACCTCTTTCAGGCTGCATGGCAAACCTCGCAGTCTTCTACGCTTTGACTAGGCCAGGAGACAAAATTATGTGTCTATCCGTCCCCCATGGAGGCCACATAAGCTATATGGAGTTTGGGGGG
>CAZAJK010000018.1:3052-14688 GCA_964485425.1 uncultured Candidatus Bathyarchaeia archaeon | reverse complement strand
ATATTATCCTAGACCCGAAAAGCTGCCCAGACGTGAGAGGATACTTCACGGTTGAAAGGGGAGAAGAATTCGTAATCCAGCCCTACGAGAAAGTTTTAGTTTCAACCCTTGAAAGGCTTGAGCTTCCACCAGACCTCATGGGGTTTGTGGAACTCCGCTCCACCTTCGCCCGCTGCGGCCTCCTCATGCCTCCAACCATCATCGATGGAGGATTTAAAGGCACCATAACCCTTGAAATCATGGGCTCCTCCTTCCCCATCAGACTCCACCGTGGAGAAAGATTCGCCCACGTAGTTTTCGCCAAGCTTACCTCGCCTCTAAGCAAACCCTACACAGGCAAATATCAAAACCAGAGGGGTGTCACCCTTCCAAGGTTTGACAGCCAGTAAGCTCAGCCTCCAAGCAAAATAGTTCCTCGAAGAAAAGCTGCTTCCGCCCCAAAACCCTAACATTAAAACCTGAAGCCTCCAATACCCTAACCGTTTCAGAAACGTTTGAGAGGGTGGACTGCACTAGGAGAATTTTCCCTCTAGGTTTAAGCCTGCCCTTCACCTCCGAAAGAAATCTGTCGACCACTTCTCTTCCAGTAGGCCCCCCGCTCCAAGCCCGGCCAAGCTGATCTTCTTCCTCCACTGGCAGGTATGGGGGGTTAAAGATTACCAGGTCGAAGAGTTCTCCCCGCCTGAAAGCCGAAAACAAATCTCCAACTACAAGTTCAACCTTTCCAGCAAACCCGTTTGCCTTCACGTTTTCGGCAGTGGCCTTTACGCCTTCAGGGTTGATGTCTACAGCCACCACTAAACTGGCTTTCCTAGCCGCGAGAAGGGTTAGAAGGCCGGAGCCACACCCCATATCCAGCACGGTTTCGCCGCCTGAAAGTTTCAGGTTTTCAGCTAGGAGGAAGCTGTCGTCTGAAGGCTCGTAGACATGGCTTGAAATTTTAAGTAGAAAACCGTAAAGCCTCCTAAGTTTCACCTCTGCTAAGCCTCCATAAGACGTTTGAAATCTCTGCGAATTCCTCAGGCGACAGGGTGAAAACCCTGCGTTCGAGGTAGGGTATCTCCCGGTAGGGCTTCACCAGCTTAAGCTCGGGTTTAAGCTTTGAAAGGGTTTGAAGAGCCTTTGAAAGTTTTCTGCGCCTCTGGCTGAAGAGGAGTTTCACCACCTCACTAAAGAAGGAGTAGTCTTCCAGTTTAAAGGGAGTCTTCGACCTCGGCTTAAGCCTAACTACAACCGAGTCAACCTCAGGCTTAGGATAAAAGGAGTCTTTAGAGATTTTCTCCAAGATTTCGACGTCAGCCCAATAGTAAGCTGTAACAGTCAGCCTTCCATAGGAGTGGCTTCCAGGCCTAGCCACCATCCGCTCCGCAAACTCCTGTTGAAGCGTGAGCACAGCCAGCCTGAATGGAGCCTCTAAAATCTTGAAAATTAGCGGTGAGGAAATTGAGTAAGGCGGATTTGACACCACCTTATCGTATCTTCCAGCTAGGTTTAATTTTAGGAAATCCCCGAAAATAAGCTCCACATTAGCCCTTCCCTTAAACTTCCGTTGGAGAAGCCTGAAAAGTTTAGGGTCAGCCTCAACCGTTAAAACCTTACCAGCCCTCCTAGCCAAAACCTCGGTGAGAAAGCCTAGGCCTCCCCCAACCTCCAACACTCGGTCGCTGCTTGAAACTTCTCCATAATCGGCTAAACGTTCAAGAAGCGTAGCATCTACCATGAAGCTTTGACCTAGCCTGCGCCTAGGTTTAACCCCAAACTCGGCTAGGAGCCTTTTAACCTGCCAGACAAGCCTATCCATAGTCTCAGTAATGCCTCGTGAAGATTTTATATTTCTGCTCGGTGGTTAGCTCCTCGATTACCCGTTTAACCACAGCCTTAACAGGGTCGATAGAAGTTCTCTTATGGAAGTCTTCAAAACTTTCGAAAGGCTTCTTCTCCCTCTCCTCCACAATCTGCCACATAAACTTTTTACCTATGCCTGGGAGAAGCTCAAAGGAATGCATTTTAGGCGTAATAGGCTGAGCCTTATTGAAGAACTCGATGAAGCGGCCTTCATGGCTTCTCACAATTTTCTCAACTACAGCCGGAAGCTCAGCTTTCGCTGTTGCCGTAAGCTCTTCATAGCTTATCCTCCCAAGGATACGTTCAATTTTCTCCCTGCCTTCCTTCCCAATGTAAACGCGTTCATGGAGCTGAACGGTGAGGCCAGGCTTAACCGTAGCCTCAAGGAGGGTGAAGAAGTCTTCACCCACCAGCTGCACGATGGGTTCAGCTATAAATTCTCCTCCCCTTCTAACCCTCCCCCTGGGAAGGAAGTCTAAAACGTAGGCTGCTTCCTCATAACGACGTTTAATCATTCCCTGCGTCCTCTCGTAAACCCCAAAATTCTTTTACACTACATAAAACATATAAAACCTAACTGGGAGAATTCCTAAGATAACAACCTATTTCTTCCTATATTCGTCCAGCAGCTTCAGAATGCCTTCAAGCTTCTCCGTCGAATACATTTTGTGTCTCGGAAAGAAGACCCTAAGCTCCTCGATGGATTCAGGCATGCAATTAACGATTTGAACGGCCTCAGCAAGCTCCAGCTCAAACTCTTTAACTAGCCTTTCCACCAGCTTTTCAGCATCCTCATCTTCAATCTTCGAGAAGATTTGGCTGTATTCGAGGGTCTTCTTTTGAAGCTGATTTAACTCTCTATTCATGCTGGAAAGAACAGCTTTAACCTTACTTACCGGGATAGGTTTACTTTCAACAATTTTAATAGGCATGAACTTTACTCCTCCAGCCTAAAACTCTATTTTAACCCCATCTTTTTAAATGCTCTGGGAGGGCGATTATCTGCTTAACTTTCCCTCCCATCTTCACGCCGACCACGTAGGCTCTACCCCTCCTCTCAAGGACGGTTCCAACCTTACCCTGATACCTCCGGTGGGGCTGACCTTTATGGGTTGAGGGGTCAATGTCAATTACAACCTTATCGCCAACCCTGTATTCGGTCAGCAAATAGCCTAACGGTTTAAGACCTCTTTCCCTAGGCTTCTTCCTCAACGTTTGCCTGGTTCGACGGCGAAATCCCTTTGAAGTTCTAACCATCCGCCTTCCCGCCTTCAGCTTCCACGTTCAATACCGTTAGAGCTGTGCATTTTAATTTTTTCCCGAGGATTTCAGCCATACTCGGCTTAGTTCGCCCTTCATCGCCATCCACCAGCTCCTTTACATATAAGCCTCCCTGACATTCTACGAGGGCTTCAAAGGCTCTTTCGGATAGCCTTTGAACCTCAAGCCTATAAACCTTCTTCAACCTCTCCTTATCGGCTCTCCTATGGAGGACGCGTCTAGGAGTCCACTGGCTAATAGTCTTACCCGTCAGTTCCCGTTCAAGCCTCTCCAGCTCCGCATCGCTGAGGTTTTCTTCAGCCTCCACCACGATGTGGTAGGTTTTCCGATGGGCTTCAGCAGCCTTAACCCTAGCCACAGCCTCCCTCCCAGCCATCCTTAAACCTTCAACCTCAACCTTGCCGCTGGAATTAATTTTAGCCTCAGCCTCCTCAAGGTTAAGGCTTCTCCGCTTCGGATTCTTAATCTCCACTACGAAGGGTCTGCCGCTACCCAAAACTCTTGCGTCGATATCTTCCCTCCCCCCGGCATGGAAGCTTGCGCCTTCACCTTCAGCCTGCTCTAGGAGGGGTCCCTCAATTATCTCCTCAACGGATTCCTGGTAGCGTCGCCCCGTCCAATTGCATTCCGGACAGCCCTCGCCTCGACATCGGCTGCACAGCCACCTAGACTGCGGTATGCCTGCCACAAGCTTCCTGTATCTCCCCTCAATGAAGATGGGTGAAGCCTTAACCGAGACCTTCCTTCCATCGCTATACGGAGAAATGGTTACGAGAAGCTCGGGAGCCTTAAAGTTAACAGGCTTACCCGTAAGCCTGGAAATAATCTTGCCAACCTCCCTGGTGAACTCCCCTTTAATACTTTCCCCCCAAGGTATTCCATAGCGGCCCCTAAGCCCATCCTCAGCCTCCAACACCTCAGCGGGAATTTGAGCTCCAACTAGGAAGCTGCTGAACTCGTAGTCCCCCATAAGCTCCACAGCCATCCTAGCCAAATCTTCCACCGAAGAAAGCTTGTCACCGCAGAGTTCACAGCCTTCCCATGCCCCTTCAACCTTAACCCCATGCTTTTCCAAGGTTTGCCTTGCCTCCTCAACCCCCCCGTTTATGGCTAGCATCTTTAAAGTCTCCAGTGATTCGCTGTCTCCCGCCTCAAGCTTAAGGCAAGCTTCGAGGAGAAGAGCCAGCTTTAACGCTCTACCCCTCTCCCGGTTGGTAAGCCCGTAGCCTAGGGAGGCAAACTGGCGGCCGAGGCAGCTGTCGCAAAGCCTATGGGCTGAAAGCAGTTTCCTAGCCATTTCAAGGGGGCTAAGCCTAGCCTCAGCCATACACTTCAGCTCTCCACAGCTTCAACATCCTTAAGGGCTAGCAGCCATTAAACCTTTAGAAAGCCGAAGATTTTACCCGCCAGCAAACCTAGGGCTTCCCTATTCTCCTCAAAAAACCTATGGACAGCTTCAGGATGGCTAATCCCAGGATGGCTTCCATGCTTGGAGAGGGCTTCAAGAAACCTGTGGAACCCTAGGCTTAACCTTTCAACGCCAAGCTCGTCGAGGATGAGCCTTTGAAGCCTCCGCCCAAAATCTATGTTTCTAGCAATCCAGCTTTGCCTCCACCTCTCCTCGTAGACTGCTAGGGTTTCAGCCGAGAATTCTCCCCGGCTCAACGCCTCACATGCGACTTCCCCTGCTAGGAGACCGCTGTAGGCTGCTGCCTCATATCCTGCTCCTTCCAAGGGGCATGGGAAGCCGGCTGCATCCCCAGCCAGCAAAACACCATTCCCAAAGGTTTTACCTTTAGGGCCTCCAAGCGGGATAAGATGGGCTGAATGCTGTTTAAGGCTCCCTCCATCCACAAGGTTTCTAACCGCTGGAAGACTTAGGAAAACTTCAAATTTCCCAGTTAGGCTTTCAGCACCCCCTGGAATTAAACCTAAACCTACGGCTATACCCCGCTTGTAGGGGAAAACCCATCCATAACCTCTTCCAAGCCTCCCATCAATGAAGATAAAGGCGTTTAACCCCTCCCCACGCCTAAAACGGGTTAAAACCGTTCTAGGCCTAAGCGTGTAGAAATGTTTGAGGCATAAGGCTAGGGATTCAGGAGGCCATCTACCCCTCAGCCCTGCCTCCCTAGCCACCACCGAAGCCACACCGTCAGCCCCAATCACCATTGAACCATAGATTTTCTCTCCCCGAGAAGTCTCAACGCCAACCACAAACCCCCTATCATCCATGAGGAGTCTTTCAACTAAAGTGGAAGTTTTCAGTTTGGCTCCGCTAAGTTCAGCCTGCCTGGAAACCCAGAGGTCCCAGCTTGGCCGGTGAACCGTGTAGCCGTAGGGTTCAGCTCGGCTGAAGCCTAGTTCAACAAGCCTCCTCCCACCTTCACTGTAAAGGTGGAAAGTCCAGCCTTGAATAGGCTGCTCTATAGGGCCCTCAGCCATCCAGGGGAAGAAGTGGAATACGTCTCGGGTTAAAAGCTCTCCGCCAACACTCTTCTCGCCGGGCTTCCGGCCTCTCTCCAAAAAAACGACTTTAAAACCCTTTTCAGCTACAGTTTTAGCTGCTAGGCTTCCAGCCGGCCCAGCTCCAACAACCACCAAATCATATTTTTCAGCCAACCTAAGGTTCCCTGAAAAGGCTGGGAGGAAAGGCTATGCTTTCCCTTCGGCCTTAGACCTCTTCCTGGACGAAAGCTTGTAAAGCAGACTGTCGGTTCTAAGCTCTAAAGGTTTAACTTCAATCCATCCTTTCTCTTCAGCCCCCCTCAGGAACTTCTCGCCTATTTCAGTTCGCACAATAACTGTAGACCAGCCTTCAGGTGAATCTATGTTTCCAGCTGCAAGGTCTGCTAGGTTAGCTGCGAAATCAGTGCAGTACTTACAGTTTTCACGGGCGTAAGGCTGCACCTCCTTAATTTTAACCTCGATAGCCTTCTCCCCAGCCGCCTCAACCACAAACTTTCCAGCCTTAATGGCAAACTTGGTAACCTTAGCTGGATCCACCTTGGAGGCGACAAACTCCTTAATCAACTTATCGTAGTAGAAGTTTTCCGAGCAGAATAACCCTATAACAAGCTTAACCTTCCCACCATATTTAATGGCTCCCCAACTGCCATACTGCATTTTCCTTATGGATCTAACTTGGCATGGAGTTCCCACGAAGCCTATTTTCTCAAGCTGGTAACCGTCCACAGCTTCAGCGACAGCTAGCCCCATAGGAGCCACACTATACTTCGTCCCAGCAGCCCTCACCAAATCCTCAAATTTTGTAGCAAGCTTAGGCACAGGTTTCCAAGGCATGTCAGCCCTAGTGTCGGCCACTACAGCCCCCTGAAGCAAACCTTCAGCCAACCCGTAGGCTAAGATGGCCGTAACGGCTCCACCGTCGGAGGCTGTCTTCAAAATTTCCTCGTTTAAAGCTCTCACAGCGTAGATTCCCTTATAGATGCCGTAAGGCTCGTTTTCGCTGCTAGATCTCCCGAAAATAAGCTCTTCAAGCTCTTTTTCGCCTGGGGGAGTCATGGGACACTGGTTATAGCAGAATTCGCATAGAATACATTTTCCAGCTAACGCTGGCTCTTCATCCTTACCAGGAACTGGCTTAAATTTCAAGACTGAAACAGGGCAGACGGCTACGCATGTTCCGCAGCCCACACATTTCCCAGGCTTTAAAACCTCAGTCATGAGGGTGGCGAAAACCTTAGGCCTATAAACCTTGGCAGCCGAGGTTGTTTTAGACGCCAGCTTAATTCGCCTCCCAAACAAATCCTCTGTAATGCAAGCTTTCATTAGGCTTAGATGAGCATAAATTTTTTTCGGGAGCATAATTTGCCAACCATAGAGGCTCAGCTTAAGGCTTGGCTTAAAGGGGCTCGAAGCGTGGTGGTCATAGGTGTTGGAAACCCCATGCTTGGAGATGATGGTGCAGGAGTTTTGGTGGCTAGGAGGCTGGCTTCAAGAAGGCTTCCGGAAAAGCTTAAAGTGTTGGAGGGGGGAGTTGCCCCAGAAAACATGGCTGGAAAAGCCGTAAAATATAATCCCACCCACATTCTCCTTGTGGATGCTGCAGCCTTTAAGGGTAGGGCGGGCTCCCTCCGCCTTTTCCCAATAGAGCAGGTGGCAGGTTTACCTTTGTCCACCCATAGGCTTCCCTTAACCTACCTAGCCGAATACCTCCAACATTCCTTGCCATATGTTAAAATAAGTCTTCTAGCAGTTAAGCCTAAGAAGGTTGGCTGGGGTTTAAAGCCTACAAGGGAAGTTTTAAAGGCTGTTGAGAGAGCTGTAAAAGCCATTTTCCAAGCCCTGAAAGAGGCTTAATCCGTGTTTCTCAGGCTTTTGTGGAAAAATTTTTAAGCCTACTGAAGTTATGCTTAATCAGCATTTGGCGGTGAATAGAATGGGGTTTGAAATCCTTATTTCCCCGCCCTTCATCTTCTTTGTCACGGTTATCGTTGCAATAATAATTTTCCTTATAGGCGGAGTAACAGCAGCTAAGGGGGAGAAAACTCCGGGAAAGCTTGCCCCCTACGCGTGCGGTGAAGACTTTCCGCCTGAGAGGCTTAGAATAGACGTTAGACGCCTCTTCATCTACGGCCTCTACTTCCTCATCTTCGACGCCTTCGCCCTCATATTTGCCTTATCATTCGCCAGGCCTGGAGTATTCCCCGTGGTGTTTGCCCTCCTAGCCCTAATAGCCGTAATCGTAATGCTCCCAGTTAAATGGTATGAGTAGCTCCTCGAAAATGGAGGAAGGCTTAAGTTGGGGTTAGGGCTGGTTAAATGGTCTCGAATTAAGTCTCCTTGGATTCTGCACTTCAACTCCGGAGCGTGCAACGCTTGCGATATTGAAGTTCTAGCCGCTCTAACGCCCAGGTTTGACGTGGAGAGGTTTGGAATCCTTTTGAAGGGGAGCCCTAGACATGCAGACGTCCTTGTAGTTACAGGCTCAGTTACCAGGCAGGCTAGGGATAGGCTTGTGAGGATTTATGAGCAAATGCCTGAGCCAAAGTTTGTGCTAGTGGTTGGAAACTGCGCTACCACTGGAGGGGTTTTCCAGCAATGCTACAACGTGTATGAAGGTGTGGATAAGGTTATCCCGGTTGACGTTTATGTGCCGGGCTGTCCACCCCGCCCTGAAGCAATTATCCACGGGGTGGTTAAGCTCTTAGAAAAACTGGCTAAAGCCTAGGGAAGGGTGGCCAAATATGGTGAGCATTGAGGAAGCTGTAGAAAAGCTTAAACAGGGATTAGGCCCGGAAAACGTGCTTGAAGTTAAACTTCAACCTCCAAGACACGCCTTTGTCCTAATTAAAACTGAGAAGCTTAAGGAGGCTGTCTCCTACATTTTGAAGGAGCTCGGCTTCCAATACGTTATCACTATTAGTGGGGTTGACCTTATTAAGCAAGGCCAATTTGAAGTAATCTACCATCTAAGCGACTACGTGAACACTATTTCGCTTAGGGTTAGAATACCAAGGGATAATCCGAAGGTTCCCACAATCACCGACATTATTCCTGGAGCCACCCTCTATGAGAGGGAAGTCCACGACATGTTTGGAATAGTGGCTGAAGGCCACCCAAACCTTGCTAAGCTTCTCCTCTCAGATGGGTGGCCTGAAGACCTCCACCCGCTTAGGAAAGATGTAACCATTCAGCAGATTAGGGAAAGATTGGAGGAGGAGAGGAAGAAAGGTGTCAAGGGGATTTGAAGAGGTAGAACCTGAAGCCATATTTGAAGTTCCAATAGGGCCGCAGCATCCAGCCTTAAAGGAGCCCATCCTACTCCTCTTCAAAATTGAAGGAGACACAATTGTAGATGTGATTCCAAGGCCAGCCTACACCCATAGAGGTATAGAAAAGGCTACAGAGGCCAGAAACTACATTCAAAACATTTACCTCTGTGAAAGAGTATGCGGCATCTGCAGCTTCATCCACACACTTGTCTACACTCAAGGCGTTGAGAGGCTGGCTGAAGTTGAGCCTCCCCCAAGGGCCAAATACATTCGCGTTATTGTCTCGGAGTTAGAGCGTATTCACAGCCATTCTCTCTGGCTTGGTGTGGCTGCCCACGAACTAGGCTTCGACACGCTCTTCTACTATATTTGGCGTGACCGAGAGCTGGTAATGGACCTCCTAGAGTTAATCACCGGAAACAGGGTTAACTATGCCATGTCCACCGTTGGAGGGGTTCGAAGAGACATAACCGATGAGGTTGCCCACCAGGTTAAGAAAGGTATGAAAATCTTCAGAGAACGGTTAGACGTATACACCGAAGTGGTGGAGCATGAGCCAACCCTAAGGAAAAGGGTAGTCGACGTTGGAAAGCTTTCACCCCACGATGCCGTGGCGCTATGTGCTGTAGGCCCAACCCTAAGAGCTACAGGTGTTAAGAGGGATGTGAGGGCAGACGACCCATACCAGGCCTATGACGAAATACCCTTCAACGTAGCCACCTACCATACCGGGGATGTGCTCGCCCAGATCGTTGTGAGAGTTCTTGAAATGTATGAGGCGGCCAACATCATCGACTACGCTTTAGACCACATGCCTGGAGGCCCCATCAGAATTAAGGTTCCATGGAACATAGCTCCCAACGAGGTTATCAGTCGAGGTGAAGCTCCAAGAGGTGAACTCTTCTACTACTTCAAGAGCAATGGGACGGAGAAGCCTGAGAGAGTAAAAATTAGGACGCCCACCCTAGCGAACATCCCCGCTGTATGTAAGATGCTGATAGGCTACCACATCGCCGAAATACCCATAGTTTTCGCCTCTATAGATCCATGCCTAAGCTGCACAGCCCGTTTCGCCTTCATCGATGAAAAGAAGAATAAGAGTTGGGTTTGGAGCAGGGAAGAGCTCAGGAGGTATAGTTTGAAATGGTATGGGAAACAGTAGCTGGAGCAGTTGAGCTTTTAATTTTCCCAGGCCTCCTATTCATCTTCTGGTTAGCCCTCTTCTACGAGTGGGTAGACCGAAAATTCTATGCTAAGCTTCAATACCGCTACGGCCCCCTACACACGGGGCCTAAAGGTTTTCTCCAGCCTTTCGCCGACTTCGTGAAGCTTATGGCTAAGGAGGACATTGTTCCAGCGGCAGCTGACCGCTTCCTCTTCACCCTAACCCCAATAATGGTTCTAGCCCTATCCCTATACGCGCTGTTCTACGTGCCTATAGTGCCTATTGTTAGGGGGGTGGCCCTCGGAGCCTTTGAAGGCGATATTCTCCTCGTAATCTTCGTGCTCACCATGATAGGCTTCCTAAAGTTTCTGGCAGGCTGGGGTTCAACCAACCGGTTTAGCGCCGTAGGAGGCGTTAGAGTTGCCTTCCAGCTTCTAGGCTACGAGATCCCACTCGCCGTGGTGCTGCTTACAGCGGCTATGGGGGCTGGAACCTTAAACATCAGCCTCATAGCCAAAAGGCTAGCTGAGGAGCCCCTTCTGGGTGCAGCCCTGCTTCCAGGCTTAGCCATAGCAGTAATATGCTTCCAAGCTGAGCTTGAGCGGATACCCTTCGACATTCCAGAAGCCGAACAGGAGATTGTTGCAGGCTGGCTGACCGAGTTCAGCGGGAGGAGGCTGGCTCTATTCCGCTTCGCCACCGACGTGGAGCTCGTGTTGGCAGCAGCCCTAATGGCGGCTGTTTTCCTTGGAGGCCCCTATGGGCCTGCCATCCCGGTTATCCCGGTTCAAGTTTCCTACTTCCTATGGTTCCTGTTTAAGGCTACGGTTTTGGTGCTGGTCTTAGCCAACATTAGAGCTCTCTTCGCAAGGCTTAGGATAGACCAGATGGTCCACTTCTCCTGGCGCTACCTAATCGTTGCAGCCATAGCTGAGGCTATATTTATTCAGTTCCTCCTCGCCATGGTGGTGATTGGTTAAGTTGGCTATGGAAAGTGAGCTGGCAGGAGCAACTGTAAGAAAACCTGTAACCCTAGTTTACCCCTTCGAGAAGAGAGGTGTCCCCCCGAAGTTTAGGGGGAGGTTAAGCTGGGATGCTGAGAAATGCGTAGGCTGCGGAACCTGCGTTCAGGTTTGCCCGTCCTTTGCCCTAGAGCTTATAGGTAAGGGTCCTGTAGCGGAGCTCCGCTACTATCTAAACCGTTGCACCTTCTGCGCGCAGTGCGTTGAGTCCTGTCCGAGAGACGCCCTAGCCATGACTGAGGACTACGAGCTTGCAGACTATAAGCATAGGGTTTACGAGTTTAAGAGGGGGTAATAAGCGTGGAAGCCGTTATCGCCCTCATATTAATAGCTCTAGCCGTTATCTTCGCTGTTTTAACCATTGAGCTGAAAGATTTAGTCTACATGGTTTTCTCCTTCGCAATCATGTCTGTGGCCATTGGAGCCTACTACTTCCTCCTCAACGCTGTTTACATAGGAATCTTCCAAATGCTGGTCTACGCTGGTGCTGTGGTGGCTATGGCCATAGCCGTCATAATGTTGACTAGGGGGAGGTGAAGCAGGTGGCTGGAAACGGTTTAACCGCCGCCGGAGCTGCCCTAGCAG
>CAZAJK010000018.1:0-3042 GCA_964485425.1 uncultured Candidatus Bathyarchaeia archaeon | reverse complement strand
ATCCTCCTCATCTGCGTAGGCCTTGTCATGGCTAACCCGTTTCCCTTCCAAGCCCTTGGAACCCCAACCCTAGCTCAGGAAGCACCTCTCCCACCAGAGGCCTTCAGCTCAGCTCTATGGGAGCTTCGCTCATGGGACGCCATCATCCTAAGCCTAGTACTGCTTTTCTCGGCTGTTGGTTGTATAGCCCTATTTAGGCTGGAGAGGTGAGAAGCTGAAATGGACACCACGATTATAGGTTTGACAGGTGGAATGCTTCTCATCATCCTAGGCATTTACTGCCTAGCCACCAAAACCAACATGATTAAGCTGGTCCTAGCCGCGGAAATCATGACCAATGGAGCCATCCTAATCATGGTTACCTTTGCCGCCACACCCTTCGGCGTAATTAACCCAGCCATGATTGCCATCGCAATCCTCGCCATCGGCGTGGGGGGATGCATAGCTGCGGTAGGCCTAGCCATAATCATTCAGGCTTACCGGCATTACAGGACGCTTGATGTCCGTGAGCTTAAACGTTTAAGGTGGTGAGTGGGAAATGCTGCCTTACGCTCCCTTCATGGTTTGGCTGCTCCCCCTGGTAGCTTCAGCCCTAATGCCCCTAGCAGCCCTCCACAGCAAGGTTAGAGACCTATTTCCAGTAGTGGTGGGCTTTGTAACGGCTGCCTTCGCCCTATCCATGGTTCCAGACGTCATGGCTGGGCCGCCCTACCCCAACCCCCAGCTAACCTGGCTGGTGATTCCAGGACTCATCGAGGTTAAGGTGGGTGTCCTAGTTGACCCCTTAAGCGTCTTCATGTGTGGTATTGTGGCAGGCATAGGCTCCCTCATCCTCCTTTATTCGCTAGCCTACATGGCTGGAGAGGAGGGTATAACCCGCTACTGGTTCTTCATGCTCCTCTTCATAGGCTCCATGATTGGGCTGGTGGTGGCAGACAACTTCCTTTGGCTCTACATCTTCTGGGAAATGGTAGGCCTATGCAGCTATGCGCTGATAGGCTTCTGGTATAAAAGGCCTGAAGCTAGAAGAGCCGGAATGAAAGCCTTCATTGTCACTAGGGTTGGAGACGTCTTCCTCCTAGCGGGAATCATCATAATCTTCCTAACCACCGGAAGCTTCGCCTTCTCAGACCTTCAGGGAGCCCTTGAAGCCTTCAGGGTTCTGCCCTACGCCCTGTCGGTGGCGCCCTTCCTCCTCCTAATGGGGGCCATTGGGAAGTCAGCTCAGCTCCCCCTACACGTATGGCTCCCCGACGCGATGGAAGGCCCTACCACGGTTTCAGCCCTCATCCACGCCGCCACCATGGTTAAGGCGGGCGTATACCTGATGGCTAGAACCCACTTTATCTACATGGAGGCGGCTCCCGAAGCCTGGCTTACCGCCCTAGTCTGGGTTGGCGCGGTAACAGCCCTTCTAACAGCCACCATGGGCCTAGTGGCTGTAGACATTAAGCGTGTTCTCGCATATTCCACCATCAGCCAGATAGGCTACATGATGATGGGTTTAGGCCTAGGCGCCGGAGCAGGCTTCATCTTCATAAGCCAATTCCACCTAATGAGCCACGCCCTGTTTAAGGCTCTCCTCTTCCTCGCCGCTGGAGTTATCATCCACAGCCTTGCAGGCCTACGAGATATGAGGAAGATGGGAGGCCTCTGGAGGGATGCACCAGTAACCTTCTACACCATGGTGGTGGGGGTTCTAGCCCTAGGCGGGGTGCCGCCATTCAACGGCTTCTGGAGTAAAGACCTCATCTTCGCCGCAGCCCTTGAAACCGGGAACTATGCGGCCCTAGCCTTCGCCGTGGTTACCGCAGCTCTAACCCTAGCCTACGGCCTCCGCATGATTTACCTAACCTTCCTAGGCGAAAAACGCTCAGAAGAAGTTAGGAAGATGCATATTCACGAGCCTTGGGTGATGAGGGTTCCCCTGCTAATCCTAGCCTCCCTATGCTTCATCACAGGCTTCGCAGGTGAGGGCTTCGCAGCCTTCCTAGGCGTAGGCCACAACGGCGAAGTCTTCCACGTTGAGCCCATAAGCGTAGCCCTTTCAGTAGTAGCCCTACTAGCCGGGGGAATTCCGGCTTACCTAGTCTACTGGAAGCGCAGCCCGCCCCCAGAAAACTTTAGTAGGGGAGGCTGGGGAGCTCTTCAGAGAGTGATTGGTGAAGGCTACTTCTTCGATAAATTCTACTATGCTGTTTTCGTGGACGGGTTGAAGGCTGCGGTTCAAGGCTTCCGCAGAACCCATCCAGGAATCCTCAACTACAACATGAGCCTCATCCTTGGAGGCTTCATCGTGATAGCCTTCCTATTGTTGGCTTTAGGTTGAGGAGGTGAAGGGAGAAGTGTTCACCTTGGTTATCGACATCCTCCTGGTGTTTGCCATAGCCATAGCGCTAGGTGGAGCCCTAGCCCGCTATAAGGGCAACCTAAACATTCCGCTAGGCATAACCTCTACGGTAGGTTTTGCAGCAGCCCTCTACGCTTGGTATACGCTTTACCTGGAGGTTCAGGCTGCCGGAGGAGTTCTAGTCTTAAAAGCTTTACCCGTAGTTGACTCCTCGTGTCTCCGCATAGACATGTTAGGCATGTTTGTAGCCCTCCTATTCATCTTGGTAGGCTTCACAGCCTCCTTCTTCTCCATTAAATACATGGAGCATGACACAGGTCACACCCAGTATTACGCTTTACTCCTAGCCATGGTTGCAGGCATGGTGGGTGTAGCCTTCGCAGGAGACTTCTTCACCCTATTCCTCTTCTGGGAGCTAATGGCCATAACAAGCTACGTGCTAGTTGCCTTCAGAAAGCATTTATGGGAACCCGTTGAGGCAGGCTTCAAATACCTCATCATGAGTGCGGCTGGAAGCGCGCTAATACTGTTAGCCGTCGGCCTCCTCTACGGGCTTACAGGCTCCACCAACCTAGCCGTAATAGCCTCAGCTGTCAACGGTGCAACCATTGCTCCCGCCATGAAAACCTGGCTATACTTTGCCATAGCAGTAATCATAGCTGGCTTTGGCATTAAGGCTTCCATAGTCCCCC
>CAZAJK010000017.1:0-14911 GCA_964485425.1 uncultured Candidatus Bathyarchaeia archaeon | reverse complement strand
AAATTTTACCTAGCTCTGGGAGGCCTAAAGCTTCAAGGCCTCCTGTAAGCCTACCTCTCCCCAGGGAGAGATTTTCCCCCAGAAGGAGATTTAGGCCGGTTGGAGGGGTAAATGAGGAATATACGATGGTGGAAAACTATGGGCAAATCATTAAGAGGGCTAGGGAGCAGAGAGGCTGGACTCAGGAAGACCTAGCCTTCAAAATTGGTGAGAAAGCTTCTTTCATAGGGAAGCTTGAAACGGAAAAGGTTTACCCGGGTTTTGAGGTTGCTAGGAAACTGGAGCACGTGTTGGGTGTAAAGCTTATAGCCAAGTCTTCTGAGTCCCTAGCCGAGGAAGCCCTAGCTAAGGTTAAAGTTTCCCAGCCGTCAACCAGCCTAACCCTAGGCGACATAGCAGTTTTCAAGGAGAAGAAACAGTAGGTTTAACAAAGCCTTTTTCTCCCTCCAAGCTGATTCCAATACTTAGAGTTTGAAGACTATGGTAGGGGAAAAAGTAATCCTAGTGGAACGTCGGCTTCCAGGCGAGAAAAGTCTACTCCACGAGCTGGAAAGCTTAGCTGAAACCGTAGGCTACCAGGTGGTTGGGAAACTTGAGCAGGTGAGGCTTCCAGACCCACGCTACCAGATAGGCTCAGGTAAGGCCGTAGAATTGGCGAAGATGGTTAGAGAGCTTGGAGCTGAGAAGGTAATTTTTGAGAACGATTTGAAACCCGTTCAAGCCTACAATCTTGCCAAGGAGACTGGTGTAGAAATCATCGACAAATTCCAACTGATTCTAGAAGTTTTCAGCCAGCATGCCTCCACTAAGGAGGCTAAGCTTCAAATTGAGCTGGCAAGGCTACGCTATGAGTTGGCTAGGGCTAGGGAGAAGGTTCGCCTGGCTAAGAAGGGTGAGCAGCCTGGCTTCCACGGCCTCGGAAAATACGATGTCGACGTCTACTATGAGGCTATTAGGCGTAGGGTCGCGAAAATTGAGGATGAACTGCGGAAGGTTAGGGAGAGTAGGAAGCTTAAACGTTTTAGGAGGGCAACCCTAGGGGTTCCAACGGTTTCGCTGAGCGGCTATACGGCTGCGGGTAAAAGCACCCTTTTCAGCGCCCTTTCAGGCGTTAAGGCTAAGGTTACAGGAAGCCTCTTCACGACTCTTTCAACCAAAATAGCCTTAACCGATTTCGCAGGGAGGAAAAGCCTCCTAGTGGACACCGTAGGCTTCATCGACGGCCTACCCCTCACCCTAATTGAAGCCTTCAAATCAACCCTGGAAGAAACCATCTTCTCCGACCTAATAATCTTAGTCGTCGACTGCAGTGAGCCGCTCGAAGAGGTGGAAAGAAAGCTGACCTGCAGCCTTTCAACCCTCCGTGAAATAGGCGTGGTTTCAACCCCAATCATCACCGCCTTAAACAAGATTGACCTTCTGAAGGGGGAAGAGGTTGAAGCAGTGTTAAAGGCTGTTGAAGGCTTAGCTCCCAACCCCATCCCCATCAGCGCTCTCCACGCCCAAAACCTCGAAGCCTTAAAGGAGGCGGTGGCAGCCAACCTGCGAGACTACATAAGGGCTTCCTTTGAACTCCCACTTACAGGTGAAGCCTTATCCCTCCTGTCAAGTATTAGAAGGTTTTCAACCGTTAGAAGCCAGCGTTTCCTCGAAAAAACCGTTCAATTTGAAGTTGAGTCAACAGATACGTTTATGGATAAGCTTAGGGGAAAGGTGGAGAAGCTGGGAGGACGCATGCTGGAAGCCGTTAAAATCTAAGCTTCAAAACCTTCTTGCCTCTCTCTTGGGGGACCACCTTAAGCCTAGCGTTTTCAAACTCCATTTTAAGCCAGGCCTCCTGAAGAATGCGGTCGAGAAAAACAGCTAAGCTTGAAACTTCGGAGTGAGGCTGGCTTCCTATGGCAACATTAAAGTCTGAAACCTCCTCTGAGAAGAATTCTCTAGGAACCTTCTGGCTTCCAACCAGCACTAAAATAGGCTTCCCAGCCTCCCTAATCTTTGAGGCAAGCTCCCTAGTTAAGGGAAGCCCGTAAACGGTTAAATGGACTACGAGTCCTCCCTGCCGCCTCCACTCCCGAACAGCTTGCCTCCAGGGAATGCCCGATTTAACCCAGAAGGAGCCCCCCCAAAGCTCTACAACCTTTCTAATCGAATTTTCAACCGAAGGGTCCTCCACGTCGGCGAGAATCATGCCTTCAGCTCCGAAGGCTCTGGCCGTAAGCGCCACATGCGTGGTTACCCTTTTATCTCTCTCGGCTCTATGGCCCCAGCGGAGCACAACCACTCGAACCATTTCAACCTCCAACATATCGTGTAGGCTTAGGGTCATAATAACCGTAAAATATGGGAAAATGCTTGATATGAATTGTAGCCTTGAAAAGTTTTTCTAGAAGGTGAAGGGGTGCTCCCGAAAAACTTCAGTGAGGTTTAAACCGCCAATGAGTAGCGACATGTTGAGGCTTGTGGCTTCGAAAATCGGGGGCGAAGTAGCTGTTAAACTGGTCTCCGAGCTTAGGAAGAGGGGGAGAGCCACAGAAGACGAACTAGCTAAAAACACGAAGGTGAAACTTAACGAGCTTAGGAAAACCCTTTTCCACCTCCAAAAATTTTCCGTGGTTACGCCTGAGGTGGTTCAAGATAAGAATTCAGGCTGGATGATTTTCTATTGGAGGTTAAGGGAGGACCAGCTTGAAAGCATTATTCGAACTCAAAAACGCAAGGTGCTGGAGAAACTTAGGGAGAGGCTGGAGTATGAGCGAAGCCACGACTTCTATGTTTGCGCTGATAAACGCTGCAGGGAACGCTACACTTTCGAGGAGGCCATGGAGCACTTCTTTTGCTGTCCAAAGTGTGGAAGCCCAATGGAGCACTACGACAACAGCTTAATAATACGTGTTTTAGAGGATAAAATTGCCGAGCTTGAGAAGGAAATCGAGCAGGAGTGAGCTTCCCACCCGCAGGGAGGCTCTAACAATACTTCAGGAGGCCGGATGCTCCAAAGAAGTGGTAGAGCACTCCCTAGCAGTCTGCAGGGTTGCTCTACGCATTGCTAGAAAGCTTAGGAGGAAAGGTTTCCCCGTAGATTTGAGGCTGGTGGAAGCTGGAGCCCTCCTCCACGACCTAGGCCGCTCTCAAACCCACGATGTGAGACATGGCTATCTCGGAGGGGAAATAGCCAGAAAGCTCGGTCTCCCACCAAACCTCATCCACATAATTGAGAGACATGTAGGCGGAGGCATAACAGCTGAAGAAGCCGTGCTCCTAGGGATGCCCGGCCGAAACTTTACGCCTCAAACTTTAGAGGAAAAAATCGTAGCTTACGCTGATAAATTGATAGCAAGAAATCGAACCATAAACTTCGATGAAACCCTCCAAGAGTTTAAGGAGAAGCTTGGCGAGAACCATCCAGCCGTAGAGAGGCTTAAAAGACTGAGAAATGAAATGGAAGAAAAACTGAATGACCCTTAAACACTAAATAGTTTAAATGCTTTGAAAGATTTGGGCCGGTGGTCTAGCGGTCTAGGATACCACCCTTACGAGGTGGGGGTCGTGGGTTCGAATCCCACCCGGCCCACCAAAAATAGAATGACATTTTAGGAAGGGACCGTTAGGTTTCCATGGCTTTCTTAAATTCCTCATAGGCTCTCTTAACCTCATCAACGGAAGCCTCATCCTCAAGTGTGCTTAGGTCCCCTAAAGGCGTGTTCAAGGCTACAGCTTTAATCACCCTGCGCATAATCTTGCCGCTCCTGGTCTTAGGCAAACTACGCACAAAATATACGGCTTCAGGGGTTGCCACAGGCCCAATGGTCTTCCTCAGGTGGTCTCGGATTTCAGAGGCTAACTGGGGTGAGGGTTGAATTCCTTCCCTGAGGATGGCGAAAACTAGGATGGTTTCACCCTTAACGGGGTCAGGCTTACCTATCACTGCTGCTTCAGCAACGGCAGGGTGGGCTACCACAGCGCTTTCAAGTTCAGCAGTGCCAATCCGGTGGCCTGCAATCTTTAATACCTCATCGGCTCTGCCCAGGAGCCAGAAGTATCCCTCCTCATCTTTAATAGCGTAGTCTCCAGCATAATACATGCCTGGGAACCTTGACCAGTAGGTTCGCTTGTATCTTTCAGGATCCTTATATAGCGTCATTAACATGCCAGGCCAAGGCTTCTTAATGACCAAGTAGCCTCTAACCCTTGGCGGGCAGGGTTTACCCTCCTCATCTACCACATCCGCATCAATGCCTGGAAGCGGATAAGTGGCTGACCCCGGCTTTAGCGGCACAAGCCCGATGCCGGGGGCGGCTGAAATCATAATTCCCCCGGTTTCAGTCTGCCACCAAGTGTCAACGATTGGGCATCGACGTTTCCCTATTTTTTCGAAATACCAGAGCCAGGCTTCAGGGTTAATGGGTTCACCTACGCTTCCCAACACTTGGAGACTGCTGAGGTCATGCTTTTCAACCCATTCTTCACCATACCTCATGAACATGCGGATGGCTGTGGGTGAAGTATAGAATATGGTGACCTTATACTTCTCTATGATGGACCACCAACGGTCTGGGGCAGGATAGTCCGGAGCCCCCTCATAAACCACTATCGAGGCTCCATGGCTCAAGGGTGCGTAAACAATTGAGCTGTGGCCGGTAACCCAGCCCACATCAGCCGTGCACCAGTAAACGCTGTCCTCCTTAATATCGAAAACCCACCGATACATTGAATGGTTGAAAACCATGTAGCCTCCAGTGCTATGAACTATACCCTTAGGCTTACCAGTAGTTCCAGAAGTGTAGAGAATGTATAGCGGATGGGTAGACTCCACAGGTTCAGGCTGAACATAATCCTCAGCCTCTTGAAGAAGATCGTGAAGCCATAGGTCGCGGCCTTCAACCATATTGACGTCGCTGCCGGTCCGCCTAACCACGATGACCTTTTCAACGCTCTTAATGCTCTTCATAGCCTCGTCAACCGTCTTCTTAAGCGGAATAATTTTCCCACGCCTATAGCCTCCATCAGCCGTAACGATGATTTTCGCTTCTACATCGTTAACCCTGTCAGCTAGGGCTCCCACGCTAAACCCTGAGAAGATAACCGTGTGCGGGGCTCCAATTCTCGCGCAGGCAAGCATAAAGATAGGGAGCTCGGGAATCATGGGCAGATAGAGGGCAACCCTATCACCCTTTCTAACTCCAAGCTTCCTCAGAACCGAAGCAAAACGGTTGGTTTCACGGTAAAGATTTGAGTAGCTTAGGGTTCTATAGTCTCCAGGTTCACCCTCCCAGTATAAAGCAACCTTATTTCTACGCCAAGTTTTAGCGTGGACGTCTACACAGATGTAGGAGGCGTTAAGCTTCCCGCCTACAAACCACTTGGCGAATGGCGGATCCCACTCAAGAACTTTATCCCACGTTTTAAACCATTCAAGTTTCTTCGCCTCTTTCTCCCAGAAAGCCTCAATATTGCTGATGGACTCCTCATAAACGTCAAGGTAGCGTCTTATAGGCCAATATTTTTCCTTAAAAGGCAGACTTATCTGCTCTTCCAAAACCAATTTCCCTCCAACCTATGAGAGTCCCGAAAATTTATAAGCCTTTTAAAGTCCTCAAAGGGAAAGTTTATGTCAACTGTAAACCTTGTCATTTTAGGGGATGATGCCAGGCGGGCTTGTAGAACTGAAACATGAATGAAGACGGCCTGCATCGGCTGACCCTAAAATTTTAGGGTCAGCCCCGCAGTTTTCGGTCAAAGCTTAAAGGGGAGCTCTCCTACACCAGGGTTCATCATCCCCGAATTTTATCCTAATCTTTGAATTCCATTTAAGCCGTATGTTTAGGGTGTTAGGACGATTAAGGCTACCAGGAAATATATGGTTAACCCGATAGCGTCGGCTATCGTTGTGATTAGAGGAGCTGAAATGGTGGCTGGATCTATTCTGAGCTTAGCTACCATTAGAGGTAAAATTCCCCCCATAAGGTTCACCACGAAAATTATGATGACTATGGCTATGGAAAGGATTAGGGAAACCCACAGCTCAAAGGTCACCGTGAAGCTTAAGACGAAGAGAAAGGGTGCTAGAATGAGCCCGATAAACATTGAAACTATAGATTCCTTGGCCAGGATTCTTAGAAGATCCCTGATGGTGAGTTCTCCGGTGGCCAGCCCCCTAATTACCAGGGTGGAGGATTGAACGCCGGAATTTCCGCCTGTCGAAGAAATTAGGGGGATGAAGAAGGCGAGAGCAATAGTGGTGGTAATGACTTTTTCAAAGGAGCTTATAATGAAGGCTACCAGGATTTCCACTAGGCACAGCATGATCAGCCATAAGACCCTTTTCTTAACTAGCTCTGTAATTTTGGCTGTAAGGTAGGGGACGGTAAACCTAGCCGTAGCTCCAAGCTTGAGCAGGTCTTCGCTACTCTCATTTACAATCACGTCGATGACGTCGTCTACGGTTACCGCTCCAAGCAGTTTGCCAGATCCGTCAACCACTGGGAGCTCTAGGAGGTCGTAGCTGGCAACTATTTTTGCAACTTCTTCTTGGTCGGTTTCAGGTTTTACGATGGCTGGTGGGGGGTGCACTACCTCTCTAAGCTTTTTATCCCTAGGGGCTAGGAGAAGCTCCTTGCTGGAAATCATGCCCTTAAGCTTCTCATCCTTATCCACAGCGTAAATACAGTTGCTGGTGTCATACTCGTCGAACTTCAGCCTCACCGTGAACTCCTGAATAACCTTTTCTACGGGTGTTCCCTCGTAAAAAATGGGTATACGGTTGGTCATAAGCCCTCCAGCAGTGTCTGGAGGGTAAGCGAGCAGCGGCTTAATCTCGTTAAGCTTCCAGGTTGGAAGCCATTTCAACAGTCTCTTCTTCGTGTGGGGTGAAACCTTATCTAAAACGTCGGAAAGCTCGTCTGCAGGCATGGAGGAGGCTATTCTTATGGCCCGCTCACGGCCCATCTCAAGAATAAGGTCTTCCAGAATTTCCGGTGGAAGTTTTGGGAGAACCCTGCTCACCGCTTCATCCGGAAGCAGGTGGACGAGTCTAAGCCTATCCTCCCTACTAATTCTCTCCAGAACATAGGGCAGCTCTTGGGGTCTAACCTTCGAAATAAGCTGTCTTACATCTTCTTCCTCCTCGATTCTCCTGATTATTTCCTCCGCTTCAAGGCTTTCCACTGCCATAAGCTCAGCCAGCCTACCACGACCAGAAAAATATTTGAGGCCAACAACCCATTTAAATCTCTTGTAAATTCTCCCGCTTAGCAGGTTCCCCTACCTTTCTCCCAAAATCTCTTCAAGCCTCTTAATTTGATCCCTACTCCCAATGGCAATAACCATGCAGCCTTTCTCAATTATGCTTTCAGGGCCGGGTCTGAATTCCACATCTCCCCTCCTGCAGATAGCCATTATCTTAGCTCCTGTCTGCTCTTCAAGCTCTGCTTCAGCAAGCCTCTTCCCAGCTATAGCGCTCTCATCTCCAACCCGGAAATAGGCTACCTCCACACCCCGAGTTAAGGTTAAGCTTTCAATGGCTTCAACCACGTGGGGGTGGGTTAAAGCCCTAGCCAGCATTTTGCCCCCTTCAAGCTCGGGAGAAACAACCCTGTCAGCTCCAACCCTGTAAACCTTGTCGATCACGTTTTCATCGCTAACTCTAACTACCACGTAGATTTTAGGGTTAAGAGTTTTAGCTGTAATAGTGATGAAGACGTTGTCTGAATCCTTACCTAACGCTGTGACTAAACCCCTAGCCCTTTCGATTCCCGCCCTCTTCAAGGTCTCCTCGTCGAGGGCTGAACCCTCAATGGCTGGAATACCCTTCTCAGCCAGGCTCTTAACAACCTCAGGATTTTTCTCAACCACCACAAATTTTTCCCTCAACTTTTGAAGCTCCCTAACTACTATCTGACCTACCCTGCCATAGCCGCAGATGATGTAGTGATTTTCAAGGGTTTTTGCCTCGGGTTCTTTCACCCTTAAAGCCTCCATCACGCTTCTACGCGTAATTTCCTCCACGAGTGTTTCCAGCGTTACGGCTAGAATGGCTATTCCGAAAATTATCAGGACGGTTGTAAAAATCTTGCTTTCAGTGGTTGTGGGGTAGATTTCACCATAGCCAACCGTTGAAATGGTCACCACGGTAAAGTAGAAGGCGTCCATGAGGGAAAGGTTGAGAAGAATTGAGTTGCCAATAGTGCCGACGGCGAAAACTAAACATACAGCTATAAACGCGATAATCAGCCTTCTCCTAATCATTGACTCACCAAAAAGTAGAGATGCGGGGTGTGGGTTAAGGTTTCCGGAAGCAGGCTTCAAGGCTTCCAGGCTTAAGAAGCTCAGGGTAAGCCTCCTGAACCCTTATAAGCTCATTGAATTTGGCTGCTCTCTCCCCGCCTATAACCCCAGTTTTAATTATGGGGCATCCGAAGGCGAGGGCTAGGTGAGCCAGCTTCCCATCGCAGGTTTCCCCCGAGCGGTGGGATGCCACGGGTGTAATTCCGGAAGTTGAAGCGAAGCTGACGGCCTCCCACGTGTCGGTTAAAGTTCCAACCTGATTAGGCTTGATGATGACCGCTGTGGCGGCTTTGAGCCTAGCTCCCCTCTCAAGCCTAGACTTATTGGTTACGAAAAGGTCGTCTCCGCAGATGAGGCATCCGAGGGTTGAAGCTTTAGATGTGAGCTCCGAGAAGCCTTCAAAATCCTCCTCCTGAAGAGGGTCTTCAACGTAGGCAAGTTTAAACCTTCTAATCAGTTCGAGAATGAAGTCTAATTGCTCCCCCTTATCCCTAGTTTCACCTTCAGAAGCGTAAACGTAAACCTCCCTAGTTGGGTCCCAGAAAGATGAAGAGGCAACGTCTAAGCCCACCCTAACCTTAAAGCCCACCTCACTTGAAACCTGCTCAGCGGCATCAACCACTAGCTCTAATGCTTCAACGCTTCCAAGCCTTGGAGCCCAAGCACCCTCATCACCTTTCCCCCGAGTAAAATCTGAAAGCTTTTTTTCGAGGAGTCCTCCAAGCGTCCTATGCACCTGGATGGTTGCCTCATAGGCTTGACCTATTTGCTCAGCTCTTTCGGGGATTACCAGAAACTCTTGGATGGAGGGTGCACCTCTCCCAGCATGTTTGCCGCCGCCTAAAACGTTTCCGAGGGGGAGAGGCACCCTAAAAGTTTCATGTTTGGCTAGGTGGAGGAAGAGTGGGAGCCCACGGCTCCTAGCGGCGGCTTCAGCGGCAGCCATAGAAACAGCGTAAGCCGTGTTACCACCAATGTTAGCGAAATTTTCGGTTCCATCAACTTCGTGGAGAAGCCTATCAACCAGCGCTTGGTTGGAGGCGTCTACGCCAAGCAGTTTCGGCTCCACCAGCTTTTCCACCTTTTCTAGGGCTTCACGCACCCCTCCAGGCGGATAATATTCCACCTCATATTTTCCACGACTTTTACCAGCTGGAGCTGCTGCCACACCAGTCCCGCCAACGGTTTTAACGGTAACCTCTATGGTTTCCTCTCCCCGGCTGTTGAACACGCGCCTAGCCTTCACGCTTTGAATTAGGGTTAAGCCTGAAGTCAACGCTAACCCCCTTCTAAGAAAGCCTCTAACCAGTCTAAGATAATTAAGAGTTCCGGCTGGAAATCACTTAACCTCTCTAGAGTAGTCTAAAACGTCGTCCAAAAGCTCAACATGCGAAAGGAGCATGCGTCTGCAGCAATACCGCTTGATTCCAAGGTCGTCTAAAACTTTACCTGGATTTTCGCCTTTTTCAACCCTCTGCTTAAACTCCTCCCACTTGTCGCCTATGAGGGCTCCGCAGGTGAAGCATCGGATGGGAATCATTAAGGCCATTTCAGCCTTTACCTCCAAGGCTTGGAAGGGCGAACCCTTATATACGTCTTTCCCCGGGAAGGGTTAATCTTAACCGTTAAGAGTGTAGCCGTGAATTTTAACTATAGAGTCTTGGCTGGGCATAAATCCCTAAGTTTTAGGCTTTGGATGGAGAGAGGCGGGAAACATCTTCTAGGCGAAGGTGGAGCAGCCATCCTCGAAGCCGTGGAGAGAACGGGTTCAATAAGTAAGGCTGCCCGAAGCCTTGGAATGTCCTACAAGTACGTTTGGGACTACATTGCAGCCATTGAGAGGAGCCTAGGCGTCAACGTTGTGGAAACTCGACGTGGAGGCAGGGAGGGGGGAGGCGCTAAACTCACCGAAGCCGGGAAGAGGATTCTAGCCGAGTTTCGGAGGGTTAAAGGCAGGCTAGCTGAAGCCCTAGAAGAGTCAGATTACCGGGGTGTAGAGGACTTGAGGTTAAGCGTGAGAAATAAGCTTAGGGGCAGGGTGGAATCGGTTAAGATTTCAGGCCTCCTAGCCGAGGTTAAAATCAAGCTTGAAGCCTCCACCCTTCTAAAAGCCATCCTAACAAAGGAGGCTGTGGAAGAATTGAAGCTTAAAAAGGGAGACAGGGTGGAAGCCCTAATCAAGGCTACAAGCATAATGGTTGCGAAAAAGCCTGAAGGAAAAGATTACCTGTAAGATTTTTGCCTTCGCCTCCTAGCTCCAGGCCCACCGAACTTTTTCATTTCCTTCCTACGGGGATCTCCAACCAGCATGGTGCGGTCGTAAGCTAGGAAGAGCTTCTTAAGCTTGCTACTCCTAAACCAGCGGACTAAGCCTCTAGCAATGCTCATGCGTGCCGCCTCAGCTTGCCCCATAACCCCTCCACCCCTAACTTTCACGTCGATGTCCACCTGCTTCCAGATGTCTCCGGCTAGGAGCAGAGGCTCCATGATTTTTTGGCGGGCTAGCTCCGGCTGGTAAATTTCAAGGGGAATCTTATTTATTCTAACCATGCCTGAACCTGGACTTATAACGGCCCTAGCAATAGCCGTCTTCCGCTTCCCTATGGTGATTATAGGAAGCTTCTTTGTCAACCTACACCCCTCGGCCTCCAGCCAAGTTCCTTGCAAACCTCACCTAAAGTAACGTATCCACGCTTTAATTTTTCCGCTGAAGCCTCGGGAATGCTTTCAAAGCCTACCTCTCCAAGCTCGCTCGGAACCCCAACATACACCTTAAGCCTCCTGTAGGCTTCACGCCCCCTAGGCCTATCTCTCGGAAGCATCCCCCAAACCATTTCTCGAAGGAAGCGGTCTGGACTTCGAGGATGCCTAGGCCCACGGATGGGGTTAGCCCTGCCAACCACTTCCAGAAACTCCTTAACCTCCCTAACCCTGCTATGCTTTCTACCTGAAAGCACAGCTCTCTCCGCGTTAACCACGATTATGGTTTCACCTTTAAGAAGCCTCTTAGCCACCACGCTCGCCAGCCTTCCAGCTATCAACCCGTTAGCGTCGATGACCGTAGGCTTAGCCTCAGCCAAACCCTTTCACCCTAAAAGCTTCACGTTTGAACCCTTAGGATTAGAGGCTGCAAGCTCTTCAATGGTTAAGCATTTGCCTCCTGCAGCCTCAATTTTGGCTTTCGCCTTATCAGAAAAGGAGAAGGCTGCCACCGTCACGGGGTGATTTAGGCTTCCAGCCCCAAGGGCTTTCCCAGGTATTACAGCTACGTCTCCAGGCCTGGTATACCTGTTTATCCTGCTAAGGTTTACGGCTATCCTCCTCCTCTTGGGTTTTTCCAGAAGCTCAGCTATCCTCCACCATATCTTAGCCTTGTTCTCCCTAGCAATCTTCCTGAGAAGCCTAATGGTTTTCAACCTCTCCGGATTGGTTGGACCTCTCATGCCTCAACCACGCCTACAGCCTTAACCTTATCCTTCAGCTCTGAAACCTTTCGCTCCAGGATTTTAGCCGCCTCCAAAATTATCCTTGAAACCGGGAGACAGCCTGTTGATTCCACTTGAAATATGAAGGTGGTGTTGTCGCCTGCCACGTTTATGGCTGGGGGGTCTTTCGGGCAGGCTTTAACGCATTCCATGCATAGGTTGCAGTCTAACAGTTTAACCGGCTTAACCTTGCCCCCCTCAACCTCTAAGACGTTTTTCGGGCAAGCCTCCACGCATTTACCGCAGCCATCGCAGCGTTTACCCTCAACTTTAATTATGGGCATATACTTGTAGGCGCTTACCGATACAGGCTGCCACTTGGCATGCTGCTTCCCTCTACCAAGCCTTGCGTAAGCTTCAAGCTTAATCCGCTGGCCCGCCTCAAGCTTAACTATAGGAATCTTATCGGAAACAGGCTTAATATGCGGGTCTTCAAACTTTAAAGCATCCGAGTAAATGGTCGTCCGCTCCTTAGCCTCCACATCTAGAACAGCCAAAACCCTACACTTTGGACATCCAAGCTCGCTTTTACAGTCACACTCCTCGGGGAGGACGTAGCTGTCTAGGTCCGTTTTTAGGGGGATGAGGCCAAGCCTGCTAGCAATAACCTCATCGGTCAGCATGGAAGTATTCTCGTAAATGAAGACGTCTTCAATGGCCATTGAGGGGACCTCGCTAATCATGGCTCTCCTAAGCGAATTGGCGAAGGCCGTGGAAACCCCGGAAAGAATGAAGCGGGCGTAGGTTTCGGTGAGCTCCAAGATTTTAACTTCCACTAGACTCTCCTCCCTCTTCTCCCCCCAGGCCTCCTAGTGGTATCGTGAGGTATGGGAGTTACATCTTCTATTCTGCCTATCCGCAGGCCGGAGCGGGCTAGAGCCCTAATGGCCGGCTGAGCTCCGGGGCCGGGGGTCTTATGGAAGTGGCCTCCAGGAGCTCTAACCTTAATATGGACCCCCACAATCCCCCTATCCTTCGCTATTTGGGCAGCCTTCATAGCCGCCTGCATGGCTGCGTAAGGTGAAGACTCAAGCCTGTCAGCCTTAACGAACATTCCACCCGAGCATAGCGCTATGGTCTCAGCGCCTGAAAGGTCGGTTATATGGACAATAGTGTTGTTGAAGCTGCTGTAGATGTGGGCTACACCCCACTTCTCCTTTTCCTTCCCACTCACTGCGCCTTCACCTCAGCCGCCTGAGCCATTTCAACCCTAAGCGGGTGATCAGGGCTCTGCAGCGGGCTATCTGGGCTGTAGCCTATCTGATCCTCCTCCCCGCGCTTAACCATGTAGCCTGGAGAGGTTATCTTTCTCCCCCCAATAGCTATGTGGCCGTGGACGATGAGCTGCCTGGCCTGGTAAATAGTCTTAGCCAGGCCAAGCCTGTAAACCATTGTTTGAAGCCTACGTTCAAGGAAGTCTTCAACCCTCAAATCTAAAACCTCATCCACCGTGGCGTTTTCACCTATGATTCCCATCCTGTAAAGCTTGGCAAGCATCTCCTTTTCCAGTTTAGCCTTCCGCTCGGCGGGCATACCTAGAAGGCTTCTGGCGATAGTTCTATATTTGGTGAGCATGGCCTTAACCCGCCAGAGCTCCCGCTTATTTCTAAGCCCGTATTGGCCTAGAAGCTTAAGCTCCTCGGCTAGAACGTCAGCTCTCCAAGGATGCCTTGGTGTCTCATATTTTTTACGCTGCTTTTTCGGGTCTCCCAACCTTAAGCCACCTCTTATGTTCTCTTCCTGCTTACACCCACGGTCTTACCTGTCCTGCCTGTGGTCCTAGTTTTCTGGCCTCTAACTTTAAGGCCTAAGCTATGTCTAACACCCCTCCAGCATCTTAAAGCCTTAAGGAACTCTATGTCAAGTTTTTGGCGTAATTCCAGGTCTGCACCGTGGAGGTGGAGGTCTTTACCCGTCTCCAAATCCTTCCTCCTATCGTATAAGAAGCTTGGGATACCGTATTTCTGCGGATTAGCAATGGCGTCTTCAATCTGTTTGATCTCCTCGTCGGTGAGGTAGCCTGCCTTCCTATCCGGGTTAAGATTTAAAGCCGTAAGCACTGCTCTGGCAAAATTAACCCCTACACCCTTAATTTTCGCCAGAGCGTAAGCTAACTTTTTTGAGCCGTCAATATCCGTTCCGCATACACGCACGATGTGTCTGAAGCCTTCAGACAATCCCCCACCCGCCATGTAAGCAATAGAAGCTTAACCCAAATATATAAACGTAAATCGGGGGAATTGAAGGTTTAAGCCTTGAAAGCAAGTTAACTCTAAACATGGTTGAAGGGCCTACAGCCAAACTCTACGCCCTAAAAATCGGTGAGAAGTTTAAAGGAGAAACCGTAAGGGATGTTTACGCTAAATCTAAGCGCCTCCACATCCCCGTGGAGAGCCTGCTAGGGAAAGTTTTCCTGAAGGCTGAAACCTTCGGCAAAAACATAGTTCTCCACTTTGACGGGTTAGCTGTAAGAGTTCATTTGATGATGTTTGGAGCCATTCATATCTATGATTTGGAGGAAAACCTGAGGAAGCCTGAAAGACAGGTTAGGCTGCTCCTAGCCGGGAACCGCCGTAAACTCGTGGTTTACAATGCCCCGATAGTTGAGGTTGATTTGGCTGAACGCCTAGTGAGAAGGCTTAAAGCCGAGCTTGGACCGGACCCCTTAAGGGAGGACTGGAATCCTAAGGAAGCTCTTCGAAGAATTTTAGGGAGGAAAGGGGAAAAGGTGGGTGTGGCTCTCCTAGACCAGTCGATCATAGCTGGTGTGGGGAACATTCTTAGGAATGAGGTTCTCTTTAGGGCTGGAATCCATCCTGAGAGACTTGTGCAGAACCTTAAGGTGGAAGAGGTTGAAAGGCTGGTCTACATCGTGGAAAACCTTAGCAGGCATTTTCTATCCCTAAAGCTTAAAGGTGAAAGGTTGAAGCCCATTCTATACGTTTACAACCGCTACCGGCAGCCCTGCAAAAAATGCGGAACACCCATAAAATTCTACCTACAGCAGCCCATTAAAAGGAAAACCTTCGTTTGTGAAACCTGTCAGAAGTAGGACCGTGGACCGGGCTATCTTTAGAGCCTTTGGAGAATCTGGATTTAATTTAACTCGTTTTATTATCTTAAAACGATTTAGCATCCTC
>CAZAJK010000016.1:12468-16532 GCA_964485425.1 uncultured Candidatus Bathyarchaeia archaeon | reverse complement strand
GACCCTCCGCGCGTCAGGCGGAGATCCTAACCATCTGGACGACCGGCCCTCTTCTATGCTAAGTGTTGATGGTTGCCTTAAGGTATTTTAAAGTTTACGTGGCTTCAGTTTTCCCTCCACCCAAAACCTTCCTTCTAACCTCCTCCCATACTTCCTCCTCACTTTTACCTTCAACTTCTATCCCAAGCTCTGCGGCCATCTTTGTTAGGAAGCCGCTGCCTGCCCCACTGGTTTCAACTGGTTTGATTGGCTCAGGGTTAGGGATAACTTTAACCTCGGTGCTAGTTGTTGGCGGCTGAGCTGGCGTGGAGGGAGCCAGCTGGGGGTTAAGTTGCATTTGGGCCTGCTGAAGCTTTAAAAGCTCCTTTCGAATCTCCATCCTACCCTTTTCAAACTCCCCCATAGCCTTACCTATGGCCCTCATGATTTTGGGCATTTTGTCTGAGCCTAGGAGAAATATTAGGAAAATGGCGAGCAGAATTATCCATTCTACGCCGCCTATGCCTCCCAGCTGCAAAGCCAGGGTTTCAGGAGTTCCAATCATGTTTCACAGCCTTAAACGTCTTAGCGTCCACCCCAGGGCCTTCTAGCATGGGAGGCTGAAAGGAAGAGCTGGGCGCAGAAGGGAACTAGCTCGTCCCCCCTAGCCTCATACTGGATGATGAAGGAGTGGGCGTTAGGGTAAACCTGCTTAATGTAGTCTTCAATTTCCTCCCTCTTCAGTTTAACAGCATCCTTAGGAATGCTTATGCTGGTTCTCTTAACCTGGACGTGTTCGACTTGAAGGCTTAGGGAGGTTTCCCTCTTAAGGACCGTGTGGATGATGAGGGGTATCCGGATGAACTTCGCAGAGCCTTTAATTTTCCCGGTTTCCTCCAGCTTCAAGGGGCCACCTCCAATTTTCAGGCGTTTCCTTAGGCCCCGCCACTTAATAATATGGGGTTTTTCACTCCCATAAAACCTTATGGTTAAGCTTCTAATTAAAGGCTGATTAGAGGGAAAACCTCTTCAACCACGTAGCGGAAGAAGTCTTCCACCTCAATTCTGCTGAAAACAATGACTATCCCGTCGCCTGTGACGCCTACCACGTATCCATAACGCCTAGATGTGACCACCACATACCAGATTTTCCCATGGCCAAGCATGTCGCTGTAGGCTGAGGTGGAGGAGAGGCTTTCACCGTAAAGGGATAGCTTCTCGATTCCCGGAAAATCTAGGTCCTCAAAAAACACCACCTTAGTTCCTTCAGGGTTATCCTCATGGTAGCGTTGAAGGTTTTCCGGTGGAATGCGCACCTCTAAGACTCCCCCCACGCCTCCGAAAAGAATTTCGCTGAACAGGTCCGCCAGCCTGTCAGCTCTATGCTTCTTTTCCACCACGGTTAAGAGAACCTGATTCCCCCTTGGGGTGAAGAGGAAGGGGGCAGTGTAGGTTCGAACCACCGGAACCATTTCGCCTCGACGTGGAAGCCATAAAACCTTATCATAGGAAATCACCCCTTCCAAGCCTAGGTTTGTCCTGCTCAGCCTTTCCACCTCTGTTAGCAGTTGAAGGTCGTAGCCCTCCTCCTTGAAGGCTTCCTCCCGCCTATAGCCCTTAAGCCTCTTCTCAACCTCTCCAAATCCAAGCCTCTCGGCAAGCCTGAAAACTTTCCCGGCTAGGACCATTACTCCCCGGTAAGAATTAACCGTCTACGAGTAAACTTAAGTTTTCCCGCAAGATTTTTAATATGGCCTAAGCTTCCTCTCAAACCTTTTTAAGGCCTCAAACATGCTTTAAGCCTCCATCGAGTTTCAAGAAAGTTTGAACAAACCCTATTATGCTGTTTAGCTTATGGAATGTTTGGGTTAAGGGGTCTGCCCTTTGAACCCTTTCGAAGTTTCAGAGGTTAAGTTTCAACATAGGAAGGTTAGGCTTAAAGCTTTAACCTCCATTCCAAAGCTTTCCATTGCAGGCTTCACCCTGGGGCCCTTTGAGGCTGGAGACAGGTTTGAAGTCTATTGGTGGATGGCTGAAGACCTGGTTAAAAGCGGCATTGCCCAGTATGAGGAGGCGGAAGGCGAGTTCAGCCTAACCGACCTCCAGAAGGTTCGCCTCCTAGAGGGGATGCAACAGCAGAGGAAGCCTGGGAAGCTTCCCGAAGGCTTCTATCCCAGGCTTAGAGAGCTGCTTAGAAGGCTTAGAGCTGAGGCTTCGAGGAGCCCTGAGAGGCTGGTGGCCTGCAATAAGGCTTATCAGTGGGCTGAGGATTTGGTAGCTTTGAGGCTTAACAAGATCATGCTTATGGCTCTAGCCAGGGGTGAGGTTGGAGAGTCTATTAAAAACCTTACGGAGGAGGAGTTAGCCCTATACAGGCGGCTCCACCAAGCTGTGGAGGAGTGGAGGAGGCAGGTGCTCCCTTAACCTCAGCTTTGGGGGTGGAAGGATTACTGCCAGGATGGTCCTAGACCCTCAGGAACGCTTCCAAGAGCTTTTCGCCCAGGAAGCCTATAGGCGTAGGCTTAGGCAGATGGCGTTAAACGACGAGCGCTCCATCACCCTAGACTTCATGGAGCTCTCCGTCTTCGACGAGGAGTTGGCTAGAGGCATCCTGGAGAGGCCTGAAGACTATTTGAGGTATGCTGCTTCAGCTCTTCGAGCTCAAATGCGCTATGAAGACGAGCAATACGCTGAGGCCGTGGAACGCTTCCACGTTAGAATTAGAGGTCTCCCCGATAAGATTTCCATTCGTGGAATTGGGGCAAGACATATCGAGAGACTAGTGGCCTTCGACGGCATCGTGGTTAGAGCGACACCGGTTAAACCGCTGCTTACCGAAGCCGTTTTCCGCTGCAAGTGTGGGGCTGAAAACAGGGTTGCTCAGCAGGGCTCCTATATTAGGCCTCCCCTCAGATGTGAAAGCTGCGGTCGAACAACGGGTTTTGAACTGCTCCCTGAAAAGTCCAAGTTTATAGACTATCAGGAGCTTAGGGTTCAGGAGAGGCCTGAAGACCTCCCCCCAGGCCAGCTTCCCCGCTACGTTGAGGTTTACCTTGAAGACGACATAGTTGACTGTGCTAGGCCCGGAGACAGGGTTACCGTGACGGGAATTGTTAGGGCTAGGCCTGAATCCGTCCCCGGGAAGGGTAAGCTTAGAACCTTCAACATCGTGGTGGAAGCCAACCATGTGGAAACCGTTGGAAAGGAGTTAGAAACGGTTGAAATTTCGCCTGAAGACGAGAAGAGGATTAGGGAGCTAGCCAAAGACGAGTTCATCCACAAGCGTATAATCGACTCTATTGCTCCCTCCATCTACGGCTATGAAGACATTAAAGAGGCCATCATGTATCTGCTCTTCGGAGGCGTGCCCAAAGTTACGCCTGAAGGGGTAACCATCCGCGGCGACATCCACGTGCTCATTGTGGGAGACCCGGGCACAGCTAAAAGTCAGCTTCTCCGCTATGTAGCTAAGATTTCGCCTAGAGGCCTCTACACCAGCGGACGTGGAACCACGGCTGCAGGCCTTACGGCTGCTGTCCTCCGGGAAAAGGCTGGCGGAATGGTTTTGGAGGCTGGGGCGCTGGTTTTAGCCGACAAAGGCGTGGCTGCCGTGGATGAAATCGACAAGATGCGGGATGAGGATAGGGTGGCCATGCATGAAATGATGGAGCAGCAAACCATAAGCGTGGCTAAGGGAGGCATAGTTGCAACTTTAAACGCTAGAACCTCCATTCTGGCTGCAGCCAACCCGAAGCTTGGACGCTACGAAGACAGGCTAACCGTAGCTGAAAACATCAACATCCCGGTTGTAATTCTTTCAAGGTTTGACCTGATCTTTGTGGAGAAGGATAAACCGGACAAGGAGGTGGATGCACAGCTAGCCGACCACATTCTTAACGTGCATCGGAGGGGAGGGCCTGCTACATCCCCCATTCCCCCAGACCTCCTCCGCAAATATGTTAGCTATGCCAGGTCTAGGGTTTTTCCGAGGCTTAGCGAGGAGGCTGCCGAGCACCTGAAAAACTTTTACCTGAAAATGAGGGAGCTTTCGCAGGGTGCTGAAGGTTCCCCCATAGCCATTACGC
>CAZAJK010000016.1:0-12458 GCA_964485425.1 uncultured Candidatus Bathyarchaeia archaeon | reverse complement strand
ACGTCAGCTGACGCTGAAGCAGCCATCCGCATCATGCGTAAATCGCTTCAAGCCGTGGGGGCGGTTCAGGAAGGCGAAGTCGTCGACATAGATACCATCATGACTGGGAAGCCTGCAGCCCTCAGAGACAAGCTGGTAACCGTCCTAAGGGTGGTAGAGGAATTACAGCGAGAGTTTGGTGAAGCCGAGCTTGAGGAACTCTACCGTAGGCTTGAAGAATACTATGGGATAGGGAGGGGGGATGCTGAGAAAATAGTGAAGAGGGCGCTTCAGGACGGCATGCTCTACTCGCCGAAGGTCGGCTACGTGCGGAAGACAGGGACGGCTTAACCATGAAGATTTCAGAGCTGCCCATCCCAGACCAGGTTAAGCTTCTGCTCGCCAAACACGGCTACACTGAACTTTATCCTCCGCAGGAGGAGGCGGTTAGGAAAGGAGCCCTTGAAGGTCGAAACCTGGTTTTAGCTAGCCCAACAGCTTCAGGCAAGACGCTTGTAGCTGAGCTTTGCGCCGTTAAACACGTGTTAGAGCGGGGTGGAAAAGTTCTATATTTAACCCCTCTGAGGGCCCTGGCCTCAGAAAAGTTTGAAGATTTTCGGAAGTATGAGGAGCTGGTTAAGCCTGAGGGTGGAAGGGTCCGGGTTGCCATCTCCACCGGGGATTATGATAGCAGCGACCCCCACCTAGCCCGCTACGACATTATTGTGGCCACCAATGAGAAGGCTGACAGCCTCATGAGGCATAGGGCCCACTGGCTTGGAGAAGTTTCACTGCTAGTGGCTGACGAGGTTCACCTGCTCCATACGGCTGATAGGGGGCCAACCCTAGAGGTAGCCCTAACCAGAATGATGCAGATAAACCCTGCAGCCCAAATCCTAGCCCTATCGGCCACCATCGAAAACGCTGAGGAAATAGCTGAATGGATTGGAGCCGAATGTGTTGCCACCGAGTGGAGGCCTGTCCCCCTCAAAGAAGGCGTCCTATACCGGGAAGAAATCATCTTTAAGGATGGAAGCTCGAGGAGGATTCCGAGGGAGCATCCACACCCCTCCATAAACCTAGCCCTACAAACCGTTAGGGAAGGAGGGCAAGCCCTAATTTTCACGGAAACTAGGCGGGCGGCGGTAAACCTCGCCCTCAAAGCCGCCCAGGCGCTGGGTAAAACCTTAAGCCGGGGGGAGCGTAGGGCTCTAGCCCAACTAGCCGAGGAAATCCTATCCGTCGGGGAGAAGACAAGCCTCAGCGAGGCTTTGGCTAAGGCTGCGGCTGAAGGAGCCTGCGCACATCACGCCGGAATCCATGTGGCTCACCGCCGAATCATCGAGCAGGCTTTCAGGAGGGGGCTAATTAAGATTCTAGCGGCAACCCCAACCCTAGCTGCGGGGGTTAACCTTCCAGCTCGAACCGTAATTATAAACAGTTATATGAGGTATGAGCCTGGGCTTGGAAGGTTTGAAATCCCAATTTTAGAGTATAAGCAGATGGCTGGGAGGGCGGGAAGGCCACGCTACGACGGGGTTGGAGAAGCCATCCTAGTGGCTTCAAGCCACGATGAACAGGAGTTCCTCATGGAATACTATGTCTGCTCAAGGCCTGAACGCATCTGGTCTAAGCTAGCAGTCGAGAAGGCTCTCAGAAGCCATGTGCTAGCCGTGGTAGCCTCGGGCTTCGCCTGGACGGAGCAGGGTGTCCACGAGTTTTTCAGCCGAACTTTTTACGCCCACCAGTATGGAGAGTCGGTGGTGAGGAGGCCTATAGCCCTAACCCTCCAGTTTCTAGCCGAAAACGAACTCATCGTCTATGAGGGTGCGAAGGTTAGGGCTACAGCCTTCGGAAAGCGGACGTCTGAGCTTTACATCGACCCCTTAACCGCGGTGACCTTTAAGCACGCCTTCCACTCTGGTAGGGGGAATCCTTCCAGCCCCATAGCCCTGCTTCACCTAGTTGCCTCAACCCCCGACATGGCTCCTAAACTTTACCCTTCAAAGCGGGAGCTCCCCGAACTCCAAACCCTCCTAGAAGAGTATAGAGGCGAATTCCTCCTCGAGCCTCCAGAACCGGCTGGAGCCTGGAAAACGGCTGAAACAGCCCTAGACTACGAGGCTTTCCTGGCAGAGCTTAAATGCGTGAGGGTGCTCCACGCCTGGATCAACGAGGTTAGGGAGGCTGAGCTTCTAGACCGCTATAAGGTTGAGCCTGGAGACCTTTATAGGCTTGTGGAGCGGGCTGAATGGTTGCTCTACGCGGCTGGGGAGCTGGCGAAGCTTTTCGGGAAAAAGGAGTTTATCGTCCCCTTAGCCGAGCTTAGGCTTAGGGTTAAGCATGGCGTAAGACCTGAACTTTTACCCCTAGTTTCCCTGGAAGGTGTTGGGAGGGTTAGGGCTAGAGCCCTCTACAATGCAGGTTTAAGGACGGTGGAAGACGTTAGGAGGGCGAGTCTCTCCCAGCTTTTAGCCGTGCCGGGCATTGGAGGTAAACTTGCCAAAAGCCTTAAGGAGCAGGCTGGAGGCCTAGTGCGGAAGGAAGAGCTGGAAGAGGCTGAAAGGCGTGGGTATCAAGACTCCATGGAAACCTTCATGGAGGACGATGGGTAACACTAATAGGGGAGACCTTTGCTTTCAACTATGTTCACGCTGAATGGGGAAGGAAGGCCTTGGGCTTAAAGTCAAGGCTGGCTTCAAGCTTAAACGTGCTTAAATCTGCCTCTAAGCCGGGCTGGTCAGAGTTCTGGCTGCTCTTCCGAGTTTGCATTCTGGGAATCGCCGTCCTGGGAGCCATAGGCTTCCTCATCCGCTATGTTTTCGCCATTATAGGCTTATTTACAGGGTGAAGTGGGGGAGAGGGTGACGGTTGGCTGAGGAAAGCTCTGAGGAGGCTCAAGGCCAAGAGGCGGAAAGCCAGACATCGGAAGCTGAGCTCACCTCGGTTGAGAAGCCTCCTGAAAGCCAGATTTACGTGGTTAAGACTACCTCCGGCCAGGAAGCCAACGTGGCTCAGCTGCTCTATACGAGGGCTTTAGCCAATAAGCTTCCCATCTACGCCATCATGGTTACGGAGGAGCTTAGGGGCTACGTTTTCGTGGAGGCTGCAGGCCCCCACTTCGTGGACGATGCAGCTTCAGGAGTTAAACATGTAAAGCAGAGGCTTCACGGAATAGTCTCCGTTTCAGACTTGGAACGCTACTTGGTGGTCAGACCCATCGTTGAGGAGTTAAACGTTGACGACCTAGTCGAGGTTATAGGAGGCCCCCTGAAGGGTATGAGGGCTAAGATAGTTAAGGTTGACAGGGTGAAAAACGAGGTTACCCTAGAGCTTTTAGAGGCGGCTGTAACCATGCCCATCACGGTTAACGCAGACTATGTTAGGCTGGTGAGCAGGGCTAAACAGGAAAGGGAGGGATAACCGGAAATGGGTGAGAAAAAGGTGGTTGAGGCCTTGGTGAGCGGAGGGCAGGCTACAGCCGGGCCGCCTCTAGGGCCAGCCCTAGGCCCCCTAGGCGTCAACGTCCCAGCCATCGTAGCCAAAATTAACGAGTTAACCGCGGATTTCGCCGGGGTTAAGGTTCCGGTTAAGGTTATTGTAGACATTGAAACCAAGGAGTTCGAAGTCGAGGTTGGAACCCCGCCAACCGTTGCTTTAATCGTTAAGGAGTTGGGAATCGAGAAGGGCTCTGGAAACCCGCGAGAGGAGAAAGTTGGAAACCTAACCTTGGAGCAGGTGAAGAAGATTGCTAAAATAAAGCTTGGCCAGTCATATGCTAAAACCCTTAAATCCGCAGCCCTAGAGGTGCTTGGAACATGTGTAAGCATGGGCGTAACCGTGGAAGGCAAAGACCCTAGGGAGGTTCAGAGGGAAATCAAGCAGGGCCTCCACGACAAGCTCTTCGCCGAAGAATCCTAACATTTATCTGGAAGCTCTTAGAATTCTGTTCAGCTTAAAGGTGTCCTGGATGCAGGTTGACGGTGAAGCCCTCAAGAAAGCTTTGGAGAAAGCCTTAGCCTCACGTAAAAGGAACTTCACCCAGTCAGTTGAATTAATCGTAACTCTCAGGGATGTCGACCTTAAGAAGCCTGAGAACAGGTTTAATGAGCTAGTTGAGCTTCCAAACCCCCTAGGGAAAGACGTGAAAGTTTGCGTGATAGCTTCAGGCCAGATGGCTTTGGAGGCTAAAAACCTAGGAGCCGACGCCATCATCCAGAGGGAGGACCTAGAAGTCCTAGCCAAAAACAGGAAGGAGGCCAGGAAAATAGCTAGGAACTACGATTTCTTCGTGGCTGAAGCGCCCCTAATGCCTCTGATAGGCAGAGCCTTAGGCCCCCTGTTAGGGCCTAGGGGTAAAATGCCAACCCCCGTCCCCCCAAATACGCCGCTAGCGCCCATCCTTGAGAGGCTTAAGCGCACGGTGAGGATTAGGCTTAAAGACCAGCCCACGGTTCAATGCCGCATAGGAATAGAGACCATGAATCCTGCTGAACTAGCTGAAAACGCCCTAGCCGTGCTTCGAAGGCTTGAAGAGAAGCTTGAGAAGGGCTCCAAAAACATTGAAAAGATTTATGTTAAGACAACTATGGGTGAGGCTGTCCCCGTCGAGGCGAAGGCAAGTTGACCCTGGCAGTTGTAGATAGACGCTCCATGAAGGCTAGGGAATTTAAGAGGCTGGAGGTTGAGAGGCTAGCGGAGCTCCTTGAAAAGTATAGGGTTATCGCGGTATGCGATTTGATGAAGGTTAGAACGGTTCAGCTTCAGGAGCTTAAAACCAAGTTTAGAGGTCAAATCCTCTTTAGGGTGGCTAAAAACAATCTTATGAAGCTGGCGGTAGATAGGGTGGCTGAAAGGAAGCCTGGGCTAGAGAAGCTTAAAGAGTTTTTGGAGGGGCAAAACCTCTTCGTCTTCACCGATTTAAGCGCCTTCAAGCTTTCCATGCTTTTCGAGCAGAATAAGGTTATGCTTCCAGCTAAGGTGGGCGATATAGCTCAAACAGACATCGTAGTTAAGAAGGGGAATACAGGGCTCCCCCCAGGCCCCATCATAAGCGAGTTTTCAGACCTAGGAATCCCCACCAAAATTGAAAGTGGAAACATCATGGTTACCAGGGATACGGTGGTGGTTAGAGCTGGGGAGGTGGTTTCCGAGAAGGCTGCGGGTCTCCTAGGCAAGCTTGGCATAAAGCCCATAGAGGCTAAGCTTAGAATTAAGGCCGCCTATGAGGATGGCTTCGTCTACCCTGGAGACCTCCTAACCATAGACGTGGAAGCCTTCCGCAGAGACCTAGAATCCGCTGTTTCCGCAGCCTATAACCTAGCAGTCAACGCTGGCTATCCAACGCCTGAGGTTATGCCTGTCCTCCTAGCCAAGGCAGCCTGCGAGGCCTGGAATCTAAAGGTTAACGCTGGCATACCTGACAGTGAAACCATGCCCATGCTGCTGGCTAAGGCTGCGGGAGAAGCTAAGGCTTTAGCCTTAAAACTTGCGGAGAAAGATGAATCCCTACGCGACCTAGCAGGATAACTTTAATATAGGGTTAAAGGTTTCATGGTATCCGTCTATCATGTTTAACCTGGAAAGGTGAGGTTTCATGTCCACCGCCTACGTCCACGCGGCTCTCCTCCTCCACTTCGCAGGCCAACCCATCAACGAAGAAAACCTCAAGAAGGTTTTGGAAGCTGCAGGCATAGCTCCGGATGAGGCTAGGGTGAAGGTGCTTACAGCAGCTCTCTCTGAAGTCAATATTGAGGAGGCTATTAAGGCTGCTCCCACCATAGCTGCTCCACCAGCAGCCGCACCAGCTGAGGCCAAGCCTGAGGAGGCTAAGAAGAAGGAGGAAGAGGAGAAGAAGGAAGAGGAGGAAAAGAAGGAGGAGGAAGCCCTAGTAGGGCTTGGAGCTCTCTTCGGCTGAACCCCTCAATTTTTCTTTAAACCCGGGGGAAGCCTACATTTTCCGTGGTAGGGTTGGGTAGGCTAACTTTTATTGGGCTAGGGTTGAGAGGCTTAGGGGGAATCCCCCTAGAAGGCTTAGAGAAGGCGAGGGAAGCCGATAAGGTCTACATAGAGCTTTACACAAGCCCCCTAGCGGATTTCTCCCTAGAACAGTTGGCCAGCCTCCTAGGCAAGCAGCCCATCCAGCTCAGCAGAGAAGACTTGGAAGAACGTTCAGGGGAGATGGTTTTGAGAGACGCGAAGGAAGGCTGGGCTGTCCTCATGGTTCCCGGAGACCCCATGGTGGCTACCACCCACATCGACCTGAGGCTTAGAGCCTTAAAGGCTGGGATAAGGGTTGAAATAGTTCACGCAGCCTCCATCTATTCGGCTGCAGCCTCCATCTCAGGCCTGCAAGCCTACAAGTTTGGGCGGACAGTAACCATCCCTTTCCCCTCCCCAGGCTTCATGCCTCAAACCCCCTACGACGTGGTTAAGGAAAACCTTTCCAGAGGCCTCCACACCCTGCTTCTCCTCGACTATGATGCTAAGACTGGGAGGTGGATGACGGTGAGGGAAGGCCTTCAATACCTGTTAACCATTGAGGAAAGCCGCGGGGAGAAGGTGGCTTCCAAGGATAGGCTTGCCTTGGGCTTGGCGGGGGTTGGTGGAGCAGACGTTGAGGTTAAGGGAGGCCTGATAGGAAGGCTTATCAAGGAAGACTTCAAGCTTAAGCCGCAAACAATAATAATTCCAGGAAGCCTCCACTTCATGGAGGCTGAGGCGTTAAAGGTTTTGGCCGGCGTTAAGCCGGAGGAACTGCCTTGAAAGAAACCGAACTGGAAGGGAGATATCGGAAGTATAGTGAAGGCTTAGCCCAAGCCTTCTCCACCTTAAAGCTTACGGTTGAAGGGGAAGCCTTAGCCTCCAAAGTCAGTGAAATAGTTGAACTGGCGAAATGCTACCGTCAGGACGCCGAACATTTCTACCGTCAAAACATGAAGGTTACAGCTTTAATTTCCCTAGCCTACGGTGAGGGTCTCCTAGACGCTTTGAGGATGCTCGGCTATGTCGACTTTAAGTGGGTGGGCGGCCTTGTAAGGTAAAACCGTCCTAGCTTCAGGGGTTTTCGACCTAATTCATCCAGGCCACCTTGCCTTCCTTAAAAGGGCTAAGGAGATTGGAGGCCCTGAAGCCAGGCTCATAGTTATCGTGGCCAGGGACTCCACCGTGGAAAAGCTGAAGGGGAGGAGGCCTGTCATACCGGAGGAGCAGCGTAGAATTTTAGTTGAAGGCTTAAAGCCCGTTGACCAAGCGGTTCTTGGAAGCGAAAATCTGGATTTGGAAGGCTTCCTTGAAAAGTTTAAGCCTGACATTGTGGCTGTGGGCTACGATCAGGATAGAATTGAAGCTCAGGTTAGGAAGATAATTGAGGAGAGGAATCTGCCCATCCAGGTAGTTAAAATAGAAAAGTTTGGCCCTGAAGGCCTCAATAGTTCAACCAAGCTTAAAAGACTCGTAGCCCAGATGAGCAGGGAATCGGTGGAGGGCTAGGAAATCTTTAACGGCCTATATTAGTTTTAGAGATGGCCCAAGCAACTCCATTTTCACTCCAAACCCCCTTTCTAAAGCCTTCCTGTAAACCAGCTCAGCCACCGCGATGTCCTGGATGGCTACACCGGTAGAGGCGAAAACCGTTACTTCTTCAGGTTTCACCCGTCCAGCCTTCCGCCCCAAAATTATTTCCCCAATTTCCCCGTAGATGTTCTCTTTCGCGATTTCCCCTTTAGCCAGTGGAACGTTTATTTCCCCGCTTCGGCTGCAGTGCTCCCAGTCGTCGATTACGATTTTGGCTCTCCTAAGGATGGCTGGGTCGAGCTCCTGTTTCCCGGGGGCGTCGGCCCCCATCGCGTTGATATGGGTTCCAGGTTTAACCCATTCATCCATAACTATAGGCTGCCTAGAAGGCGTTAAGGTCGCCACCACATCGCAGCTTTCAACCGCCCCTCTAACGGTTTCGGCTAGGGTGAACTTCACCTCAGGATGTCGGGTGGAAGCCCAGCGGATAAACTTTTCAGCCGTCTGCCTCGTTCTGCTCCAAACCTTAACCTCGCTGATATTCATAACGTGGCTTAAAGCTTCCAGGTGAGCTACGGCCTGAAGCCCTGCCCCCACCAACCCTAGCACCTCAGAGTCCTTCCTAGCCAAATACTTGGTGGCTACGGCGCTAGCTGCGGCTGTTTTAACAATGGTCACCCAGGTGGCTTCCATGATGGTTAAGACTGCCCCGTTCTCGGGGTCTGCGAGCACGATGATTCCGGCTACGGTGGGTAAGCCGAATTTCCTCCTATTCTCAGGATGCGTGTTCACTATTTTTACGCCTGAAATGTTGAGTTTCTCTATGTAGGCTGGCATGAACCTATGGTCTCCATTATACCTCTCATAGAAGAGGAAGGTTTTCATGGGAGACTGAACTCTTCCCAGATTCTTCTCGGCGAAAACCTCCTCTACAGCTTTAATAGCTTCCTCCATGGTTAGAAGGGCTTGAACCTCCCCGTCTCCAAGGATCAGAATAGCCAAACCCGGTTTCCTCCCATTAACTTGAACTTAACCCATTGAAATCTTAAGCCTTACCTTAGAAGAAGTCTTCAAGAGTTCCTTTCCGCTTAGCTTCATCCCTCGAAGCCTCACCTTTCAAGGCTTCATCCAGGAGAAGTTTGCCGTAGACTCCGTCGTAGCCAGGCTTAATCTTAACCCTGTCTTCCCTGACAGCCGCTAGTAGCCTAGCCACGGTTTCACCTGCCAGTTCAGCTACCTCCCGGTAGGGGGCGTCGAGTAAAACGGCAAACTCGTTTCCAAACCTAGCTATCAACCTGTCGTATAAGGCCCAAACCCTCCTGTCCTGCGGGTTCTCTAAGCCTAGAGCAGTAGCAATAATCTCCGAAAGGGGAATAAGGTGGACGTATCCCGGAGAGCCGGGAGGCTTATAGCCTTCAGGCCTATCCGCTAGTTCCTCCACCCGCTCCTCCACACCCTTCGTCATACGTTTACCGCAGACAGGGCAGATTCCTCCATGCTTAACTGCCTCTTTAGCTGGCATGGAGACACCGCAGTTCCGGTGGCCCGTCCAATGATATTTCCCATAGGCCGGATCCGTTTCCACCGTAAAGAGAAACCTGCTAGAATCCTTACGTTTCAAGGCTTCCACGATTGCCTCATAGCTTGGCTCAGGAAGCTCGAAGACGTTTGCCTCCCTCCCCAGCCTCCAGGGCCAGTAGCTGTGGCTGTCCGAGTTGGAGATGATAGCTAGCCTGTCAAGCTCACTGACCCTCCAATTCATCGGCGGGTCCGAGGACAAACCAGTCTCCAAAGCATAAACCCTATCAGCCATGTCTTGGTAGCAGTCTTTAAACCTGTTAAAGCCGCTGAAAGCCCCGAAGAGGCTGAACCATGGAGTCCAGGCGTGGGCTGGGAAGAGGAAGGCATCCCTTGAAATCTGGGTTACAACCTCCACCAGTTCAGGTGGAGACATGGTTAAGGTTGGCCTCCCATCAACGGTTAGGTCCCCATATTTTCCCAGGGCATCGGAGATTTGCTCAGCCACCTCAAAGCTTGGAGCCCAAATGACGTGGTGAATCCTTTTAGTTTTGCCTTCAAACTCTGAGATGGTGCAAACCTCCGTTGTAACCATGAAGTATATGTTGCCCCCTTCTTTGAGGGGTTCGTAGAGGCCGCTGAAGGGTGAGGGCCTCAGAGACTCCTTAAGCTCCTTAAACCATGCGGGGTGGGTGAAGTCTCCTGTGCCCACAACGTTTAACCCCTTAATCTTAGCAAACCTTGCAATATGCGGAATATCCATTTCTCTGCTTGTAGCCCTGCTATACTTGGAATGAATGTGGCCGTCGAGGATAACCCTCAAAGCCCAAACGCCTCAGAACGCTAACACAAGAATTATGAGGCTAGGCTGGGAAAAATTTTAGCTAGGTTGAGGGGAGGCTACCTCCTAATTTTAAGCTTGAAGAAGCCTGTAAAGGTTAAAGTTGGAAGCCTTGGAAGCTTAAGCTTCCCAGCCGGATACTATGTTTATGCTGGGTCGGCCCTAGGCCCAGGCGGATTAAAGGCGCGGGTAAACAGGCATAGGAGGCTGGCTTACACCAAAGAGGGGAAACTTAGATGGCATATAGACTACCTGCTCACCCATCCAGCCTTCAAACTTGCTGAGGTCTGGCTTATTGAAAGCGAAAAAAACATTGAATGTCTCCTAGCCTCAAAGTTGAAACCTTACGCCAGCCAGGTTTTCCTAGGCTTCGGCTCCTCCGATTGCCGTGGTGGATGTGGAGGCCATTTACTGCGATTCCAGTCTAACCCTAAAGCCTATATTCTAAAAACCTTGGGAGGATTAACGTTTTCTCGCGAAGTTTTCGGGGATGCCTAGTCTTCAGGTTTTTCCAGGAGGATTTCTATGGTGGAAACGTTAGCTTTTCTTCCCTCCCTCTCAAGCACCTCAGTCCCAATGTTTATTCCCTTGACCTCCAGGTTTTTGACGAAGGCTCTCTTTAAAAGTTCAACCACGTCTACGGCCTTGCTTATGGCTGAGCCCCTAGCCCTCACAGCCACGCTTTTGGCTCCCTGATTGAAGAAGGTTAGGATGGCAACCACATAATTCATTACAGGCTTCTTACCTACTAAAACAGCTGCAGGCTGCTCTACGGTTTCCTGACCTTCCAAGCCTATCCCTCCGCAACTTTTTGTAACCCTGTTTCAGCTTAATATTTTCATACGGATGAAAGATATTGAAAAAGATTTTGGTATAAAGGTCTAATATTGCCCCTGAGTATTCTTTCCGGAGGCTGAGCCAAACCGATGGCTGAAAGACCTCCGGAAGCCGAGCTTGGAGCATGCCCCATCTGCCGGAGAGGCCAGATAACCATAACCTATGCGGAGGAAAACATTCCAGGCTTCGGCAGGCTTCTCCTCCTCACCTATAAGTGCGCCTCATGCGGTTATAGAGTTACAGACGTTATGGCTTTAGAGGCAAAGGAGCCAGCCACCTACAAGGCGCTGGTGGAAAACCCTTCAGACCTCAAGATTAAAGTGGTGCGTTCAAGCAGCGGCTTCATAGAAATACCCGAGCTAGGAGTTGAAATTAGGCCGGGCCCCGCCTCCCAAGGCTACATAACCAACGTGGAAGGCCTCCTCTTAAGAATCGAGGAGGCTGCTTCCACGCTCAGGGGAGACAGGGAATCGGAGGGTAGGCTTCAAGCCTTCCTGGAAAAGCTTAGGCTGGCTGCGGAAGGCAAAATATCCTTCACGGTGATCCTTAAGGATCCCTCCGGGAACAGCGCCCTCATTTCTGAAAGCCCTGGAAAGGTTGAGCGCATACCTTTAAGCCGTGAGGAGGCGGAGGAGCTTAAAAGGCAGTTAGCGGGGATAGCCTTTGAGCACAAGTGAAGTAAGCCCCACCATCTTCCACTTTCTTGAACGTCATGTAGGGCGCAGAGTAATTGTGATAGTGGAAAGGGATTTTGGCTATGAGGGGCGAATTGAGGCTGTAAGCCACCTGCCTCCTGGCATTTGGCTGACCGACGCTGAAGCCGTAGTTCTGAGAACCACCGTGGCCAACCCCATTCCAAGGGTGGTGGCGAAAGAGAAGAAAAGCGAAGTTTTCATCCACTTAAACTCTGTTCAGAGAATAGAGATTTTACCTGAAAGGGAAAAGTCTAAGTAGGGAGAAACCGTCTAAGCGTTAAGCTCCCAGAATGTATGGTGCTAGAGCCACCACGACTATGAAGATGACGACAATAATTACGATGACTTCAGGTCTAACCTTAATGCCGAAGGATTCCTCCTCGTAGAAGCGCAGTAGCCCAGCGGTTGAGGTAGGCATGGGCGCCTGCTCCCTACGCCTCTTAACCCTGCTCAGCCAAGCCCCCTCCCAGTCAACCTCATTTTTAAACGGTCTCCAGCCTGATTTAAGTTTAGCCCTAACTCAAACCTTTAAAATATCCTATCTAAGGGAAATAGTATCTGGGGGTTAAGGCTAAGAGTGCCCGTTAAAATCTACTGGGACAGCGGAGTAATCATCGAATATCAGGGTGAAACTCTCCACCTAGACGCCTCCAAGCCTGGAGGGAAAGGCCTCCTAGTTTCCCATGCCCACGGAGACCATGTGGGGGGGTTAAAGGCTAAAAGTGGGACGGCAGCCTACGCCACAGAAGCAACCCTAAAAATTTTTGAGGCTTCCTCAGGCAGGAAGCCAAAAATACCTACCAAACCCGTAAGGTATGGAGAAAAGTTTAAGGCTGGAGTTTTCCAGGTTCAAGCCTTTAACTCAGGCCACATCTTCGGCTCCTGCGGCTTCCTAGTTGAGGTTGGGGGAACCAGCATAGCTTACACGGGAGACCTCAACTTCACTAGTAGCCTCCTCTCTGAAGCCGCAGAGCCCATTCAATGTGACATATTAATCCTTGAGGCGACCTATGGAATCCCTCAATACAAGTTTCCCTCTAGAAGCTCCCTTTACAGCCGAATAGTTAAATGGG